>NZ_JBKGGW010000002.1:0-390689 GCF_052041945.1 Pseudomonas sp. SMN11 | reverse complement strand
GCTCACCACCCCGGTGCTCGGGTTGTAGCCGGTGATGGTCAGGGTGTTGCCTTCCGGCGTGACTACCGATTGCGGGAAGCCTGCAGCCACGCCGCCAGTGACCACGGCGATACCCCCCACGCTCAGGCTTAGCAGGCCGTCAGCCGCCGTCACTTTGAAGGTACCTTGCTGGGTCAGGGCATTCGCATCCGGCGCGGCGCCGTCGCTCAGGTGCTTCTCGTAGACGGTCAGCTCGCCGTTCTGCGCGTCCAGGCCGTCGAGGGTGACCGGGTCGTTGAGGTTGCTGATGTTCAGCGTCAACGTCGCCGTGCTGGTGTCGCCGTCGGCGTCCTTGATCGTGTAGCTGAAGTGCTCCACGCCATTGCCGCCACCGCCAAGGTTCATGAAGTCCGGGGCATTGGGGTTGAGCGTGTAGGTGTAGGAGCCGTCTGCGGCCAGGACCAGCGTGCCGTAGGTGCCAGTGAACGTACCGGCGATCACCGGGCCGCCGGCCACGCGGTCGGCGCCTTGCACGTCGTTGGTCAGCACATTCCCGGTCAGTTCGACATGCTGCTCGGTCGCCGTGACCACGCTGCCATCAGCGAAAGCCTGCGGCGCATCATCGTGGATGATCACGTCCAGCGAGCCCTGGGCAACATCACCGTCGCTGTCACTGACCAGGACCGGCAAGTGCTCGGTCAGCGACTTGGCCCCATCGTCCTCGATATGCTGCCCGGTCGCAGTCAGCGTATAGCTGTAACTCACCACGCCAGTGCTCGGGTTGTAGCCGGTAATCGTCAGGATGTTGCCCAGCCCGGTGGAGATCGACTGGCCAACGCCGGTCACCACGCCACCGGTGACCACGTTGATGCCACCGACACTGAGGTTGAACACCCCATCCTGAGCCACCACGGTAAAGCTGCCGTGCTGGGTCAAGGCCGCTGCATCACTGGCAGAGCCAAGCGGCAGATTCGCCTCGTTCAGGCTCAGTTCACCAGGGGCGATGTTCAGGCCCACCAACGTTACCGGATGATTTTCGTCTACCGTCGGGATGGACGGCTCCGTAGGTCCTGTACCGCCATCGCCGCCGCCAACCGGCCGACCGTTGAGCGAACTGCCATTGCTGGGGTCGAGGCCGCCCACTTCGCGATTGGCAAGCTCTGGAAAGCCATTGAAGCCTGCCGTCGGGAAGCCAACCACGGGATCGACACGAGCACCGACTTCACTGAGCAAGACGAAACTGTGGCCACCTCCCAGCGCCCCGGTAGCACTAGGGCTGCCTGACCCGGCGGCGGTCGGCTCGGCGCTCTGGGTCGGGTCGTCGCCAGCGGCAATCGCCTGCTGGATGCGCTCCACATCGCTCAGTTGCGCGTCGCTTGGCGCAGTGTCGTGGCCCTGCGCATGGGGCGCCCGGCTGGCCAGCAGGTCCGGGGTCATCTCCAGGCTGCTGTCACGGCCCAGGGTCAACTCGGCACCGTTCTGCAGGTGCACCGCCACGGCCCCTGCAGGCCCCGTTTCCAGTTGCTCGCCAGCGAACAGGCGGTCACCTTCGATCAAGGCTCGCCGACTGCCATCGCTGGCAACCGCGAAAACCTGACCAATCACCTTGCTGACCACACCGACTAACTTAGCCATGAGCGCACGCCTCCCCTAACTGATCGGCTACATCAGCCACTGACATTGCGCAGGCAGGTGTGGGCAAGGAGTCCGAAAAATCTCAACGGTGAGAATCGTTCTCTCAGGCTCTACTTTGGCGATAGGAGTTATTTAAGTTGGCCGTTAATGCATGCCAATTTTTTGTCGCCAAATACTGCTTTCACCTATCCGATCCATGTCCTTAGCTGTAAAAAATCTGGAATTTCCTGAAGTGCCTGTAAGCCGCGCCTTGCAGCGACTCGCAAATCCACTTGAATGAAACAATGTCTTGCTTTGCATAGACCGCATAAGTTTTTTTTCGCATAGGCGTTATGAAAAAATATTCTTAGCTCGCGCGTTAAATGTTCTTAGCTCTGTTGTTACAAACATGAAACGGTTTGAACTATAAATATCGTCATTTTATTGGCGAATGCAGGAATTTTTTGTGACCCAGGGAGAAGTAGCCCCATGCGCGTTCTAACACCCCTCGCCAGCGCAATGCTGGTAGCCATGGCATGTACGAGCGTTGAGGCCATGTCCCTCAACGAAGCCGTCCAGAGTGCCGTGGATTACCACCCAGAGATCAGTTCCAACCGCAACAGCAAGCTTTCGGCCGACGAGGACGTGAAATTCGCCCGTGGTGGCTACTACCCGACAGTGGACCTGGTGGCTGGTTATGGGCGCCAGCGCTCCGACAACCTGAACACCCGCGGTCTCAACCCGGACGGTACCAGCGACCACAGAAAGGAAACGCTCAATTACACACAGTCCGAACTACGGTTGCGGCAGATGATCTTCGACGGCTTCAACACCGCCAATGAAGTGGGCCGCACCGAGGCAGTGGCAACCTCCCGCGCCTACTACACCCAGGGCGTCGCCCAGGATGTCGCCTTGCGCGCCGTGGAGGTGTATCTGGAGGTGCTCAAGCGCCGCGAACTGGTAACCCTGGCCAAGAACAACCTGCAGGCGCACCTGCGCGTCAACGACCAGATCGGCCTGCGCAGCGAGCGCGGCGTGGGGAGCACCGCCGACCTCGACCAGTCCCGCGCCCGTCGCGCCCTGGCGGAAAACAACCTGGATACCGCCGAAGTCGACCTCGCCGATGCCGAAGCCAACTTCTACAGCGTGGTCGGCCGCGTGCCTGACGAGCTGGAAGGCCCACAGTCGATCAAGGTCGAAGTACCCGGCACGCTCGACGAAGCCCGCGAAGGCATGCGTCAGAACAACCCTTACCTGAAATCGGCCCAGGCCGACGTCAATGCCGCAGAACAGCAGTACGAAGTCGCCAAATCACCGTTCTATCCGCGACTGGACGCAGTGCTGGCTACCGGTGCCAACAACAACATCGGCGGCGAAAAGGGCCATAGCAACAACGACTGGCAGGCCGGCGTCGAACTCAACTACAACTTGTTCCGCGGCGGCAGCGACAAGGCCCGGCTGCAATCCGACGCGCACAAGATCAACCAGGCCCTGGACATCCGCAACAATGCCCTGCGCGAGCTGACCGAAAACCTCAGCCTGTCCTGGAACGCCATGAACAACGCCCGCAAACAGACCCCGACCGCCCGTGAGTACGCCGAAACCACCCAACGCGTGCGCGCGGCCTATCAGGACCAGTTCGGCCTGGGCCAGCGTACCCTGCTCGACGTGCTCGACAGCGAAAACGAGCTGTACAACGCCAACCGCCGTTACACCGAAGTGCGTTACACCGAAGAGTTTTCGATGTACCGGGTACTGGCGACCATGGGTGAACTGCTGAGCAAGCAACGCATTTCACTGCCACCAGAGGCTATCGCCAACAACGAGGTCCGGACCGAAGCCAGATTGCCCGAGATGCGCTAAGCGTCGCACGCACTGGCACGGATCGCCTGCACAGCAACCCATCCACCCTGGCGGGAGTAGGCCATCGTGACCAGTATGCAAAGCGCGCAACCGCGTCCGGATGTCGATGACCCACTGCTCGATGGCTTGCTGATCCTGTGCCGGCTGCACGGTCGCCCGGCCAGCCGAGCCAGCCTGTGCAGCGGCCTGCCCCTGGCCCAGCAGCGCCTGGGCGTAGACTTGCTGCCGCGGGCTGCGGCGCGTGCCGGCCTGCAAGCGCGGGTGCTGGAGCGAGCGCTTGATGACATCTCGGCGCTCAACCTGCCCGTGCTGCTGTTGCTCGACAATGGCCGCAGCGCGGTATTGCAACGCTGGGGCGATGACGGCCGCGCGCTGATCCTGCCCTGCGAAGCTGAAGGCGGCGAGCAATGGGTCGAACGTGTAGCGCTGCAACAGGCCTACAGCGGCAACGCCCTGTTCGCACGCCCACGCCATACCCTGGAAGACGTGCGCTCACCGCTGCTACCGCGGGTCAACGCCTGGTTCCGCGACACCCTGCGCCATTCCCGCTGGCTGTACGGCGACGCCCTGCTGGCCAGCCTGCTGATCAACCTGCTCGGTCTGATGGTGCCACTGTTCGTCATGCAGACCTACGACCGCGTGGTGCCCAACCAGGCGCTGTCGACCTTGTGGGTGCTAGTTGCCGGCCTGTTCATCGGCACCGCCTTCGAACTGGTGCTGCGCATGGTCCGCGCCCACCTGTTGGACCAGGCCGGCAAGAAGACCGACCTGATCCTCTCCGCCACCCTGTTCGAGCGCATCACCGGCATGGCCATGAAGGCCAAGCCCGCCACCATCGGTGGTTTCGCCCAGAGCATTCATGACTTCCAGGGCCTGCGTGAATTTCTCACTGCGGTCACCCTGACCAGCATCATCGACCTGCCCTTCGTGGCCCTGATGCTGCTGGTGATCGGCCTGCTCGGTGGCTGGCTGGTACTGATCCCGCTGATCGCCTTCCCGCTGGCGGTGGGTTTTGCCCTGATCATCCAGGCCCGCCTGCGCGACACCGTGCAGAAAAGCCTGAGCCTCGGTGCCGTGCGCCAGGCCCTGCTGATCGAAACTTTGGGCGGCCTGGAAACCCTCAAGGCCTGCGGCGCCGAAAGCGAACGCCAGTACCAGTGGGAGCACACCAACGCCGCCATCGCCCGCCTCGACGCCCATGCCCGCAACCTGTCGTCGCTGGCCAGCAACGGCACGCTGTTCATCCAGCAGTTCTGCGGCATGGCGACCATCGTTGCCGGGGTGTACAGCATCATCGCCGGCAACCTCAGCGTCGGCGCCCTGGTCGCCAGCTACATGCTCGGCAGTCGGGTGCTCGCCCCGCTCGGCCAGATCGCCGGGCTGATCACCCGCTACCAGCAGGCACAGCTGACCATGCGCAGTACCGACGCGCTGATGGCCCTGCCCCAGGAACGACAGCTCGACCAGCAGGCCCTGGAGCACACCACGCTCAAGGGTGGCCTGGCGCTGAGCCACATCACCTTCCGTTACCCAGGGCAAGTGAGCCCGGCACTGCACGATGTGAACCTGACCATCACCCCCGGCGAACGCATAGGCATCATCGGCCGCAGCGGCTCGGGCAAGAGCACCCTCGGGCGCCAGCTGATGGGCTTCCATCACCCCGACGAAGGCCAGGTGCTGCTCGACAACCTCGACCTGCGCCAGCTGGACATCGCCGACCTGCGCAGCCAGATCGGCTACGTAGCCCACGACCTGCCGCTACTGGCCGGCAGCCTGCGCGACAATCTGACCCTGGGCGCGCGCCACATCAGCGATGCGCGCATGCTCGAAGTGGCCGAACTGACCGGCGTCAGCGAGCTGGCCCGGCATCACCCGAACGGCTTCGACCGCCCGGTGGGCGAACGCGGCCAGCTGCTCTCCGGCGGCCAGCGCCAGGCGGTGCTGCTGGCCCGTGCGCTGCTGCTGGAGCCGCCGATCCTGATCCTCGACGAACCCACCAGCCACATGGACAACAGCAGCGAAGAGCAACTGCGCCAGCGCCTGCTGAGTTGGGTGCCGGGCAAGACCGTGCTGCTGGTCACCCACCGCACCTCGATGCTCAGCCTGGTCGACCGGCTGGTAGTGCTCGACAACGGCAAGATCGTCGCCGACGGGCCGAAGGATGCGGTTGTCGACGCCCTGCGCAAGGGCCGTATCGGCTCGGCCCTGTAGGAGCTCACCATGCCTCTCATGCAAAACGTACGCAGCAGCCATGGCACCGACAAACGGGCCGAACGCGACTACATGCCGGAACTGGCCGGCGCCACCCTGCAGGACTCGCCACGCCTGTCGCGCCTGACCGTGTGGCTGGCCGCCGCGCTGTTGCTGGTGGCACTGGTCTGGGCCAGCCTGGCGGTGCTCGACGAAGTGACGGTTGGCGAAGGCAAGGCGATCCCGTCGAGCAAGGTACAAGTGGTGCAGAACCTCGAAGGCGGTATTGTCACCGAGATCTTCGTGCGTGAAGGCCAGATGGTCGAGAAAGGCGCTACCCTGCTACGCCTGGACGACACCCGGTTCAAGTCCAACAAAGGCGAAAGCGAAGCCGACCGTTATGCCCTGACCGCCCAGGTCGAACGCCTGTCGGCGGAAGCCGAAGGCCGCCCGTTCGTGCTCTCGGACGAAGTACGCAACAAGGCGCCCCAGGTCGCCGAAGACGAGACGGCCCTGTACGGCTCGCGCCAACGGCGCCTGGCCAGCGAAAAACAGACCCTCAACGAACAGCTGCGGCAGAAAAACCAGGAGCTGGCCGAGTTCCGCTCCAAAGTCGATCAGTACCGCTCGGCCGTGGCGCTGTTGCAACAGGAGACAGACATGTCGGCGCCGCTGGTGAGCAAAGGCGCCATTTCCCCGGTGGAGATCCTGCGCCTCAAGCAACGCACCGTGGAAGCCCGCGGCCAGCTCAATGCCACCAGCCTGGCCATACCCCGCGCCGAGGCGGCGATCGCCGAGATCAAAAGCAAGATTGAAGAGTCCGACGCCAGCTTCCGCTCTGACGCAGCCAAGGAGCTGAATGACAAGCGCACCGAGCTGTCCAAAATCACCGCCACCAGCATCGCCATTGATGACCGGGTCAACCGCACCACCGTGGTTTCGCCGGTGCGCGGCATCGTCAAGCTGCTCAAGGTCAACACCATCGGCGGCGTGGTGCAGCCGGGCAGCGATCTGGTGGAAATCGTGCCGATCGAGGACAACCTGCTGATCGAGGCCAAGGTGCGCCCGCAAGACGTGGCCTTCCTGCACCCGGGGCAACCGGCGATGGTCAAGTTCAGTGCCTACGACTACACCATCTACGGCGGGCTCAAGGCCAAGCTGGAGCTGATCAGCGCCGACACCGTCACCGACGACAAGGGCAATGCGTTCTACCTGATCCAGGTGCGGACCGAGAAAAACCATCTGGGCGGGGACAACAAGCCGCTGCTGATCATCCCCGGGATGGTAGCCACGGTGGATATCATCACCGGGCAGAAAAGTGTGCTGGATTATCTGCTCAAGCCGGTGCTCAAGGCCCGGACCGAGGCGTTACGGGAAAGGTGAGTATCCCTAGCTGGCCTTAGCCTTTTCCATGATTTCGGTTGAAGGTCTCGGCGCCCATGGCCTTGATCTGCCCTTCGATCAACACCTCGAACGGCTTCAGCAGATCATCGAAGTTCGATGGTTGCTCCAGCACGTTCAACGCTTGCACCACCGCCTCGATGGTCGACACCGCTCCCGGCTCCGGCGCCTTGCGCAGGCGGTAGCGTGAAGGTGCCACTTGTGCCAGCGTCACCTTGGGAAGCGCCTCCAGCAGCGGGTTCAGGTACAGCAGCTTGCGTGCCTTGCGCCAGGTGCCGTCGGGGACGATCAACATGAACGGCCTGTCGTCCGCTTCGCCGTAGGCTGTCAGCGCTTGCGCCTGCTCACCGGGGAACAGCAGCACGGGGCGATAACCTGGGGTCGCCAACAATTCGGCAAGATCAGCGAAGACTTCGCCGACCCGCAGTTCGGCATTGACCAGACCGAGGGCAGCGAGGCGGGCAGTGTTCAGCGCATGGGCGGTTTCACTGGGGTGCTGCAGCAGGATCACCCGGGTACGGCTGTCGAGGCTGGGAATCACCGGGCAGAGGCAATGGTCGAGCGGGCGCTGGCAGCGTTCGCAGCGGGGTCTGGGCATGAGGATCTCCGTTGGCGGAGTATTTTGCCACAGGCTGATATTTAGGGCCCGCTTTGCGGGCCTTTCGCGGGTCTAGCCCGCGAATGGGCCTGCAAGCGTAAATCTATCGGTTGAACCGCTCCGCCAGGCTATGCAGGTATTCGGCCATCCGCTCCAGGTCTTGGCTGATCTCGGCCCCCTGCTTGGCCTGCCCTGCGCTCTGGTCGCACAGCTGGGCAATGCGCACGATCTGCTGGTTGATGTCCTCGGCCACATGGCTCTGCTGCTCCGAGGCCGTGGCCATCTGTTGGCTCATGCCGGTAATGCGGCTGACCGCCTGGGCGATCCCGGCCAGCGCCGCCTGCACCGCCTCGACACTGTGCACGCTGTCTCGCGAAATCTGCTCGCCGCGGCTGGCGGTGCTCACCGCCCGCTCGGCGCCGGCACGCAGCGAGGCGATGATCTGGTGAATCTCGTCGGTGGAGTCGCGCGTGCGCCGGGCCAGTGAGCGCACCTCGTCGGCGACCACGGCAAAGCCCCTGCCCTGCTCACCAGCCCGGGCTGCCTCGATCGCGGCGTTGAGCGCCAGCAGGTTGGTCTGCTCGGCAATCGAGGTGATCACGTCGACCACACTGCCGATCGACTGGGTCTGCTCGGCCAGGGCATTGACCGCCTGGCCGATGTCACTGACCGCCTCGCTCATGCTGCCCATGGCTTTCAAGCTCTGCTGCGCCAGCTCGCTGCCGTGCTGGGCCAGCTGATCGGCGTCACCGGCGGCATGGGCGGTGCTTTGTACGTTGTGGGTGACCTCCTGGATGGTCGCGGCCATCTGCGCGATGGCCGTGGCCGACTGGTCGGTCTCGCTGCGCTGGCGGTCGAGCATCTGTGCCTGGGCATCGGACAGGTCGGCCGATTGCGCGGCACGCGACTTCACCCCGACGCCGGCATCCACCAGTCGGGTCAGCGCGGTCTGCAGGCGCGCCTCTTCGCTGATGATGGCCAGGTCGAGCTGGCCCTGCAGGCCGGGGTTGTCACTGTAGGTCAGGGCCACCAGGGGGCTGGTGAACGCCTTGGGGTGTTCCGCGAGCGTGCGGCGGATTGCCTGGTCTTGCTGATGTTCGATCAGGTACCAGGCCACCAGCAAGCTGGCCATCAACATGCCCAGCGCCGCGTAGGGTGGCAGCCAGAGGTAACCGGCAGCCGACAGCAGACCTGCGCCGATCAATGGCCAGCTGTGGCCCAGGCCACGAGCGAGCCGGGCCGCCCACGGCACGGCTGACTTGCCTGCGCGAAGCCGCGCGTAAAGGGCTTCGGCACGGCGAATCTGCTCGCAGGTCGGCACCGAACGCACCGACTCGTAGCCACTGACGCGGCCATTTTCGTAGATCGCCGTGACATAGGCGCTGACCCAGTAGTAATCGCCGTTCTTGGCGCGGTTCTTGACCACGCCCATCCAGGGCTTGCCTTGCTTGATAGTCTCCCACATATGCCCGAAAACCGCTGGCGGCATGTCGGGATGACGCACCAGATTGTGCGGCTGGCCCACCAACTCCTCGTAGGTGAAGCCGCTAATCGCCACGAAGGCATCGTTGCAGTAGGTGATACGGCTGTTCAGGTCCGTGGTGGAGATAAGGCGCTGATCGCTGGAAAAGGTTCTTTCGTGCTCAGTGACGGGCAAGTTCATGCGCATCTTGAACGGTCCTTCGAAGATGGGAGTAAGGGAACAGCGCAACTAAATATCTAGCAGAGCGTGGAGGAGTTAGCGGCCATGTTGCCGATAAATTTAGCGTGCACCGTCGGATTGTCCGACAATTTACAAACCATCAACCGACATACAGTTGGCTCTTGAGCAGGTCCCGGAATGTTTGTAGCAACGGCTCCCGGCTCCGCCCCCTGCGAATGATCAGCGAGAATGGTGCCTGATAGCCGAAAGTGGCCGGCGATAGCACGCGTAGGTCGCCCTTGTCGGCCCACGCCTGGGCATAATGTTCGGGCAGATAGCCGATATAGGCGCCAGAGAGGATCAGGATCAGCTGCGCCTCCATGCTCTCCACCGTCGCCGCGCTGTGCTTGAAGCCATGCCGGGCCAGCTCGGCCTGGCTCCAGTAACCGCGCCCGACCATGCGCTGCTGGGTCACCACCTGCTCAGGGATGCGCCTTTCGGCGAACAGCGGGTGGCGGCTGCTGCAGTACAGCCAGTGCTGCTCACGGTACAACGGCTGATACAGCAGGCCGCTCATGCGCGAGGAGAACGCGCCGATGGCCAAGTCCAGGCGGTTGTCCTGCACACCCAGCTGCAGTTCGTAAGGGCTGGACACCGACAGATGCAGGTGCACGGCCGGGTGCTCCTGGCTGTAGGCGCCGATCACTTCAGCCAGTGGCAGTGCGCGATCGCCTACGGTGGAGTCGATCACGCCGAGGTTGAGGGTGCCGCGCAGCTCGCCCTTGAGCGCTGCGGCGTACTGTTCGAAACCATCCAGCTCGGCCAGCAGGCGCAGTGTCTCCTGGTGGAACAGCTCGCCCTTGCTGGTCAGGCTGAAGCCGCCGCGGCCGCGGTGGCACAAGACGATACCCAAGGCACCTTCGAGCTGGCTCATGTAGGTACTGATGGCCGAGGTCGACAGGTTGAGCTCGCGCTGGGCATTGGCGAACCCCTGGTGGCGCACCACGCTGACGAAGATGCGCAGCAGTTTCAGGTCGGGCAAGGTCGAGGCCATGGTGCAAGGGGTCCACAGGGGTATTTGCGCGCAGTCTAACCGCTCCTGCGGCCTTAGTTCAGAAATTCCTGAAGTAAGTATTTGCCGGTAGCGATTTTTCCCACGCACTACCTTGCGCAGACTTGGCCGAAATGACCCTGCCCGCCAGCGATCCAGACTTGATAGGCGTGCGGCGGCACAGGTTCGAACAAACAAAACAATCGACCGACTGATGAGGCCCACCGTGGACAAAGTTCTCCACCAACCACTGGGCGGCAACGAAATGCCGCGTTTCGGCGGCATCGCCACCATGCTCCGTCTCCCCCACCTGCAAAGTGCCCAAGGCCTGGACGCCGCGTTCATCGGCGTACCGCTGGACATCGGCACCTCGCTGCGCTCCGGCACCCGTTTCGGCCCGCGCCAGATCCGCGCCGAATCAGTGATGATCCGCCCCTACAACATGGCCACCGGTGCCGCCCCGTTCGACTCGCTGTCGGTGGCCGACATCGGTGACGTGGCGATCAACACCTTCAACCTGCTTGACGCCGTGCGCATCATCGAAGAAGCCTACGACGAGATCGTCGAGCACAATGTCATCCCGATGACCTTGGGTGGCGACCACACCATCACCCTGCCGATCCTGCGTGCCCTGCACAAGAAGCACGGCAAGATCGGCCTGGTGCACATCGATGCCCACGCCGACGTCAACGACCACATGTTCGGCGAGAAGATCGCCCACGGCACCACCTTCCGCCGCGCCGTGGAAGAAGGCCTGCTCGATTGCGACCGCGTGGTGCAGATCGGCCTGCGCGCCCAGGGCTACACCGCCGATGACTTCAACTGGAGCCGCCGTCAGGGCTTCCGCGTGGTCCAGGCCGAAGAGTGCTGGCACAAGTCGCTGGAACCGCTGATGGCCGAAGTGCGTGAAAAGGTCGGCGGTGGCCCGGTGTACCTGTCGTTCGACATCGACGGTATCGACCCGGCCTGGGCCCCAGGCACAGGCACCCCGGAAATTGGCGGCTTGACCACCATCCAGGCGATGGAGATCATTCGCGGCTGCCACGGCCTGGACCTGATCGGCTGTGACCTGGTTGAAGTCTCCCCGCCTTACGACACCACCGGCAACACTTCGCTGCTCGGCGCCAACCTGTTGTTCGAGATGCTCTGCGTGCTACCGGGCGTCGTGCGTCGCTGACCGCCGGCATTTGCAACACCCTTGTAGGAGCGGCCTTGTGTCGCGAAAGGGCCGCAAAGCGGCCCCCGGATTTTGGCGGCACCGCATAGATTGCTGGGGCCGCTGCGCGGCCCTTTCGCGACGCAAGGCCGCTCCTACAGACCCCGGCAGGAGCCATGAGGGAGGGCCATAGAGGCCCGCCAACACAAGACAAGACCGCCGGGCGCCGTGAACACGCCTGCGCGGTCGATCTCGCCATAATAAAGATAATCGGGAGACCCCCAATGGCCTTGGACATCATTGTTGTAATGATCTATACCGTCGGCATGCTAGGGCTGGGCTGGTATGGCATGCGGCGCGCGAAAACCCAGGAAGACTACCTGGTAGCCGGGCGCAACCTTGGCCCGACCCTGTATATGGGCACCATGGCCACCACCGTGCTCGGCGGCGCCTCCACCGTCGGCACCGTACGCCTGGGCTACGTCCACGGCATCTCCGGTTTCTGGCTCTGTGCCGCCCTGGGCCTGGGCATCATCGCCCTCAACCTGTTCCTCGCCAAGCCGCTGCTGCGCCTGAAGATCTTCACCGTCACCCAGGTGCTGGAACGTCGTTACAACCCGATGGCCCGTCAGGCCAGCGCGGCCATCATGCTGGCCTATGCGCTGATGATCGGCGTGACCTCCACCCTGGCCATGGCCACCGTCCTGCAAGTACTGCTCGACCTGCCGTTCTGGGCGTCGCTGCTGCTCGGCGGCGGAGTGGTGGTGGTCTATTCGACCATCGGCGGCATGTGGTCGCTGACCCTGACCGACATCGTCCAGTTCGTCATCAAGACCGTTGGCCTGATGTTCATCCTGCTGCCGGTGTGCCTGTACAAGGCCGGTGGCTGGGACACCTTGGTAGCCAAGCTGCCGGCGGCCAGCTTCAGCTGGACCACCATCGGCTGGGACACCATCATCACCTACTTCCTGATCTACTTCTTCGGCATCCTGATCGGCCAGGACATCTGGCAGCGGGTTTTCACTGCCCGTGACGAGAAGGTCTGCCAGCGCGCCGGCACCACCGCAGGTGTGTACTGCGTGCTGTACGGCCTGGCGTGCGCGCTGATCGGCATGTCCGCCCATGTCCTGATGCCGGACCTGGCCAACCCGAACAATGCCTTTGCCGAGATGATCAAAGGCCAGCTGCCGGAAGGCATTCGTGGCCTGCTGATGGCGGCAGCCCTGGCGGCCATGATGTCGACTGCCAGTGCCGGCCTGCTGGCGGCCTCGACCACCCTGACCGAAGACCTGCTGCCCAAGCTGCGTGGCGGCAAGCAGTCGAGCCTGGGCGTCAGCCGCCTGTTCACCCTGATCACCGGCTTGGTAGTGCTGGGCATCGCCCTGGCGGTGAACGATGTGATCAGTGCCCTGACCCTGGCCTACAACCTGCTGGTTGGCGGCATGCTGATCCCGCTGATCGGTGCGATCTTCTGGAAGCGCGCCACCACCGCAGGCGCCATCGCCAGCATGTCGCTGGGCTTTGCCACCGCACTGTTCTTCATGTTCAAGGACGGGCTGGATGCCAACACGCCGATCTACTACAGCCTGGCGGTTGGCCTGGTGAGCTTCGTGCTGGTGAGCGTGATGTCGCGCAAGCCGGTGGGTGAAGTGAAGCTGGCCTGATCAGGCCACAAGAGCAGAAACAAAAAGGCCGCAGCATCTGACAGATGCTGCGGCCTTTTGCATTTCAGCGACGACGCGGCTGGCGCTTGCGCTGCTCTTCATCAGTCGGGATCGGCACCGGCTGCAAGGGTGGTGGAATCAGCCCCAAAGCGACCGCCAGGTCGTGGAGCCAGTTGAACATTTGGTTTTTCATAATGCCCCCTTGACGGGTCAGCCTCACGGCAATTCAATCCTGCGATGTTTCATACAGATCATAGTCCGATGTCCTGTACTACGCATGCTCTTGTTCCTACAGATATGGGCTAGTTTGACCCGGATCAAGCGGAAACGGCGTATTCCGACGACTGGTTAATCGTTTCGCTTTGTTGCATGTCGATCCAGGCCTGCAAATTCGCCCCGCGCATGCCCTGGCGCCACATCAGCCAGGTTTCTGCGTGATCGAATGGCGCCTGCAAGCGATGGGCGTGCACGCGGTCACGCCCGGGCAGGCTGTCGAGCATCGATTGCGCCATCAAGGCCACCCCCGCTCCGGCAATCACGCAGGCCAGCATGCTCTGGTACGACTCGATCTCCATCACTCGCCCCATCGGCGTGTGGTCATGGGCATACCAGGCCTCCAGACGCATCCGGTATGAACAGCCCTGGCGAAAGGTGAATACTGCTTTGCCCGCCACGTCCCTGGCACTGCGCACCGCCGGGTGCTCCGGGCTGGTGATCAAGACCAGCACTTCATCGCACAGCGGCACACCATCCAGCCCGGCCAGGCTTGGTGGGCCATCCACCAGTGCCGCATCCAGGCGATGGCTGAGCAGGCCTTCGAGCAGGTCGCCGCTGGGGGCCGCCTGTACCTGCAGGTTCACCGCCGGGTATTGCTGGTGATAGCGCGCCAGCAGCGCCGGCAAGTGGATCGCGGCAGTGCTGTACATGGTGCCCAGCGCGAAATCGCCCGCCGGCTGGCCGCCCTGCACCGCCGCCACGGCTTCGTCACGCAGGGCCGAAAGGCGGCTGGCGTAATCCAGCAGCACCTTGCCGGCGGGTGACAGCTGCAGGCGCTGACGTTCACGCAGGAACAGCTCCACCCCAAGCTGCTCCTCGAGCTGACGCAGGCGCGTCGACAGGTTCGACGGCACCCGGTGCAGCCGCTCGGCGGCGCGGGTTACCGAGCCCTCCTCGGCGACCGCCTGGAAGATGCGCAGTTGACTGAACTCCATGACATTCTCCAAAACAGAACAACTTGATCATCATTATTCAATTTTATTGAAAGTCAACTCACCATAACCTGCCATCCATCGCATTGATTCGCGCAGGAGAGTCTTCATGTCGCCGTTCGCTCAATTGCTGGCCAGCGCCTTAGCCCTGATGATGGCCATGGGCATTGGCCGCTTCGCCCTTACCCCGCAACTGCCGCAAGTGATCGCCGAAGGCCAGTTCGACCTGACCGCCGCCGGGCTGGTGGCGGCAGCCAACTACCTGGGCTACTTACTCGGCGCCGTGGACGCCATGTGCGCCCGTCGGCCGAACCAGGTGAAACTGCGCCTGCACGGGGGCCTGTGGTTGTGCGTGCTGCTGACCTTGGCCTCCTGGGCTGCGGACGGCTTCTGGAGCCATTTGCTGCTGCGCTTCGGGACCGGTGTGGCCAGTGCCTGGGTGCTGGTAATGATCACCAGCCTCAGCCAGCAAGTGGCCAATGCCCGCAACCGCCAGCGCCTTGGGGCTATGGTGTTTGCCGGGCCCGGGCTGGGTATTGCGCTGACTGGTTTGCTGGCATTGGCTGCGCATCTGCTGGGGCTGGGTTCGGCGGCACTCTGGCTGGTCTATGCCGTTGCGGCCCTGGTCATGCTGCTGGCCGTGCGCCCCTGGCTGCCTCGCGCCCTGCAACCTGCAGTGGTGCCCGCCGCCGCGCAGCCGGGCCCGACCCGCAGCGTCGGCATTGCTCGACTGGGCCTGGTCTATGCCCTGTACGGCGTGGGCTACATCCTGCCGGCCACCTTCCTGTCGCAGATGGCCAACCAGCAGTTTCACGGCAACTGGATGGCCGACCTGTTCTGGCCGGCGTTCGGTCTGGCGGCGGCGCTCGGTGTGGTGCTGGTGAGCCTGCGTCGGGCAGGCCGTACTTCGGCCTGGCTGATGGTCACCCTGTGGTTGCAAGGCTTGGGGGTACTGGCCTGCCTGATGGGCGGTGGCGTAGGCCTGGCACTGGGCGTGGTGCTGTGCGGCGGGCCATTCCTGGCGTGCATGCAACTGGTGATGCAGCGCTCAAGGGAACTGGCGCCGCACGCCACACAGCGCAATGCCGGGCTGCTGACCGCATGCTTTGCCCTGGGGCAGCTGAGTGGGCCATTGCTGGCGGCGCTGAGCAACCATTACAGCGGGAGTTTGCAACCCGCACTGGTGCTGGCTGCCATCGGCCTGGGAGTGGCGGGCATGCTTGTGCTGATCGGCGGGCGCAGCCTTCAGGGTTGCCAGGCTGCACCTCAGACCACCGCTTAACCTACCCACTTGCGCAGTTGCTGCTTCACCCAGGGCTCGGCACTTACCAGAATCACGCCGAGCAATACCATCAATGCACCGATCACGAAATTCGCACTCAACGGCTCACCCAGCAACACCACGCCGAACGTCACCCCGAACAGCGGCGTGATGAACGAAAACACCGCCAGGTTGGAGGCCAGGTACTTGCGCAACAACCAGAACCAGGTCAGGTAACTGATGAACGAGACCACGATGCCCTGGAACAGCACGCTACCCACCGCCAGCGGCGTCAAGGTCACATCGACGATCTGCCCGCTGAGCAGGGCGATCAACAGCAACCCGGCAAACCCCACCGCCAGTTGATAGAACAAGGTCAGGGTCGCCGGTGCTTCGGAAAGGCGCGAGCCACGTACCACCACCGTGGTCGCGCCCCAGGCCAGCCCGGCGAGCACGCCGAAGGCATCGCCTAGCAGCATGCGCCCATCCATCTCGGCGAATGACATGCCTCCCGCGAATGCCAACGCAATCCCGGCAAAAGCCAGCAAGATCCCCAGCCACTGCAGCAACCGCAGCCGTTCGCTGGGGAGCATGAAGTGCAGGCCAAGTGCGGTGAACACCGGCGCCGTGTAGAGGAACACCGACATGTGCGCCGCCGAGGTCAGCTTCAGGCCCTCGGCGATGAACAGGAATTCCAGCCCGAACAACCCGCCGGCCACGAGCCCGGCCCGCCAGGTGTTGCCCACCTGTTCCCAGCCACCACGCCAGCAGATCATCAACCCCACCAGCACAGCAGCGATGCAGTTGCGCAGGGCTGCCTGCATCACCGGCGCGATATCCACCGCCGCGGTCTTGATCAGCACCTGCTGGCAGCCCCAGATCAGGCACAGGCCCAACATCACCTGGAAGGCAAAGGCGTCGGGGTTCTTGCGGGCCGCGCTCATGGGCGGGCCTTTTGAGTGGTCGAGGGCATCGGCAAAGGCTCGGCAGTGGTCAAGGAACACCGATTATCGGGTTTCCCCGCCCGCCCTTGCCACCCTCAAAACGACCTCAAGCGATCTGTGCCTTGGCCGACACCTGCTCGAAGGTGGTTTCGTCCAGCGCATCTTCCTGCTCATCCAGTACCTGACGCGGGTGCTCGAAGCCCGGGATGCTGCTGTCGATCAGGCTGAGCAAGCGCGAGCCGCGCTCGGTGAGCACGAAGTTTTCGCCATTGCCGCCCTCCTCCGGTTCCCGGCTTTCGATGAAGCCGCGCTCGAACAGCAGCTTTTCGTACTCGCAGGCGCGGGTTTTCAGGTGGTCGATGTCACCCACCGGCTGCCCTTCGGCGGCCAGCGCCGCAGCGTGCTGTTCGGCATAGGGGCGTGGCGTGAAGCTGTGACCGGCACTGTTCTGCACCTCGTGCAGCAAACGCTCGATCAGGTCCCAGTCGTAGGTGCTGCTCATGGAGATGGCCTCCTGCTGTGGACGAAGGGGGTACACAGGTTGGGACCCGCTTAAAGTATCGAGCGTTCAGAAAGAACTCAGCGCTGGCGTTGTTGCGCTTGCATGTATTGCCGCAGCAACTGGTTGATCCGCGTCTGGTAACCCGCGCCCTGCTCCTTGAACCAGGAAAGAACATCCGAGTCCAGGCGTATGGTCACCGTCTGCTTTGCTGGAACCCGTAATTCGGCCTCGCGGAAAAAGTCCTCTCCCAGCTCCGGAATATCCGAGGTATCAATGTCCTTGTCGTCCATTTGAGCCAACCGGCTCCAATCAGTTTTCGATGCTTTGGTCATAAAGCTTGGCCTCCCACCTGGTGGCTCTGCGTGCGGAGATGATGCGGATGACATCACCCTCCCGCTCCGTATACACGACCACACCCAGCAAGGACTTCAGCCAACCGAGGCTGACCCAACGCTCCTCGCAATAATCCAGGCAACGATCCCGGCGAGTCAGCAAGGGATGATTGAACATATCTGGAACATCGCTGAAGTCGATACCATGCTTGCGGATGTTGGCCTGGTTCTTCGCATCGTCCCATTCAAAGAACATGGGACGCTCTGTATTTACATGTGTACATACGATACCTCCTGTTTGAGGGCGAGACTAGAGGGCAATCACTCGCTCTTCAATTGCGCCAGGAGGCTTTGGGAAAAGGACTACGACATGAAGCGAAGCAGCCTGACCAGCAGGCTAGAGGGGTTCAGTCACTGCTTGACCAGGTAATTGATGAACAACCTGAACAACTCCGCATTCCCAGCAATTCCCAACCGCTGCCAGATATTGTGCCGGTGTACCTTCACTGTCCCCTCCGAAATCCCCAGCTCACGGGAGATCGACTGGCTGCTGTGCCCCTGCAGGATCAGCTTGGCCACATGCCGCTGGGTCTCGGTCAGCTGGCCCTGAAGGATATCGACGAAGGCATCTTCCAGCTGGCTGTCCGACTCCTGCGGATCGGCCAGGTCATCGGCGTGGGCCAGGCGCAGGTGCTGGCTGAAAATGGCATCGATCACCGGCGTCAGTGCTGCCAGCCGCTGTGCTTCCTCAACCGCGAACGCGCCCTTGTCCAAGCCACGCATCAGCGAGTACACCAGCGCGGTCCGTGGCCGCACCGGGACGATGAAGCCGATTTCATCGATCAGGCTGCCGTGGTGCGAGGAAACACAGGGGTGGATGTCGTGAGAGATAGAGAAGCCCGAGGCGAAGAAGCTGTCCGGGGCCAGTTCGCTCATGCGCCACAGGCCAGATGGGTGGTTATTGGTACAGGCGACGTAGAACGGGTCGAGCAGGTAGCCGCCGCGCAAGTAGGCCTTGAGCGTGCGCTCGGCCACGCGCTGGTTGTAGCCATCGTGGATCAGCAGCGCCGGCTGGTTGAAGCGGAACAGGTAGGCGCAGCTCATGTCGAAATCGACCACGCCCTTGAGCGCGGTATCGAGGGCCGGGCCCAGGGTGTCGCTGCCGATGCTGCGGATGACCGCGCCCAGGCGGTCGGCGTTGTCGCTGTTCATGGCGATGGCCTGTGCGGTGAATGAAGAAAACGCGAATGCCGCCCGGCTGTAGAAGCCCGAGCGGCATTGAACGATGCCAGGCCCTGTCAGTGCAACGCTGGGCTGGCAGGCAGCAGGCCGGCGTCTTCTTCCTGGCGGCCCAGCTCCAGCGCCTTGGGCACCGCAAGCCAGTAAGCCAGGCCCATGCCCAGCAGGCCACCGGCGAGCTTGCCGATGATCAGCGGCCCGATCAGCGTCGGCTGGAAGTTGGCCGAATAGGCCAGATGGTCACCGAAGGTAAAGGCCGCGCAAACGGCGAAGGCGATCACCAGCACCTTGTCCTTCGGTGGCATGTCGACCACCAGGCGGAACATCGCCAGGATGTTGGCCGAGGCCGCGAGGATGCCGGCGGCGCCCACCGGTGACAGGCCCAGCTTCGAGGCCACTTTCTCGATCGGCCGCGACAGACAGCGCTTGATCAGGTAGACCATCGGGAACGCACCGCAGAGCATGATGCCCACGTAGCCTGCGATCTCCAGGGCGCGGAACTGGTCGGCCTTGTCGGCGATGATCGGCGCAAAGCCCCAGCCACCGAACAGCGAGGTGAAACCACCGGTGAAGTACTCGACGATCGAGGCCACCAGCACCAGGGTCACTGCCGCGTACATCAGCTGCCCCAGCTTGAGGAACAGGCTGACCATCAGGTTGGGCAAGTAGCGCAGGGCCGCCGCCAGTGCCACGCAGAACAGGATCAGCGGCGACAAGTTGCGCAACAGGGTCGGCAAGGTGAAGTGCAGCGCCTGGGTCGCGGCGCCTGCCGTGGCGATATCCGGGCGCACACCCAGGCCCATGGCCTGCATGCCCATGGCGATGAACACGATGCTGATCGGGATGCTCAGCAACCCGGCCATGATGCCCAGGGCCATGTACTTGTGGTCGGCCTTGTTGAGCATGGCCAGGCCCACCGGGATGACGAAGATCACCGTCGAGCCGCACTGGAAGCCGGTGATCAGGCCGAGGATCCAGCCTTCCGGACTGTGCGACAGCGCCTGGGCCAACTGGTAACCGCCCAGGTCCGAAGCGATGAAGATCGGCCCGGCGATGCCAGCATCCGCACCCATGGCCAGGAACAGCGGGCCGATGACGTGGCTGATGAAGCTGGAAATGAACGGGATGGCGGCCATGATCCCGGCCACCGGGATGAAGATCGGGCCGATGCTGTGCAGGCCGGCCGTGAATTCCTTGGCCAGCTCGGATTCTGCATTGACGATCGAGGCGATCGCGCCGATCACGGCGCACACCATGATCACGTAGATGACGTAAGTGCCTATGTTTTCCATCTGCTGCCTCTGTCTTGTTGGAATTGGCTTGGGGGCAGAATTGAAGGGTGCTGCTTTTCGTTCTTGTTGAAGGCCGGCAGCGGGCTGCCGGCCAGGCATCACATGGCGGTGTAGGCGTTGTCGACGAACAGGTGCGAACCACTGACGAAGCTCGACTCGTCGCTGGCCAGGAACAGCGCGGCATTAGCCACCTCGCTTGGATCGCACAGGCGCCCCTGCATGGTCTTGATCGCCTCGTCGGAAGCATCCACGCCATAACCGCGCAGCAGGTCGAGCTCGCGGCGACCATGGGCAGTGCCGATGAAACCCGGGCAAATGGCGTTGCTGCGGATGTTCTGGTCGCGGTATTCCACGGCCAGGGCGCGGGCGAACATGTGGCACGCGCCTTTGGTGGTGCAATACAGCACCTCCATCGGCGTGCCGACCACGGCGGAAATCGACGAAGTGCAGATCACGCTGCCGCCGCCCGCAGCGAGCATGCCCGGCAGTACCGCCTTGGTGACCAGGAACATGCTTTTGACGTTGATGCTCATCAGCCGGTCCCAGTCGGCCTCGCTGGTTTCCAGGAACGGCCCGGCGGCGATGATCCCGGCGTGGTTCATCAGCACGGTGATCGGGCCGAAATGCGCCTGGCCCTGGGCCACGGCACGCTGCACCTGGTCGGCCTGCGACACATCGGCGGCGACGAACAGCGCCTTCCCGCCTTCGGCATTGATGCGTGCCGCCACCGCTTCGCCCTGGCTGGTCGGCAAGTCGAGGATCACCACCTTGGCGCCCTCGGCGGCGAACAGCTCCGACGCGGCCAGGCCACAACCGCCCGCGCCGCCGGTAATCAGTGCCACCTTGCCTTTCAATCGATCCATGGGTGTGTTCCTCGGTTGTTGTGGTTGTGGCCTCAAACTAGAGCCGAGGATGGCTGCGGTAAATATACCCAGGGGTATAGCCGCCGGTCGCAGGCGCTGAACCAACCGCCGCACGCGCGTCTCCACCGGGCATCACCACCGCCGGAGGTAGAAAGGATGAAACCGCTGCTGCGCATCGCCTGTGCCACCGCCCTGTGCTGTGCCCTGCCCGCATGGGCCTGCACACCGGAGGAAGCGACACAGAAACGTGAGGAGCTGGCCGGGCTGGTCAGTCAACTGACCGAGCAGAACCCGCAGAAGGCCAAGGAGATCAATGATGAGCTCCAGGGGATGGAGCTGGGGACGGCGAGCAAGGACTTGCCCGATAAATGTCAGTTGATCGACAAGCGGATCAAGGAGTTGAAGGAAGCAGAGAAAAAGGCTGAGTGATTTACTTCGCGCTGGCGCTCGCCTTGTAGGAGCGACCTTGTGTCGCGAAAGGGCTGCAAAGCAGCCCCGGGATATTCGCAATGGCACATCTGGCAGGGGGCCGCTTTGCGGCCCTTTCGCGACACAAGGCCGCTCCTACAGGATCTGCGTCAAGCTTATTCAGCAGCCGGCTTGCGCTTCTTCAGCGGCGCCAGGCCGTCGGAGCTGGCCAGTGGCGCATTCGGCCGTGGCTTGGCGGTCGGCTTGCGCTTGGCAGCAGCCTTCTTCTCGCCAGTCTTCTTGTCGACCTTCTTCTTCTTGGCACCCACCGCCTTGCCCGAAGCCTTGACCTTTTTCGGCCCGTTGTAGGTGCCCTTCACTTCCTTGATCACCCGGCGCTCGAACTGCTGCTTGAGGTAGCGCTCGATGCTGGACATCAGGTTCCAGTCATTGTGGGTGATCAGCGAAATCGCCAGGCCTTCGCCACCGGCACGGCCGGTGCGGCCCACACGGTGCACGTACTCGTCGCCGCTGCGCGGCATGTCGAAGTTGATCACCAGGTCCAGGCCGTCGATGTCCAGGCCACGGGCCGCCACGTCGGTGGCCACCAGCACCTTGGAGCTGCCCTGCTTGAAGCGTTCGATAGCCAGCTTGCGGTCCTTCTGGTCCTTCTCGCCGTGCAGCACGAAGGCTTTCACGTCCTTGGCCACCAGGTGGCCGTAGATGCGGTCGGCCAGGGCGCGGGTGTTGGTGAAGATGATCGCCTTGTCGAAGGTCTCGTTGGCCAGCAGCCACTGCACGATGGCTTCCTTGTGCTGGTCGTGGTCGGCGGTGATGATCTGCTGGCGGGTGCCTTCGGCCAGCTGCGAGACGCTGTTGAGCATCAGGTGCTCTGGATCTTTCAGGACCTTGCCGATGATGTCGCGCAGGGCCGCGCCGCCAGTGGTGGCCGAGAACAGCAGGGTCTGCTCGCGGTTCTCGCACTCCTTGCACAGGCGCTCCATGTCTTCGGCGAAGCCCATGTCGAGCATGCGGTCGGCTTCGTCGAGGATCATCACCTGCACGTGGGACAGGTCGAGGTTGCCGGCATTGAGGTGCTCGAGCAGGCGGCCCGGGGTGCCGATCAGCACGTCCGGCACCTTGCGCAGCATGGCGGCCTGTTCCTTGAAGTCTTCACCGCCGGTGACCAGGCCCGCCTTGATGTAGGTGAACTGCGAGAACAGCTGCACTTGCTTGAGGGTCTGCTGGGCCAGCTCGCGGGTCGGCAGCAGGATCAGCGAGCGGATCTCGACGCGCCCGCCCTTCAGGTCAACCAGGCGGTTGAGCAGCGGCAGGACGAACGCGGCGGTCTTGCCGCTGCCGGTCTGCGCGGTCACACGCAGGTCGCGCCCTTGCAGGGCCAGGGGGATGGCCGCGGCCTGCACCGGGGTCGGCTCGACGAATTTAAGCTCGGCCACGGCTTTCAGCAGGCGTTCATGCAGGGCGAATTGGGAGAACACGGAGGTAACCTCAGGCAAGTGCGGGAAATTCAGTTGCATAGGGTAACGTTTTCTGCCGCCTTAGCCGAATTTCTTTTGGCAACTTTGTCGGCTTCCGCGCTCTAATGGCGCTTCGTTTCGCTGTAAAAGACCGGTTTCAAGCTTATGGACATCCAACGCATCTGGCGTGACAGCCTCGACCTGTGGGGCACCCTCGACCAACATCCACTGCTCCACGCCGCTATCGGCCTGGCGGTGCTGCTGCTGATTTCCCTGGTACTCGGGCGCCTGGCGCGCTTCCTGGTGCTGCACAGCGCCCGCCTGCTGGCCCGGCAGTCGGCGCTGAAGTGGCTCGACGACCTGCGCCACAACAAGGTGTTCCACCGCCTGGCCCAGACCATCCCGTCGCTGGTGATCCAGTTCGGCCTGAAACTGGTGCCCGAGCTGTCCGACACTGCTCAGCACTTCCTCGGCAACGTCGCCCTGGCCTTCACCCTTCTGTTCATGACCATGGCCCTGTCGTGCCTGCTCGATGCCCTGCTGGACATCTACGCTCGCACCGAGCACGCCCGCACCCGCTCGATCAAGGGCTACGTGCAGCTCGCCAAGATGATGCTGTGGATCTTCGCCTCGATCGTCATCGTCGCCACCCTGATCGACCGCTCGCCGCTGTTGCTGCTGTCGGGCCTGGGTGCGATGTCGGCGGTGCTGCTGTTGGTGTACAAGGACACGCTGCTGTCGTTCGTCGCCAGTGTGCAGCTGACCAGCAACGACATGCTGCATGTGGGCGACTGGATCGAGATGCCGCAGGTGGGTGCCGATGGTGATGTGGTCGATATCACCCTGCATACCGTGAAAGTGCAGAATTTTGATAAGACCATCGTCTCGATTCCGACCTGGCGCCTGATGAGCGAGTCGTTCCGCAACTACCGCGGCATGCAGCAGTCTGGCGGGCGGCGGATCAAGCGCAGCCTGTTCATCGATGCTGCCGGCGTGCGCTTCCTTACCCCGGACGAAGAGCAGCGCCTGACTCAGGTGAGCCTGCTGGGCGACTACCTGGCCAGCAAGCGCCAGGAACTGCTGGCCTGGAACGAGGCGCTGGGGCCGGTGCCAGAGCTTTCGGCCAACCGCCGCAAGCTGACCAATATCGGGACATTCCGGGCGTTTGCCCTGGCTTACCTGAGAAACCACCCGAACGTGCACCCGAACATGACCTGCATGGTGCGGCAGATGCAGACCACGGCCGAGGGTGTGCCGCTGGAGATCTACTGCTTTACCACCACCACGGTGTGGGCGGAGTACGAGCGGATTCAGGGGGATATCTTTGATTACCTGCTGGCGGTGTTGCCGGAGTTTGGGTTGAGTCTGTATCAGCAGCCGAGTGGCAATGACATGCGGGTGGGGTTGGCTGGGCGGGTTGTGGAGCCCGTTTCGCGGCGGTTGGAAGAGGTGAGTGAAGCTTGAGATTGCCGGGGCTGCTCTGCAGCCCATCGCCGGCAAGCGCGGCTCCCACAGGTACACAGCAAGTTTTGAGAGCTGTGCCATACCTGTGGGAGCGGGTTTACCCGCGAAGAGACCCTCAGCTACCCCGCATAACCCAGCAGGTATAGCAGCCCGGTCAGGGTCACCAATGAGGCCACGGTCGACAACAGGATCGTCCGCGAAATCAGCCCCGCTTCGCGGTTGTAGTACTCCGCCAGCATGAACGGCCCAGTCCCGGTCGGCAGCGCCGCCAGCAGCACGGCCGAGGCCGCCCACATGGTCGGCAGGCTGAACACCTTGAACGCCAGCACCCAGGTCAGCGCCGGCTGACCGACGAGCTTCAGCGCCACCAACGGCCACGGGCTGGCCTGCGAACCGGTGCGTTTCTCGGCCAGGAACGCGCCCAGCGAGATCAATGCGCAAGGCGTGGTCGCCAACGCCAGCATGTCGAGAAAATGCATCACCGGCTCGGCCAGCCCCAGGCCACCCATGGCCCAGCCCGCTCCCGCCAGCGGCGAAATCACCAGCGGATTCTTCGCCAGCGCCTTGCTCACCAGCAGGATCGCACGGCCGATCTGCCGCTCCTCCTGCAGGCCGATTTCGATCAGCGTCAGGGAAATCGCGAACACCAGGCAGACCACGATCAGCGACGAAATCAACGCTGGCTGCAGGCCTGGCTGGCCGAACAGCAGCAGGCACAACGGAATGCCGATGTAGCCGGTATTGGCATAGCCGGCACTGAGCCCGTCGATGCTCGCTGCCACCAGGCCGTGGCCGCTGTACAGGCGCCAGGCCAGGGTCACGACGAACATCGCCAATGCCCCCGCACCGAAGGCGACGATGAACCCTGGGTGCCAGATCTCGCTCCAGGTCGCCGTGGCGGTGACCTTGAACAGCAGCGCTGGCAGGCACAGCCAGACCACCATCTTGTTGATCTCGGCGGCAGCCTTGTCACCGAGCTTGTTGGTCTTGCGGCACAGGAAGCCGACCAGGATCAGGGCGAAGATCGGAGCAACGATGACGAAGATGGTGTGCATGTCAGGCCTTGCCCGTCACAGGCGACTGCGCACGGTTGCCCAGACGGCTCAGCCATACCGACGCCAGGATGATCGCGCCACCGAGCAACAACCGGCCAAGCGGCTCGTCGCGGTTCCAGATCAGCAGGTTCAGCAGCAGCCCCACCGGCACATGCAGGTTGTTCATCACCGCCAGCGTTCCGCCGGAGACCAGGCAGGCGCCCTTGTTCCACCAGTACAGGCCCAGGGCCGTCGGGCACAGGCCGAGGAACAGCAGCACCAGCCACTGCACGTTGGTGATCGGCAGGTGCTGGGCATTGCCGAACAGCAGGAACGCCGGCAACACCACGATCAGCGCGCCCAGGTAGAAGTAGCCGAAACGCTTGTAGTGCGGCAGGTCGCTAGGGTTACGGGCGACCAAGTGGCGATACAGCACCTGGCCGGCGGCGTAGGTGAAGTTGGCCAGTTGCAGTAGCAGGAAGCCGATGAAGAAGTCGCCGCTGATGCTGTCGAAGCGGATCACTCCCGCCCCCGCCACGGCAACCAAGGCCGCGAGCAATGCCCAGGGGTTGAAGCGCCGGTTCAGGGCGTCCTCGATCAGGGTCACGTGCAGTGGCGTAAGGATGGTGAACAGCAGCACTTCCGGCACGGTCAGCACGCGGAAGCTCAGGTACAGGCAGACGTAGGTGATGCCGTATTGCAGCGCGCCAATCAGCAGCATCGAGCGCAGGAAGCGCGGTTCGACCTGGCGCCAGTGGGTCAGCGGCAGGAACACCAGGCCGGCCAGCACCACGCGCGCGAGCACGGCGAAATAGCTGTCGACGTGCCCGGCCAGGTACTCGCCGATCACGTTGAAGGAAAACGCCTGGATCAGCGCGACGATTATCAGGTAGCCCATGGTTGCCTCTCGTGGATCAAGGGCGCGACCTTAGCGGGTTGCGGCCTTTGGGTTCAACCATGAGGAATGTGGGGGTGGCTGGATACTCGGTCTTTGTGGGAGCGGCCTTGTGTCGCGAAAGGGGTGCGAAGCGCCCCCGGATCTCAGCACAGCTGCACATATTGCTGGGGCTGCTCTGCAGCCCTTTCGCGACACAAGGCCGCTCCCACACAAAGCAAAAGCAGACCGCGTGCACCGCACATAAAAAAGCCCGGCCATCAGGCCGGGCAGGTACACCCAAAGGAGCTACAACAGGTGTCAGGGATGGGAATTCGTTGACCTCAGGCCACTGCGGCCAGCTTGGCCTTGGCCTGGTTCAGGCCCTTCTCGTGGAACTCGCCGCTCATGTTCAGGCCTTCGGCATGGATGAAGTCAACATCGTGAATACCGATGAAGGCCATCACCTGGCGCAGGTAAGGTTCCTGGTGGTCGCTGGTAGCACCGGCATGGATGCCGCCACGGGCAGTCAGGACGATGGCGCGCTTGCCGGTGAGCAGGCCTTGCGGGCCGGTCGGGGTGTACTTGAAGGTGATCCCGGCGCGCAGCACGTGGTCCAGCCAGGCCTTGAGGGTGCTGGGGATGGTGAAGTTGTACATCGGCGCGGCCATCACCAGCACATCGGCAGCCAGCACTTCATCGGTCAGCTCGTTGGAGCGGGTCAGGGCCTCCAGTTCGGCGGCGCTGCGCTGTTCTTCAGGCTTCATCCAGCCTCCGAGCAGGTTGGCATCCAGGTGCGGCACCGGGTTTACCGCCAGGTCACGCACGGTGATCGCGTCGGCTGGGTGCGCCGCCTGCCACTGCTCGATGAAGTCACGGGTCAGTTGACGGGAAACGGAATCCTGCTGGCGGGCGCTGCTTTCGATGATCAGTACGCGGGACATGGGTGCCTCCATCGGCAAAAAGGGTTGCGATTCGATGGAGGTGAGATTAAGGCTTGACCTATCGATAAAAAAGCGTAAAAAGTGGGTGCAATCTATCGATTAATCCGTTTTATTGCGCTTTGCAGTCCAGCGCGATGCGCAGCTTGATGATCTGCCGATTGAAATTGGCCGTCACATCGACGCTCTTGCCAGCCGGTACGTTGACCCGGCGCACCCGCGGTGCCTCGGGCCCGTTGCGGAAGGTCACCTTGCAGGCTGCCGGCACTTGCCCATAGTTGTTCAGGGTAATGGACCCGATGTCGTAGGCCGTGTCATAGGTGGTGTAGTCCAGCTTGACCCCGGTCAGGTCCTTCTCCACGTCGATGGGGTAAGCCATTGCCCCAAGGGGCAGGCACATCAAAATTGCCGCACAACATTTCTTCATGGGGCGCTCTCCTTGAAAGAGCGCAGCTTAGGACAACAGGAGCCAAACATGAAAGCGCCGCGCGTGACCCTGGATCAATGGCGAACCCTGCAAGCAGTGGTCGACCATGGCGGGTTTGCCCAGGCCGCCGAAGCCCTGCACCGTTCGCAGTCTTCGGTCAGCTACACCGTGGCACGCATGCAGGAACAGCTGGGCGTGCCGCTGCTGCGCATCGATGGCCGCAAAGCCGTGCTGACCGAGGCCGGCAACGTGCTGCTGCGCCGTTCGCGGCACCTGGTCAAGCAGGCCAGCCAGTTGGAAGACCTGGCGCACCACATGGAGCAAGGCTGGGAGGCCGAGGTACGCCTGGTGGTCGATGCCGCCTACCCCAGTGCCCGCCTGGTGCGCGCCCTGGCTGCGTTCATGCCACAGAGCCGCGGTTGCCGGGTGCGTCTGCGTGAAGAGGTGCTGTCGGGCGTCGAGGAAGTGATGCACGAAGGCATCGCCGACCTTGCCATCAGCAGCTACAGCATCGGCGGCTACCTGGGCACCGAGCTGAGTTCGGTGGAGTTCGTCGCCGTTGCCCACCCGGAACACAGCCTGCACCGCCTGGGCCGGGAAATCACCTTCCAGGACCTGGAAAGCCAGCTGCAGGTGGTGATCCGCGACTCCGGCCGCGCCCAGCCACGCGATGTCGGCTGGCTCGGCGCCGAGCAGCGCTGGACGGTCGGCAGCCTGGGCACCGCCGCCACCTTCGTCGGCAGCGGCCTGGGCTTTGCCTGGTTGCCACGGCACATGATCGAGCGTGAGCTGCTCGACGGCGTACTGAAGCCATTGCCGCTCGATCAGGGTGGCAGCCGCCACCCACTGTTCTACCTTTATTCGAGCAAAGAGAAGACCCTGGGCCCGGCCACGCAGATTCTCATCGACCTGCTGCGCAATTTCGACACCGCGCCGCTGGACGTGCCCTTCGCAGCCCCCCCACAAGCCTGAGAGGACCGCGCCCATGGCCTATTTCGAACATGAAGGATGCTCGCTGCATTATCAGGAATATGGCCAGGGCGAACCCCTGGTGCTGCTGCACGGCCTGGGCTCCAGCAGCCAGGACTGGGAGCTGCAGGTACCCGAGCTGAGCCGCCACTACCGGGTGATCCTCATGGACATCCGCGGCCACGGCCGCTCCGACAAGCCCCGCGACGGTTACCAGATCGCCACCTTCAGCGAAGACCTGCTGGCCCTGCTCGAGCACCTGCAGACCGGCCCGGTGCACTTCGTCGGCCTGTCCATGGGCGGCATGGTCGGGTTCCAGTTCGCCGTGGACCACCCGCAATGGCTGCGCAGCCTGTGCATCGTCAACAGCGCCCCCGAGGTCAAGCGCCGCACCCGCAGCGACTGGCTATGGTGGCTCAAGCGCTGGGGCCTGGCGCGCATCCTCAGCGTCGAGACGGTCGGCCAGGGCCTGGCCGCGCGGCTGTTCCCCAAGCCGGAGCAGGCCGAACTGCGCAAGAAGATGGCCGAACGCTGGGCACGCAACGACAAGCGCGCCTACCTCAAGAGCTTCGACGCCATCGTCGACTGGGGCGTGCAGGAACGCATCGCGCAGATCCGCTGTCCCACGCTGGTGATTGCCGCCGACCACGATTACACCCCGATACACCTTAAAGAGCGCTACGTGGCCCTGATGCCCCACGCCAGGCTGGTGGTCATCGACGATTCCCGACACGCTACACCCCTCGATCAACCCGAGGTCTTCAACCAGACCCTGCTGCAGTTCCTCGCAGCCGCTTCCACCTCTCAAGGATCATTGAGCCCATGCTGAAAAAACTCCTGCTCACCGCCTGCTCGGTCGCCTTCGCCACCAGCGTCATGGCTTCCGACAAGACCCCGCACGTTCAGCTGGACACCAGCTTCGGCCAGGTCACCATCGAGCTCAATGCAGAAAAAGCGCCGATCAGTACCAAGAATTTCCTGGCCTACGTCGACAGCGGTTTCTACAACAACACCATTTTCCACCGCGTGATCCCGGGCTTCATGGTCCAGGGCGGCGGCTTCACTGACCAGATGGTGCAGAAAGACACCAAGGACCCGATCAAGAACGAGGCCAGCAACGGCCTGCAGAACACCCGTGGCACCCTGTCGATGGCACGCACCTCCAACCCGAACTCGGCCACCAGCCAGTTCTTCATCAACGTCGCCGACAACGACTTCCTCAACCCGGGCCGCGACGCCGGTTACGCCGTGTTCGGCAAGGTGACCCAGGGCATGGAAGTGGTCGACCAGATCGTCAACTCGCCAACCACGGTGAAAAAAGGCATGCGCGATGTCCCGGCCGACCCGGTGTACATCAAGTCCGCCAAACGCATCGACTGACCGCCGGTTTCACAGGGACGTGAAACCTTCCGGGGTCGGGTAGCACAGGAGTCTTGTCACCCATGCTGTACCGCCGTTTCGAGCAACTGATCGACATCTTCCGCGACGCGCCCAGCGAGTCGCCGCCCGGCCAGGTCTGGCCGTTCTACCTGTACTACCTGCGCCAGGTCTGGCCGAGTTTTCTCGCCCTGCTGGTGGTGGGCCTGTTCGCCTCGCTGATCGAGGTGGCGATGTTCAGCTACCTGAGCCGCATCATCGACCTGGCCCAGGGCACGCCCAATGTCAACTTCTTCAGCGAGCACAGCGGCGAGCTGATCTGGATGCTGGTGGTGATCCTGCTGCTGCGGCCGGTGTTCTTCGGCCTGCACGACCTGCTGGTGCACCAGACCATCAACCCCGGCATGACCAGCCTGATCCGCTGGCAGAATCACACCTATGTGCTCAAGCAGAGCCTGAATTTCTTCCAGAGCGACTTCGCCGGGCGCATCGCCCAGCGCATCATGCAAACAGGCAACTCGCTGCGCGACTCTGCCGTGCAGGCGGTGGATGCGCTGTGGCATGTGCTGATCTACGCCATCACCTCGCTGGTGCTGTTCGCCGAGGCCGACTGGCGCCTGATGCTGCCGCTGCTGGTGTGGATCGTCGGCTACATCGTTGCGCTGTACTACTTCGTGCCGCGGGTGAAGGAGCGCTCGGTGGTTTCCTCCGACGCCCGCTCCAAGCTGATGGGGCGGATCGTCGATGGCTACACCAACATCGCCACCCTCAAGCTGTTCGCCCACACCGACCATGAACAGCAGTACGCCCGAGAAGCGATCCGCGAACAGACTGAGAAAACCCAGCTGGCCTCGCGCGTGGTCACCAGCATGGACGTGGTCATCACCACCCTCAACGGCCTGTTGGTGGTCACCACCACGGGCCTTGCGCTGTGGCTGTGGAGCCAGTCGCTGATCACCGTCGGTGCCATCGCCCTGGCCACCGGCCTGGTGATCCGCATCGTCAACATGTCGGGCTGGATCATGTGGGTGGTCAACGGCATCTTCGAAAACATCGGCATGGTCCAGGACGGCCTGCAGACCATTGCCCAACCGGTCACCGTTACCGACAAGGCCCAGGCGCCGCCCCTCAAGGTCAGCCGCGGCGCGGTGCGCTTTGATGACGTGGACTTCCACTATGGCAAGGCCGCCAACGTGATCGAAGGGCTCAACCTGGACATCCGCCCGGGCGAGAAGATCGGCCTGATCGGCCCGTCCGGCGCCGGCAAGTCGACCCTGGTCAACCTGCTGCTGCGCCTGTACGACGTGCAGGGCGGGCGCATCCTGATCGACGGCCAGGACATCGCCGAGGTCAGCCAAGCCAGCCTGCGTGCGCAGATCGGCATGATCACCCAGGACACCTCGCTGCTGCACCGCTCGATCCGCGACAACCTGCTGTATGGCCGCCCCGACGCCAGTGACGCGGCGCTGCACGAAGCCGTGCGCCGGGCGCGGGCCGATGAGTTCATCCCGCAGTTGTCGGATGCCCAGGGCCGCACCGGCTTCGATGCCCATGTGGGCGAGCGTGGCGTGAAGCTGTCGGGCGGGCAGCGCCAGCGCATCGCGATTGCCCGGGTGCTGCTCAAAAATGCGCCGATCCTGATCATGGACGAAGCCACGTCGGCGCTGGACTCGGAGGTCGAGGCGGCCATTCAGGAAAGCCTGGAGACCTTGATGCAGGGCAAGACGGTGATCGCCATCGCTCACCGGCTGTCGACCATTGCCCGGATGGACCGCCTGGTGGTTCTGGACAAGGGGCGGATCGTCGAGAGTGGCAGCCACAGCGAGCTGCTGGAACAGCGGGGGCTGTATGCCCGGTTGTGGCACCACCAGACCGGGGGCTTTGTCGGGGTCGACTGAGTCCTGTTCCGGCCTCTTCGCGGGTAAACCCGCTCCCACAGGCTCACCACAGCCCTTGAGGCCTGTGCGGTCCCTGTGGGAGCGGGTTTACCCGCGAAGAGGTCGGAACAGGTATTGGAGACCTCAATCCTTGCGGTAAGGCAGCATCCCTTTGGCCTCCTCGGCATACCCCCGCACCCCTTCCCGCTCCTGCTGCAGAAAATCCTCCACCGCCCGCCTCAACCCGGGATGCAGCAGGTAATGCCACGAGCGCGTGAGCACCGGTTCGAACCCGCGAATCAGCTTGTGTTCGCCCTGCGCCCCGGCATCGAAACGCTGCAGCCCTTCGGCAATCGCAAAGTCCATGCCCTGGTAGAAGCAGGTCTCGAAATGCAACCGGTCGAACTCATCGAGGCAGCCCCAGTAGCGGCCAAACAGGCTGTCGCCACCGACCAGGCTCAAGGCCATGGCCACATCACGCCCGCCCTGGCGCGCCATCACCACCCGCACGGCCTCGTGCATACGCTCGGCCAACAGGCTGAAGAATTCCCGGGTCAGATAGGGAGAACGCCTGCGCACCGCATAGGTGTTGGCATAGCAGAGGAAAACAAAATCCCACTGCGCCTCGTCCAGCTCATCGCCGCGATACCAGCGAAAATCGATGCCCTGCCCGGCCACCTGCTCACGCTCCTTGCGCATCTGCTTGCGCTTGCGTGAGCTGAGGCTGTCGAGAAAGTCCTGGAAATCGCTATAACCGTGATTACGCCAGTGGAACTGACAACCCAGCCGCTCCATCCAGCCCGGCAAACCCGCCATCTGCGCATCCAGCTGCGGGTCGGTGAAATTGATGTGCGCCCCGGACAGCCCGGCTTTGCCCAGATATTCGGGCAATGCCTGCAGCACCAGCAGGCCATCGGCAGGGTCGGCCGCCAGCAGGCGCGGCCCGCTGACCGGGCTGAACGGCACGGCACCGAGCAGCTTGGGGTAGTAGGCGATGCCGGCACGCTCGCAGGCATCGGCCCAACCGTGGTCGAACACGTACTCGCCATACGAATGCCATTTGCGGTACGCCGGCAGCAGCGCACGCACCTGCCCGTCGCGCTCCAGCACCAGGTGTTCGGCTGCCCAGCCGGTGTTGCGGGCAACACTGCCGCTGTCTTCCATGGCGCTGAGAAAAGCGTGGCGCAGGAACGGTTGGCCAGGGGGGACCAGGGCATCCCAGGTCGCCGCTGGCAGGTCACGCAAGTGGGCAAGGCTGTAGAGACTGGTCACGTTTTCGACTCGCTGTTTAAGGCCATCAGTATCGGCGAACAGAGGCCCGTCACTCAAATGAGGATCGGCCCGTTTCGCCTTTCATTCTCAATTACTTAACAGCAGTGCCACTAATTAGACATTATTCTGTCATTGGCCCCCGCAATACTTGCGCCTGTTTTCCGGAACCCCAGAACCTGTCTAGTCAGGCCCTTTCCGAAGACATGCCAACATGGGGGCGGGCGCTGAGCCTCCCCAAATCTTTTAAGTAGGGAGAACCTTATGCGTCTTGTTTCTACACTTACCGGAGTGAGCCTCACCGGCATGATGCTGGCTCTGAGTGCTCCGGCCAGTGCTGCCGTCGACGCCAAGCTGCTCGAAATGCTCCGCGCCAATGGCTCGATCAACCAGGCGCAGTACAACGAACTGCAGGGCGACCTGGCTCAGGAAACCAAGGAAAAGGCCGCTCAGAAAGCTCAGTCCGACCGGATGAGCTCCTTCGAACAAAAAGTGGCATGGGCCGCCAAGACCCAGATCAAGGGTGATGTACGCCTGCGTTACGAAGACGTCAACGTCGACAACCCGATCTCCCGCAGCCCCAACCAGGATCGCGAGCGCGTGCGTGCCCGTGTCGGCTTCTACAGCGAGATCAACCCGCAGGTCGATGCTGGCGTGCGTGTGGCCACCGGCAGCAGCGCCGATGCCCGCTCGACCAACCAGAGCCTGGACAACTACTTCGAGAAGAAAGCCCTGTGGGTCGACCTGGCCTACCTCGACTGGCACCCGACTGCCGTCCCGAACCTGCACCTGATCGGCGGCAAGATGCTGCAGCCATGGGTGAGCATGGGCGACATCATCTGGGATAGCGACATCAACCCGGAAGGCGTGGCCGTCACCTACAAGACCAACGCCGGCCCGGCCGAAGTGTTCGGCAGCATTGGCCACTACAACCTGAAAGACAACGTCGACGGCGACGGCGTGCAGTACAAGCACGACGCACAGCTGTACGCGGCCCAGCTGGGTACCAAGTTCAACGCGGCTGACACCGTCAAGGTCACCGTCGGTGCCAGCCTCTACGGCTACGACAACGACAAGGCCTCGGCTCTGCTGCGTTCGCTGGGTAACACCACCGACGAGTTCAATCTGGTTGAAGGTTTCGGCCAAGTCGACTTCACCGGCTTCGCCATCCCACTGTCGGCTTACGGCCAGTACGTCAAGAACACCGAAAGCACCGACGGCATGGACACTGCCTGGCTGGCCGGCCTGAAGTCCAAGATCGGCGCCTGGAGCCTGGACTACAACTACCGCGACGTGCAGCGTAACGGCGTAGTCAGCCTGTTCACCGACTCTGACTTCGGTAACGGCTTCACCGGTTCGCGCGGCCACAAGTTCAAGGTCGGTTACGAAATCGACAAGAACTTCAACCTCGGCGCGGCCTACATGATGGCCAAGACCGACTACTCCAACCTGCCGAACAGCGACGCCAGCGTAGACACCCTGCAGGTGGACCTGGAAGCCAAGTTCTAAGCGACACACTCCTCTGCTTCACTCTGAGGCGGGAAATGCCGACCCCATCCGGCATTTCCCGCCTTTTTTTGCCTGCAAAAAAGAGGGGGCCGCAAAGCGGCCCCCTCGATCTGGCATCTAACGCGACAATCAACGCTTGCGCAGAATCACGCTGCCAATCGAATACCCCGCGCCGAACGAGCTCAGCACGCCCAACGCCCCTGGCGCCAGGTCATCCTGGTACAGGTGGAAGGCAATCACCGATCCCGCCGAACTGGTGTTGGCATATCGGTCGAGAATCACCGGTGCCTCTTCCTCGCTCACCTCACGCCCCATCAGCTTCTTGACGATCAGGTGGTTCATGCTCAGGTTGGCCTGGTGCAGCCAGAAGCGCTTGACGTCGGATGGCTGCAGGTTGTTCTCGCCCAGGTGCTTGCCGATCAGCTCGGCGACCATCGGGCAGACTTCGCGGAATACCTTGCGCCCTTCCTGCACGAACAGTTTGTCCGGCGCGCCGATCCCCTCTTCCGCCGCGCGGTTGAGGAAGCCGAAATTGTTGCGGATGTTGTTGGAGAACGCGGTCTGCAACTTGGTGCCGACGATGTCGAACTGGTGCGCCGACGTGGCTTTGTCGGCTCGCTCGACCAGTACCGCCGTGGCGGCGTCACCAAAGATGAAGTGGCTGTCGCGATCGCGGAAATTCAGGTGCCCGGTGCAGATTTCCGGGCTAACCACCAGCAGTGCACGGGCCTGCCCCAGTTGCACGCTGTTGGCAGCGGTCTGGATGCCGAAGGTGGCCGACGAACAGGCCACGTTCATGTCGAAGGCGAAGCCGTCGATACCCAGCGCCTGCTGCACTTCGATGGCGATGGCCGGGTAAGGGCGTTGCAGGTTGGAGCAGGCGACGATCACCCCGTCGACATCCGCCGGGGTACGACCGGCGCGTTCCAGCGCCTGGCGCGCAGCGGCAACGCCCATTTCGCAGAGGATCGACGGCTCGTCGTTGGAACGCTCGGGCAGGCGCGGCTTCATGCGCTGCGGGTCGAGGATGCCGGCCTTGTCCATGACGAAGCGGCTCTTGATGCCCGAGGCCTTTTCGATGAAGGCGGCGTCGGACAACGGTGCCGCCTCGAGCTCGCCACGCTCGATGGCGGCGGCGTTGTCCTGGTTGTACTGCTGTGACCAGGCGTTGAAGGAGGCCACCAGTTCTTCGTTGGAAATGCTCTGGGCCGGGGTATACAGGCCGGTGCCGCTGATCACGACGTTATGCACGATCGATCCTCTGCTCAAAGGCCATCGCTACGGGGCGCTGGCTGGGAATATGACAGAATAATGGCACTTTAGTACCAACTTCACGGCGAGGGCTGTGCCCTCGATCGCGGCTAAACCCGCTCCCACAGGCGTGCGCAATCCCTGTAGGAGCGGGTTTACCCGCGATGGGCCGCAAAGCGGCCCAAATTGCATCAATATTGCCACATCTGCGGAAGTTTATCCTTCCACCTGGCTCCACTGCTTGCTCAATCTCTTGTCGGAAATCGGCATCTTGGTGCCCAACTGCTGGGCAAACAGCGACACCCGATACTCCTCCAGCAACCAGCGGTACAAGGTCAGCTGCTCATCGCGCTTGCCTTCCTGGGCATGCTTGTCGGCCCGCGCCTTGTACTGCGCCCACAGGTTGCCCAGCTCGCCGCTCCACACACGGTCCTTCTGCACTTGGGCGCCCAGCTTCTCGAGGCGCAACTCCACCGCCTTGAGGTAGCGTGGCAACTCCTTGAACCACACGGCAGGGGTTTCGCGCACGAAGCCCGGATAGACCAGGTTGGCCAGCTGCTGCTTGACGTCGTTCAGCGCCACCGCCTGGCTCAGGTCGATCTTGCCCTTGAAGCGCTTCTGCAGACCGTGCCACAGCTTCAGCACTTCCAGGGTCTGGCGGGCCAGACGTTCGGCATGCTCGGCCCAGCTGCCACGCTTGCGCTCGGCCAACCCGGCCAGGGCTGCACCGTCACGCGGCAACGTGGCTTCGCCGTCGAGGATGCAGCTGTCCAGGCTGGCCAGCAGGATGTCCTCGACCAGTGCTTCGATCCGGCCCAGCTCGCGGTACAGCAGGCCCAGCTCGGTCAAGCCCGGCAGCTTGCCACGCAGGAACTTGGCGGGCTCCGCCAACTGCTGCAGCAACAGGCGCTGCAAGGCGCGACGGTGCTGGAACTCGGCTTCGGCCTGGGTCGAGAAACGCCCTTCGCGCACGGTGCCGTTTTCTTCCACCAGCGCCGGGTACACGGTCATCGACAGGCCAGCGATCTTCTGCTGGGCAGTCTGCTTGATCTCGCTGAAGGCCTTGGCCTGCACCGGCTGCTCGCTCTTCTCGGTGCGCGGCACGGCCAACGCCGCCTGGCTGGCAGCGGCAAAGCGGGCAGTCAGCTCGGCCAGGTCGCGGCCTTCGCCGAGAAACTTGCCCTGGCCATCGACCACTTCGATGTTCATGCGCAGGTGGCCTTCGACCAGGTTGACCGACTCGGCCCAGGCCTCATCGGAAACCCGCGCGCCGGTCATGCGCAGCAACTCTTGGCCCAGGGCCTGGGGCAGCGCGCCCTGGCCGAAGGTCATGCGCGCCAGCGAGGCCTTGACGAAGTCCGGCACCGGCACGAAGTTCTTGCGCAGCGCCTTGGGCAGGTTGCGTACCAGGGCTACGCACTTGGCCTCCAGCAGGCCCGGCACCAGCCATTCCAGGCGCTCGCCAGGCAGGTTTGGCAACAGCGGCGCCGGCACCCGCACGGTCACGCCGTCACGCGGGTGGCCCGGTTCGAAGTGGTAGGTCAGCGGCAGGCGCAGTTCACCTACCTGCATGCTGTCCGGGTACTGCGCGGCAGTGACTTCGTTGGCTTCGCGGGCCAACACGTCTTCCTCGCGCATGATCAGCAGGTTCGGGTCCTTCTGGCTGGTCATTCGGTACCAGGCGTCGAAGGTCGCGGTCTGATGGATCTCCGCCGGCAAGCGTGCTTCGTAGAAGGCGTACAGGGTTTCTTCATCAGCGAGAATGTCGCGCCGACGGGCCTTGGCCTCCAGTTCGTCGAGCTCTTCGAGCAGGCGCTTGTTCGCGGCCAGGCACTTGGCCCGCGACTGGATTTCACCGCCGACCAGGCCTTCGCGAATGAACAGCTCACGCGAGGTGACCGGGTCGATCGGGCCAAAGTGCACCGGGCGGCGGCCAACCAGGATCAGGCCGTACAGGGTGATCTGCTCATAGGCCACCACTTGTCCGCGCTTCTTCTCCCAGTGCGGCTCGAAGTGGTTCTTCTTGATCAGGTGGGTCGCCAGCGGCTCGATCCAGTCAGGCTCGATCTTGGCGACCATGCGCGCATACAGCTTGGTGGTTTCCACCAACTCCGCGGCCATCACCCACTGCGGGCGCTTGCGGCCAATGCCCGAAGAGGGATGCACCCAGAAGCGTCGCTGGCGGGCCCCCTGGTAATCGCCTTCCTCGGTCTTCTGGCCGATCTGGCTGAGCAGGCCGCTGAGGATTGCCTTGTGCACTTTCTGATAGTCGGACGGCTCTTTGTTGACCGTCAGTTGCAGCTCGCGGCAGATCAGCGACAACTGGCGATGGGCATCGCGCCACTCGCGCAGGCGAAGGTAGTTCAGGAAATTCTTGCGACACCAGTTGCGCAGCGGGCTGGCCGTCAGCGCCTGGCGCTGCTCTTCGAAGCCCCGCCACAGGTTGACCAGCGCGGCGAAGTCGGTATCGGCATCCTTCCACTGCGCATGGGCCTGGTCGGCGGCCTGCTGGCGCTCCGGCGGGCGCTCGCGTGGGTCCTGCACCGACAGCGCACTGGTGACGATCAGCACCTCCTGCAGGCTGCCCTGGCGGGCGCCCTCGAGCAGCATGCGGCCCAGCCGCGGGTCGATCGGCAGGCGCGCCAGCTGGCGGCCGATCGGCGTCAGCTGGTTCTCACGGTTGACCGCCGAGAGTTCCTGCAACAGGTTGAAGCCGTCGCTGATGGCTTTGCCATCCGGCGGCTCGATGAACGGGAAGGCGTCGATCGAGCCCAGGCGCAGATGCAGCATCTGCAGGATCACCGCCGCCAGGTTGGTGCGCAGGATCTCAGGGTCGGTGAAGGCCGGGCGGCCATTGAAGTCTTCTTCGCTGTACAGCCGAATGCAGATACCCGGCTCGACCCGGCCGCAGCGGCCCTTGCGCTGATTGGCACTGGCCTGGGACACGGCTTCGATCGGCAGGCGCTGGACCTTGGCGCGGTAGCTGTAACGGCTGATGCGCGCGGTACCGGTGTCGATCACATAACGGATGCCCGGTACGGTCAGCGAGGTTTCCGCAACGTTGGTGGCGAGCACCACGCGGCGCCCCGTGTGCGACTGGAAGATGCGCTGCTGTTCGGCCGGCGACAGGCGCGCATACAGCGGCAGGATCTCGGTGTGACGCAGTTGCGCCTTGCGCAGGATCTCCGCGGCATCGCGGATTTCCCGCTCGCCCGGGAGGAACACCAGCACATCGCCGGGGCCTTTGCCTACGCTGCGCTCATGCTGGGCGATCTCGTCGAGGGAGGCGAGGATCGCCTGGTCGACGGTCAGGTCATCCTCGACTTGGTTGCCCTCCTCGTCCTGCTCGCTGGTCAGCGGGCGGTACCAGGTTTCCACCGGGAAGGTACGCCCGGAGACCTCGATGATCGGCGCATTGTCGAAGTGCTTGGAAAAGCGCTCCAGGTCGATGGTCGCCGAGGTGATGATCAGCTTCAGGTCCGGGCGGCGGTGCAGCAGGGTCTTCAGGTAGCCGAGCAGGAAATCGATGTTCAGGCTGCGCTCGTGGGCTTCGTCGACGATGATCGTATCGTAGCGTTCGAGGAAGCGGTCGTGCTGGGTTTCGGCCAGCAGGATGCCGTCGGTCATCAGCTTGACCAGGGTGTTGGCATCGCTCTGGTCTTCGAAACGCACCTGGTAACCGACCAGCCCGCCCAGCGGCGTGCCGAGTTCTTCGGCAACCCGGGCGGCGACGCTGCGGGCGGCGATTCGCCGTGGCTGGGTATGGGCGATCAGGCCATGGCTGCCGCGGCCCAGTTCCAGGCAGATCTTCGGCAACTGAGTGGTCTTGCCCGAACCGGTTTCGCCGGCGATCACCAGTACCTGGTTTTCGGCCAGGGCTTTCTTGATCTCGTCACGCTTGGCGGCGATCGGCAGGCTGTCGTCGTAGCGGATCTGCGGCACGCTGTTCTGGCGTGCGGTGACCTGGGCACAGGATGCCTGGACCTTTTCCACCCATTGCGCCAGCTTCGCCTCGTCAGGGCGCTTGCGCAGCTCATGCAGTTGCCGGCGCAGGCGATGGCGCTCGGCAATCATGGCGTGGTCGAGGTTTTGCAGCAGTTTGTCGATGGCTTGGTCAGTCATGGGGCTTTTTAGTGATGCAGGTGGGCCTGCTTTTTCATGATCGGCATTCGAAAGATGCGCGATTGTCGCAGATTTGCGGGTTCTCTGCTGGCTGGACGAATGTTTAGCCAAGTGCGATGTAAAGGTTGCTATTCACTGCTTTAATCAACCTTACGCCGCATGTGAGTATCAAAGGCATGACTCCCGTCCAGACCATCGCCCCACCGTCGTCCTGCCCTTCGCTAGCGAAGGCCCGGTCCCGCGCCGGTGAAAATCCGCTGGTCCACATCATTCTCGCCTTCTGGGCCCTGTGGCATTGCCGCCACGCACGCCCACCGGATGCTTCGCTCACGCCTTTGTGACCAAACCCGGCCGCCGTACGGCCGTCTGTCTCAGCTGGACCGCGCCTCTGCGCCGGTCCCGTGCGCCTGTGAGCGAATCCATCATGCACTTTGCACCTGTAGAGCACGCCAGCCGTTTCCTGGCAGAAAACCCTGATATCGAACTGTTCGAGCTGTTCATCCTCGACGCCAACGGTGTACCACGCGGCAAGCTGCTGCACCGCGAGGAACTGCTGGCGGTGTACCAAAGCGGCCGTCCGCTACCCAGCACCATCCTCGGCCTGACGCTCAATGGCGACGACGTGGAAAACTCCGGCCTGGTCTGGGATGTCGGCGATATCGACTGCCGCGCCTACCCGCTGGAAGGCAGCCTGGTGCGCCTGCCCTGGCGCCGTGTGCCGACTGCCGCGGTGCAGGTCAGCATGCACCCGAGCGAAGGCCTGCCCGCCAGTGTCGCCGACCCGCGCCATGTATTGCTGCGCACCATCGAAGCGCTCAAGGCTGACGGTTACCACCCGGTAATGGCCTGCGAGCTGGAGTTCTACCTACTCGACCAGCAACGCGATGCCCAGGGCCGCCCGCAACCGGCATTGGACAATGACGGTGGCCGGCCGCGCACGACCCAGGTCTACGGCCTGCGCGAACTGGAACAGATCGAACCTTTCCTCGCCGACCTGTATGCCGCCTGCAAGGCCCAGGGCATTCCGGCGCGCACGGCGATCTCGGAGTACGCTCCGGGCCAGGTGGAAATCACCCTGGAGCATGGCGATGCCCTCGAAGCAATGGACCAGGCCGTGCGCTACAAACGCCTGGTCAAGGGCGTGGCCCATGCCCACGGCATGCAGGCTTGCTTCATGGCCAAGCCGTTCGCGCAACTGGCCGGCACCGGCATGCACATGCACCTGAGCCTGGCCGACAGCGCCGGCAACAACCTGTTCGCCAGCGAAGACAAAGCCGGCACGCCACTGCTGCGCCAGGCGGTGGCCGGTATGCTCCGTCACCTGCGTGACTCGCTGTTGCTGTTCTGCCCCAACGCCAACTCGTTCCGCCGCTTCCAGGCCAACAGCTATGCCCCGCTGGCGCCGACCTGGGGCGTGGACAACCGTACCGTGAGCCTGCGCGTGCCCGGTGGCCCGGCCAACAGCCGGCATGTCGAGCACCGCATCTGTGGCGCCGATGCCAACCCGTACCTGGCGGCCGCCGCCATTCTGGCCGCCTGCCATCGTGGCATCCGCGAGCAGCTGGACCCCGGTGCGCCGGTCGAAGGCAACGGCTATGCCCAGGCCACCGAGCACCTGCCCACCGACTGGCTGACCGCACTCGACGCACTGGAGCGCTCGCATTGGGCGCGGGAAGCGCTCGGCGAGGCGTTCCTCGGCGTCTACCTGAAGGTCAAGCGCGCCGAGTACCGCCAGTTCATGGCCGAAGTCAGTGAACAGGACTGGCGCTGGTACCTGCACCAGGCCTGAGCCTTACCCTATTCAGAACAAGGAACACCCATGAACGCAGCATTGAACAACGGCCCGGCCCAGCGCGCGCCGTCCTATTACAGCGCCTCGCTGAACGATCACACCGAGTACCCGCAGCTCAAGGGCACGGTGCAGGTCGACGTGGCGATCATCGGCGGTGGCTTCACCGGCGTGGCCACTGCGGTGGAGTTGGCCGAACGCGGCCTGAAGGTGGCGATCGTCGAGACCAACCGTATCGGCTGGGGTGCCAGCGGACGCAATGGCGGCCAGGTCACCGGCAGCCTGTCGGGTGACGAGGCCATGCGCACGCAGATGCGCAACCACCTGGGCACCGAGGTCGATGATTTCATCTGGCACCTGCGCTGGCGTGGCCACCAGGTGATCGAGCAGCGGGTCGCTCGCTACGGCATCGACTGCGACCTCAAGCGCGGTCACCTGCACGCGGCGATGAAACCTTCGCACATGGAGGAGCTACGCAGCCTCCAGGCCGAAGCCGAACGCCGTGGCATGGGCGACCAGGTACAGTTGCTCGACCGCAAGGGTGTCGCCGAGCACCTGCAGAGCCCGCTGTACCTGGGCGCGCTGAAAAACCTGCGCAACCTGCACCTGCACCCGCTCAACCTGTGCCTGGGCGAAGCCCGTGCCGCCCACAGCCTGGGCGCGCTGATCTTCGAGAACTCCGAAGTGCTGGACATCGTCCATGGCCCGCGCCCGGCAGTCGTCACCGCCCACGGCCGGGTCGAAGCACGCCAGGTGATGCTCGCCGGTGACGTCTACCACAAGCTGGAAAAGCGCCAGCTCAAGGGCAAGATCTTCCCGGCCATGGGCGGCATCGTCACCACTGCCCCGCTGGGCGAACTGGCGGAGCAGATCAACCCACAGGACCTGGCGGTATACGACTGCCGCTTCGTCCTCGACTACTACCGCCTGACGGCCGACAAGCGCTTGCTGTTCGGCGGCGGCGCCAACTATTCGGGCAAGGATTCGCGTGATATCGAAGGCGAGCTGCGCCCGTGCATCGAGCGCACCTTCCCGGCGCTCAAGGGCGTGCCGATCGAGTTCCAGTGGAGTTGCGCGATGGGCATCGTGGTCAACCGTATCCCGCAACTGGGCAAGCTGTCGGACAACGTATGGTACTGCCAGGGCTATTCCGGGCACGGCATCGCCACCAGCCACATCATGGGCGAGATCATGGCCGAGGCACTGACTGGAACGCTGGAGAAGTTCGACACCTTCGCGCAGTGCAAGCACGTGCGAGTGCCAATGGGGGACTTGCTGGGCAATCCGCTGCTGGCGGCGGGGATGTGGTACTACCAGATGCTTGAGAAACTGCGCTGATTGCGCGGTTTCTGTAGGAGCGGCCTTTCGCGACACGAGGCCGCTCCTACAACGACAGTGCAAACCTGAGGTTCAGGCGATCTTCTTCAAGCCCTGCTTCTTCAGCTCTTCATCACGCAGTTCACGACGCAGAATCTTGCCGACGTTGGTGGTCGGCAACGCATCGCGGAACTCGATGTAACGCGGCACCTTGTAGCCGGTGACGTTGGCGCGCATGTGCTCCATCACCTGCTCCTTGGTCACGGTCATGCCAGGCTTGACCACGATGAACACCTTGATCACTTCACCCGACTTCTCGTCCGGCACACCGATGGCCGCGCACTGCAGCACGCCCGGCAAGGCGGCGAGCACGTCTTCCAGCTCGTTGGGGTACACGTTGAAGCCCGAGACCAGGATCATGTCCTTCTTGCGATCGACGATGCGCATGTAGCCATCCGGCTGGATCAGCGCGATGTCGCCGGTCTTCAGCCAGCCTTCGCTGTCGAGGATCTCGGTGGTGGCGTCTTCGCGCTGCCAGTAGCCCTTCATGACCTGCGGGCCCTTGACGCACAGCTCGCCGGTTTCACCCAGTGGCAGCTCGTTGCCGGCGTCGTCGATGACCTTGCACAGCGTCGATGGCACCGGGATGCCGATGGTGCCCACCTGGTTGGCCTCGGCCGGGTTCACCGCCGCCACCGGGCTGGTTTCGGTCATGCCGTAGCCTTCACAGATGGCGCAGCCGGTGACGCTCTTCCAGCGCTCGGCCACGCTCAGTTGCAGGGCCATGCCCCCGGACAGGGTGATCTTCAGTGCCGAGAAGTCCAGGGCGCGAAATGCCTCGTTGTTGCACAAAGCAACGAACAGCGTGTTGAGGCCGACGAAACCGCTGAACTTCCACTTGCCCAGCTCCTTGACCATGGCTGGCAGGTCGCGGGGGTTGCTGATCAGCACGTTGTGGTTGCCGATCAGCATCATCGCCATGCAGTGGAAGGTAAAGGCATAGATGTGGTAAAGCGGCAGCGGGGTGATGAGGATCTCGCAGCCTTCGTGCAGGTTGGAGCCCATCAGCGCCCGGCACTGCAGCATGTTGGCCACCAGATTGCGGTGGGTCAGCATCGCGCCCTTGGCCACGCCGGTGGTACCGCCGGTATACTGCAGCACCGCCACGTCGTTGGCTTGCGGGTTGGCTTCGGTGACCGGCTGGCCCTTGCCCAACGCCAGGGTATCGTTGAAGCGTACGGCATTCGGCAGGTTGTAGGCCGGCACCATCTTCTTCACGTACTTGATCACACTGTTGATCAGCAGGCGCTTGAGCGGCGGTAGCAGGTCGGCCACTTCGGTGACGATGACGTGCTTGACCTGGGTCTTGGGCACCACCTTTTCGGCCAGGTGCGCCATGTTGGCCAGGCACACCAGGGCCTTGGCACCGGAGTCGTTGAACTGGTGCTCCATTTCCCGCACTGTGTACAGCGGGTTGGTGTTGACCACGATCAGGCCGGCGCGCATGGCACCGAATACCGCTACCGGGTATTGCAGGACATTGGGCAGCTGGACGGCAATGCGGTCACCCGGCTTGAGGTCGGTGTGCTGCTGCAGCCAGGCCGCGAAAGCGCCTGACAGCGCGTAGAGCTCGCCGTAGGTGATGGTCTTGCCCAAGTTGCTAAAGGCCGGTTTATTGGCAAAGCGTTGGCAGGATTGTTTGAGTACCGCCTGGATATTGGGGAATTCGTCAGGATTGATTTCCGCCGTAATCCCGGCTGGGTATTTATCCTTCCAAAAATTTTCGATCATGGAAGCCCACTCCTTCAGCAACAGCGAAGTTCGATTCGCGCGTCGATGCGCTTATTATTGATATGCGATGGCGGTTCGTTGCAAACCGAATCATCTGAAAGCGCGCCGAGAGTAACAGCTTTGATTGGGGTCGCCTAGGGGCCAAGACCGGCCTCGCGGTCACAAAAATGACTCAATGAACGATACAAGTCATTTTTAGAGTAATTGACCAAAATGTCGCAAATCGGGCTGTAAGGCGCATGCCAGAGCACCTTACAGCCTTCGCCGGGTAACGCCGGTATCAAGCGATGTCGCGTAACTCCCTGCGCAGGATCTTGCCCACCGGTGTCATCGGTAGCGACTCGCGCACCACGATGTGCTTGGGCACCTTGTAGCCGGTGAAGTTGGCCTTGCAGTAAGCTTTCAGGTCTTCGACACTCACCCCACCCTCCCGCGCAACCACGAATAGCTTCACCGCCTCGCCCGAACGCTCGTCCGGCACGCCGATGGCCGCGCAGTTGGCCACCTGCGGATGGCCCATCACCACATCTTCGATCTCGTTCGGGTACACATTAAAGCCGGAGACGATGATCATGTCCTTCTTGCGGTCGACGATGCGGGTGAAGCCGTCCGGGTCGATCACCGCGATATCGCCGGTCTTGAACCAGCCCTCGGCATCCAGCGCCTGCGCCGTGGCCTCCGGTTGCTGCCAGTAGCCCTTCATCACTTGCGGGCCCTTGATGCACAGCTCGCCGCGCTCACCCAGCGGCAGTTCATTGCCGTCATCGTCGATGACCTTGAATGCCGTGCCCGCCACCGGAATGCCCACGGTACCCAGCCGCGCCAGCTGGCCGTAGGGGTTGGTGCTGGCCACCGGCGAGGTTTCGGTCAGGCCATAGCCCTCGACGATGCGGCAGCCCGTGAGCTCTTCCCAGCGTTCTGCGGTGGCTTTGACCAGCGCGGTGCCCCCGGAGTTGGTGACTTTCAAGGCGGAGAAGTCCAGCTGGCGGAACCCCGGATGGTCCATCAGCGCGACGAACAAGGTGTTCAACCCCAGAAGCGCCGAAAAACGCCACTTGCCCAGCTCCTTGATGAAGCCGGGGATATCACGCGGGTTGGTGATGAGCACGTTGTGGTTGCCGGTCACCATCATGCACATGCAGTTCGCGGTGAAGGCATAGATGTGGTACAGCGGCAGCGGTGCAATCATCACCTCCTGGCCTTCCTTGATCAGCCGCTGCCCGTCCGGGCCATGCTGGGAGAAGCAGGCCAGCACCTGGAGCATGTTGGCCACCAGATTGCCGTGGGTGAGCATGGCCCCCTTGGCCAGGCCCGTGGTACCGCCGGTGTACTGCAGCACGGCAATGTCATCGAGCGACAGCGGCACCGGCTTGTGCGCCAAGCCGCGGCCTTCGCGCAGTATCTGCTTGAACGAAATGGCCTGGGGCAGATGATAGGCCGGGACCATCTTCTTGACCTTGTCGACCACGGTATTGACCAGCCAACCCTTGGCCACAGGCAGCAGGTCGCCCATCTTCGCCTCGATCAGGTACTCGATGCCGGTGTCGGGCAGCACCTCCTGCACGCGCTTGCCGAACATGTTCAGGTAGACCAGCGCCCGGGCCCCAGCGTCCTTGAACTGGTGACGCATTTCGCGCTCGGTGTACAGCGGGTTGGTGTTGACCACGATCAGCCCGGCGCGCAGGGCGCCGAACACGGCGATGGGGTACTGCAGGACGTTGGGCATCTGCACTGCGATGCGGTCACCCGGTTTGAGGTCGGTGTGCTGCTGCAGCCAGGCGGCGAACGCTGCCGAATGGCGTTCGAGCTCGGCGTAGCTCAGGGTCAAGCCCAGGTTGCTGAACGCCGGGCGCTCGGCAAAGCGCTTGCTGGAGCGTTCGAACACCTCGACGACCGAAGCGTACGCGTGAAGGTCGATGGTGGAAGGCACGCCCTCGGGGCGTTTGTCATTCCAGAAGTCGGCTTGCATTTATTATTGTTCCTCTGCCTGAGCCCGTACGGATTCCTTACCCCATATGCCTGATGGCAAAAAGGCGTTGATCCGACGTTAGCAGGTAAGCCCGAGGTGGCATATACGCCAAGTGCCGCCATTAACATTGTGAATCTTATTTGTGCCCTTCCTGCAATTCGGCCGGTTGTGCATACACTGTGCGGGTCACCTTCGCGCAAAGGATTCGCCATGCCCCATGACGCCTTCTGGCTGCCTGCCAGCGAGCATTGCAGGCTGTACGTGCACCAGTGGCTGCCGGCCACACCGGTCAAGGCCGTGGTGCTGCTGGCACATGGCATGGCCGAGCATGGCGGGCGCTACCAGCGGCTTGGCCAGGCCCTTTGCGATGCCGGCTACGCCCTGCTGGCACCGGACCTGCGCGGCCACGGGCGCACCGCCGAGCAGGGCAGCCTCGGCCTGTTCGCCCGGCAACATGGCTGGAATGCCGTGGTCAACGACCTTGGCCTGCTGGCCCAGCACAGCGGCCAGCAGTTCCCTTGCACGCCGCTGTTCCTGTTCGGCCACAGCATGGGCAGCTACATTGCCCAAGCCTACCTCACCCACCACAGCGCCAGCCTGCACGGGGCAATCCTCAGCGGCTCCAACTTCCAGCCCGCCACGTTGTATCGGGCGGCGCGCCTGATTGCGCGGCTGGAAGCCTGGCGCCAGGGGCCAGAGGGCAAGAGCGCACTGATCGAGTGGCTGTCGTTCGGCTCTTTCAACAACGCCTTCAAGCCGACCCGGACGGCGTTCGACTGGCTTAGCCGTGACCCGGCGGAAGTGGACAAGTACGTCAACGATCCGCTGTGCGGCTTTCGCTGCAGCAACCAGCTGTGGCTCGACCTGCTACATGGGCTGGCGCAGATCAGCCAGGCGCGCAACCTCGCGCAGATCGACCCGAACCTGCCCATGCTGGTGATTGGCGGCGAATGTGATCCGGTGAGTGCCGGCAAGCGTCTCACCCATCTGGCCGACGCCCTGCGTGCGACCGGCAATCGACATATACAGCTGCGCGTCTATCCTGAGGCGCGGCACGAAGTACTCAACGAACTCAACCGCGACGAGGTCACCGCTGATATCCTCGCTTGGTTAGCGCAGGCGCTGGCCCTTGGCCGCCCTGCCCGCAGTGAATGATAGGCGCCCTCGCCCGCCCCTTAAGGAAACCCAATGACCCAGGTCAGCAACACGCCTTACGAAGCCCTTGAAGTCGGCCAGAAGGCCACCTACGAGAAGTCCGTCGAAGAACGTGACATCCAGCTGTTCGCCGCCATGTCCGGTGACCACAACCCGGTGCATCTGGATGCCGAATTCGCCGCCAAGAGCATGTTCAAAGAGCGCATCGCCCACGGCATGTTCAGCGGTGCCCTGATCAGCGCCGCAGTGGCCTGCACCCTGCCTGGCCCTGGCACCATCTACCTGGGCCAGCAGATGAGCTTCCAGAAGCCGGTGAAGATCGGCGACACCCTGACCGTGCGCCTGGAAATCCTCGAGAAACTGCCGAAGTTCAAAGTGCGTATCGCCACCAACGTGTACAACCAGAACGATGAACTGGTGGTCGAAGGCGTGGCCGAGATCCTGGCACCGCGCAAGCAACAGACTGTCGAGCTGGTGTCACCGCCGAACTTCGTCGCCAGCTGATATCGGTGATGGATGCTTCGCGGGGCAAGCCCGCTCCTACAGCAACCGCCCGGATGCTTTACCTGTAGGAGCGGCGGTGCGGCGATCCGACTTGTCCCGCGAAGAGGCCAGCAAGGCACTCACATCAGTTCGCCCAAACGCCGCTCGATATGCCGCCGCTCCGGCGCCTGCCTGGTCAACTCCAGCGCCTGCTGCCAAGCTGCCCGCGCCTCTGCGACATTCCCCAATTGCTGGTGCAGCTCCGCCCGCGCCGCATGGGCCAGGTGATAATCGCGCAACTCCCCCGCTGCCAGAATCGCCTCCACTGCGGCCAACCCCGCCTGCGCCCCGTCACGCTTGGCCAGTGCCACTGCCCGATTGAGCGCCACCACGGCTGACGGCCAGTGCCGTTGCAGTACATCGTACAGCCCGACAATTTCCGCCCAATCAGTCTCTTCAGCCGTCACCGCCTCGGCATGCACGGCCGCGATCGCCGCCTGCACGGTATAGGCACCAAAGGCCCGGCTGGCCAAGGCCAGGCGCACCAGCTCGCAGCCTTCGGCGATCTGCTCACGGTCCCACAGGCTACGGTCCTGCTGGTCCAGCAGCACCAGGTTGCCCTCGGCATCGCTGCGCGCGCGTTGCCGCGATGCCTGCAGCAGCATCAGCGCCAACAAACCCACCGCCTCGGCGTCTGGCAGCAGTTGCACCAGCAGGCGCCCGAGGCGGATTGCCTCGTCACTCAGTTCCTGCTGCAGCAACGCCTCGCCCGAGGACGCCGAATAGCCTTCGTTGAACACCAGATAGATCACCCGCAGCACGCTCTCAAGGCGCTCGGGCAGCTCATGCAGCTCCGGGACCTGATAAGGAATGCCGGCATCGCGAATCTTGGCCTTGGCGCGGACGATGCGCTGGGCGATGGTCGCGGGGCTTTGCAGGAAGGCCCGGGCGATCTGCTCGGTGGTCAGGTCGCAGACTTCGCGCAGGGTCAGTGGCACCTGGGCATCCGCCGCCAGGGCCGGGTGGCAACAGGTGAAGATCAGCCGCAGGCGGTCATCGGCCAGTAGCTCCTCTTCGCTGGGGTCCTGCCCCTGGCCCTCGATCAGCATGATCAGGTCGGCCTGGGAGCGGTCGAAGCGGACACGCCGGCGCAATGCGTCAATGGCCTTGAAACGCCCGGTCGAGACCAGCCAGGCCCGCGGGTTGTCCGGGATGCCATCGCGCTGCCAGCGCTCGACTGCAATGAAGAAGGCATCGTGCATGGCCTCCTCGGCCAGGTCGAAATCCCCCAGCAGGCGGATCAGCGTGGCCAGGATGCGCCGCGAATCTCGTCGGTACACCGCTTCGACTTCACCACGTACCTGCGCCAGCTCCGCCATCAGTCAGGCATCCGCTGGGTCACGACCTCCACCAGGCGGTCCAGGCTCTCTCCCCAGCCCTGATGGAAACCCATTTCTTCATGGGCGCGGCTGTCGGCTGCATTCCAATGCCAGGCACGGGCGGTGTAGCGGGTCTTGCCGTATTCTTCGTCAAAGCTGATCACCGCCGTCATGAAGGCTTTGTCCGATGGCACCCAACCCGGCCCGAAGGCATCGGTGAACACCAGCCGGCGCGGGGCGGCAATTTCCAGGAACACACCCTGGGTCGGGTACTCGGAGCCATCCGGGGCGCGCATGAGGGTACGGAAAAGGCCGCCGACCCAGAGCTGCATCTCGCATTCCGGGGTGGTCATACCGTGCGGCCCCCACCACTGCATCAGCCATTCGGGCTCGGTCCAGGCACGGAACACCTTGGCAGGCGGGGCATCGATCAAGCGGCTGATGGACAGCTCGTGCTGCGCAGACGCGGGTTGGGCAAGGGTCATGCTTGTTGTTCTCCGTTGCTGTCAGGGTTGCAGTTCGCGCACCGGCCGCACTTCCACACTGCCGACCCGCGCCGCCGGAATGCCCTTGGCGATGTTCAGCGCCTCGTTGAGGTCACGGGCATCGACCAGGTAAAAGCCGGCGAGCTGCTCTTTGGTTTCGGCGAACGGGCCATCGGTGATGCTCATTCGCCCAGCGCGCATGCGCACGGTGGTGGCGGTCTGCACGGTTTTCAGCGCCTCGGCCGCGATGATGCGCCCGGAGCTCTGCAGCGATTCGGCGTAGGCCGTGCATTCGGCGTCTTCCGGGCTGTCGGGCAGGCTGCAACAGCCCTTCGTCACAATAGACCAGGCACAGGTATTTCATGGTCGTCTCCAGGCGTTGGCAACGTGCATTTGGCGATAGCCGATCAAGGCTTGAGATCGAACAGTGCTTTCTGGGTTTCCATGTCGAACGGCGCGGACCAGTGTTCGTGGATCACCTGCCACTGGCCGCCAACCTTGCGGTAACCGACGGTGGCACGCATGAAGCCGCACTGGCTCTCGTCATCCCCTGGGCCGCAGCGATTCAGCCAGTGAGCCAGGCCCAGGTCACCGTCAGCGTGCACGGTCAGTTGGGCAAGCTCGAAGACCATGGGCCCGGGACACAGGCTCATGCACATTTCCCAATGGGCCTGGTAGGCGGCCTTGCCTTTGAACTGCAATGACTGGATGGCATCGAAGGCGACGATGTCGTCGGCGTAGGGCGCGGTGATGGCGGGGATGTCACGGTCACGCACGGCCTGCATCCAGCGTTCGATAAGCTGACGGATTTCGTTTTCGGCTGCCGTGTTCATCGGGTGTTCCTCCGATCGTTCATGAGCGTTTCGGCACAAGGATGTCTTGTACCTTCAGCTCATGGTCGAACGGTAGTCGCCAAGATCGACAGGCTGCCGTAATTATTTCCGCAGCAGGGGAATCCAGATCTCCATGACTGCCTGAGGGTCGGCTGGATCGAACCCGGCCGGGTAGCGCTCGAACAGGGCCGCATCGGCCTGCTGTTCACCTGACTGTGGCAGCCACTGGAAGATGCCATCAAAGGTCGCCTTCAGGCATTGCAAGCTGCCATGATGCTCGAACACTGCGTAATGCTGCGGGGCCAGCGTCAAGGTACTGAACCCGTCGGGCATGGCTTGGCCGGCATTGACTTCCACAGCTGCCAGGTAGTCGAACCCGCCCTGCTCGTCGGGGTTGTAGCAGACCCCATAACTGTCATGATCGCGCTGCCCGGGCACATGCCCAAGGTGCGGTGCGAAGCGTTGCCAGAGCAATGGCAACCCGCTCAGGTCGCTCATGCTGAAACGTTCGGCAAAACCGGCCAGGTTCAGCTGACGGCCGTCTTCGTAGCGCGCTGGGGAGATGGGTTGCAGCGTCATGTCCGTTGCCTCAGGTAAGCGGTGGGCTGGCGAGAATGAATTCACGGTAGCCCGAGATGATCACATACACCGCGAAATAGCAGAAAATCGCCGCCGACAGCAGGTACGACCAGGTCAGCAGGCGGTCCCCCAGCAAACGCCCGCCATGGCTGGCGATGCCACAAATGCCCATGCACCAGACCATCCCGGCAGCGAAGAAGCCCCCAAGAAACAGCCCAGCGTCCAGCAGGCTGCCACCGCCGGAGCGGGCTATCAGTACGCCGCCGACCGCGGCGAACCAAAGGATGGCGCTGGGCGACGACATGGCCAGAAAGATGCCCCGCAGAAACTCGCGCCAGCCCGACTCCACCACCACCTGCGCACTGGCCTCCATATGCCCGCCACGCCAGGCAGCCAGCAGCATCTTGATGGCGAACCACACCAGCAACACCGAACCGCCAAGCCACAAGGTCCAGCGCACGCTGTCGAACTGCAGCAGCACGGTCATGCCGGCGAGCGCCGCAATGGCATAGATCAGGTCGCCCACGCAGGTCCCGAGGCCGAGCCAGAAACCCTGGAAAAAGCCACGCTGCATGGCCAGGGTGATCATGGCGATGTTGGCCACGCCGATATCGAGGCACAACGACAGGCTGAGGAGGAAACCGTTGGAAAATGGCATTGAAGACTCGATGTCAGGGCAATCAGGCGCCGTAGAGCCTGCCACGAGCGGTCATGGGATGGAAGGGTGTTCGATCAAGCCAGAGCCGCCTGCTCGAATACCTCATCGGCCCACTGGTTAAGGCTTTTGCCGGCAGTGCGGGCGGCAACACTGGCAGCCGCATGCACCTCTGGGCGAATACGCAGCATGACCTTGCCTGACGCGGGTTTCTCCGGGGTGATGCCCTGCTCGGCGCAATCGGCCAGGTAATCCTCCAGCGCCCCACGGAAGGCCTCATGAAGTTCGGGCACCGAGCTTGCGTGAAAACTGATGATGTCGCGCATGCCCAGCACGCGACCCACAAAAATGTCGTCACGCTCATCGTATTCGATACGGGCGGCATAGCCCTTGTAGCGCATGCAACTCATAGGCTGACTCCTGCCCGCAGCAAGAATTCGCGGGCTCTTCAATCTGATACCGTTTGGCTTCCTTGCCGGGATGGGGGCGATGGCACCTCCAGCGGCCGCCTAGCACCAGCTTGACCCTGGAGCCTTGCCGCTCCAGCACTTGCCCGCCGAGGTGGAGCACCAGCGCTTCAACCTCGGCAAACGCCAATGAGGCCGTGGTGGGCGTCCTGAAGATAGCGTCGTAGATTTTTCGGTATCGAGTGTTCATCGGAAAATGCTATCAAATTAAGATAGCACTTTTTCCCCGATATCCATTCAGGATTTTTCAGTACCCGCCAGCACCTGCGCATAACGCTCGCGATCCACATTGGCTCCGCTCAGCACCACGGCCACGCGCTTGCCGGCCTGATGCTCGCGCTCCTGCAGCAACGCCGCCAGTGCCGCAGCACCGGCACCTTCAGCGGTGTTGTGGGTGGTTTCGTGATAGATGCGCATGGCCGCTGCCACTTCGCTGTCGGTGACCCGCACGATACGTGCAGCATGCTCGCGAACAAGGGCAAAGGCATCCGGGTGCGGCACCCGGCAAGCCATGCCATCGGCAAAGGTATCGGCGGTGGCCGTGGTGACGATGCGGCCCTGCTCGAAACTCTGCGCATAGGCATCGGCCGCACTGGACACCACGCCGACGATTTCGGTTTTCAGCCCCAGCAGGTTGCGCGCCTGGATCAACCCGCATATGCCCGAGCCCATGCCGATCGGCACGTACACGCAATCCAGGTCGGCCACGGCTTCGAACAGCTCCAGGGCGTAGGTGGCCACGCCGCGCACCAGCTCAGGGTGGAACGACGGCACCATGTCGTAGCCCAACTGGTCTGCCAGGCGGGCCGCCTCTTCGCGGGCCACGTCGAAGTCGACACCGTGCTCCACCAGCTCGGCGCCCAGTGCGCGCATGGCGGCGTTCTTCTCTTTCGAGTTGCCCTCGGGCACCACGATCACCAGCGGCACGCCGGCCTGGGTCGCGGCCAGCGCCATGCTCTGGCCGTGGTTGCCACGGGTGGCGGTAACCAGGCCCCGCGGTGGCTTGCCGGCAGCCAGCAGCGAGCGCACATACACCAACCCGCCGCGTACCTTGAAGGCGCCGGTGGGGGCGTGGTTTTCGTGCTTGACCCACAGCGTGCAACCCACCCGCTCGGCCAGCAGCGGCCAGGCGCGCTGAGGTGTCGGCGGAACGTGCTGGTGAACGAAATCGGCGGCTTCGCGCAGGGCAACAAGGTCGAACATGGCGATCATCCCTCTTCGGTAGGTGGTTGATCCGATCCTAAGCGCCGGGCATTGTATGGGTACAACCTTATATTGCATGGGTAGCAATTTCGTGTGGATCCCGCAGCTGGTCGACGATGACCAACCCCGATATCTCGCCTTGGTCGATGCGATTGCCCACGCCATCGAAAGCGGCACCCTCAAGGTGGGTGACCGCCTGCCCCCGCAACGCCGGCTGGCCTGGAAACTTGGCCTCAACCCCAGTACCACCCAGCAGGCCTACCGCGAAGCTGCCGCGCGCCACCTGGTGGCTGGCGAAGTGGGCCGCGGCACTTACGTGCTGGCGGGCAGCAAGGAAGCGACCTTGTTTCGCATCAAGCACCACGACGGGCAACGACCGCTGATCGACCTGTCGACCAACGTCCCGGTAGCCGATCCGCACAACCATGACTTGCAAGACAGCTTGCGCAGCCTGCTGAAAGGCCCCGATAGCAACTTGCTCGATCATTACCTGGGCCCCGAGCAGCTGCTGCTAGGGCGGATTCGCGGCGCCCAGTGGATGACAAACCGCGGCCTGGCCCTTTCAGCGGACGAGCTGTTGCTGTGTGGCGCAGCCCAGCAAGCGCTGACACTGGTGCTGCAATCGTTCTGCCAGGCTGGCGAGCCGGTCATGCTCGAGGCCCTGACCGCACCGGGCATCAAGGCGGCCTGTCGGCAACTGCGCCTGCCCGTGCATGGTGTGGCACTGGACGACCAAGGCCTGCGGCCCGATGATCTGGATCGAGTGGCGCGCGCCAGCGGTGCCCGCGTGCTGGTGACCACGCCGACCCTGCACAACCCCACGGGCGCCTGCATGACGGATACTCGCCGCGCGGCCATTGCCGAGGTAGTCAAACGCCTGGGGCTGTTGCTGATCGAGGATGATGTGTATGGCGCACTCAGTGACCAAGCGCCGCTCTATCCACTACTGGGCGATCAAGGGATTTACATCAATAGCCTGTCCAAGACGGTGGCCGCTGGCCTGCGATTGGGATGGATAGCGGCCAGCCCGAAGCTGCTGGCGCAGGTTGACCCGCATGCCCAGGCCAGCCACTGGTCGGTGTCGCCATTGAGCCTGGATATCGCTTGCCAATGGATCGAAGACGGCACCGCTGCGCGGCGGCTAGCCTGGCAGAAAACGGAAATTACCGAACGATGGCGCCTGGCACGCAGACTGCTGGGTGATGGGCTGCACAATACCGGGCAACCTTCGCCCCACGCGTGGCTGGGCACGCCGCAGGGGGCCGAGGCGGTGGTCAGGCAATGTCGTGAGCAAGGTGTGGAAATCGTCCCGGCCAGTGTGTTTGCCATTGGCGCGATCGAGGTGCAGGCCGTGCGCATCAGCCTGTCGGCGGCAGGGAGCCGAGCTGAACTGAAACAAGGCCTGGAGGTGGTACAAAAGGTACTATCGGGCCGATGAACCAGGGACGAAAGCAGCTTCTTCGCTACGGCTCAACGCGAAGAGGCCGCTGACGCAGGACGATCAACCCTGCTGGCAACCTTCGCCCATTGCCCGGTACTGAATGGTATGCACCTGGCCATGATGGTCTTCATAGGTCATGGTCGCAGGCACCACTTCGCAGACATTGGGGATGGTCGACAGGTTGATCACCCGTTTGATGTCGAGGTTCATGGAATAGTCGTACTGCTGGGCCACAGGCTCGCTGGAGACCGGCTTGGCCTCATCGGCGAGGGCGAACGAGGACATACCGACCAGTGCAAGAATCAGTAATGGTTTCATGGGGTTTGGCCTTTAAAGCAATCCAGCTGATCGCGTGACTTCTGATGCCATCAATGGCGCGGAGAAGTTGTCATCGACTGTGAAGATGACACGAAGTACCGATCCCGCTTCGTCTACTGCCAGTGGGAATAGGTAAAATTCTACTCCTGACCGGGAATAGTTGAACCCTGAACTCGGACATTCACCCTTGCAGGATTTGCAACAATCTGCGACAAAGCCAAACGGCTCGATGGCCTGGAATCACCGGGCTAGAGCCATCCGTTCCAGGTATACCCCATGACTGCCCTGCACTGTGCCCTGCTCACGGGCCCCGAGCGTCGATTGCTCGAACACTTCTACAAACAGCAAGGTTCGCGCATGCGCGCAGCCAATGATGGTGAATCGTGGGTGGCGCGCGGCGACGGGATCGTTGCCGGCCTTTGCCTCAGTGCCGTCGCTGACGGGCACTGGCTCACCGGGCTGTTCGTCGCCCCATTGCAACGCAAACGTGGCGTGGCCGCGCAGTTGGTCGAGGCGGCACTGGCCGGGCACAGCGGCCCGACCTGGCTGTTCTGCCACCCCGACCTCATAACCTACTACCAGCGCCTCGGCTTCAGCATCACCGAGCGTCTGCCAGAAGCCCTGGCCTCGCGCCTGCAACGCTACCAGCGCAGCAAAAGCCTGCTGGCCATGGTGCGGGCTCAGTCGTCGCTTTCATCCAGCCCGGGGAACAGCACATCGGTGTAGCCGAACCTGGCAAAGTCCTGGATACGCGAGGGGTACAAGCGGCCGATCAGGTGGTCGCACTCGTGCTGCACCACCCGCGCATGAAAGCCATCGGCAAAGCGGTTGATCGGATTACCCTGCGGGTCGATGCCTTCGTAGCTGATGTGCTTGAAGCGCGGCACCACTCCACGCAGGCCGGGCACCGACAGGCAGCCCTCCCAACCGTCCTCGACTTCCGTGGTCAGTGGGGTGATTACCGGGTTGAGCAGGATCGTCTGCGGTACCGGCTCGGCATCCGGGTAGCGCTCGCTGCGCTCGAAGCCGAAGATCACCAGCTGCAGGTCGATGCCGATCTGCGGCGCGGCCAGCCCCACGCCACCCACGTGGTGCATGGTTTCGAACATGTCGTCGATCAACTGCTGCAGTTCGCTGCTGCCGATCAGATGTTCAGGCACCGGTGGCGCGATGCGCAGCAGGCGCTCGTCGCCCATCTTGAGAATGTCACGGATCATCGCGGGTTCGGCTCGGTCGGTTCAGGCTCGGCCGGGTGTTCATGGCCGAGCACGGTGATGGTTTCCTGAGGTTTGGCACCCTCGAAATCCTTCTCGCCCGGGTTCTTGCCCTCGCTCGACATGTGCTCGATCACCGCATTCATTTCCGCCCCCAGCAACAGCACGGCGGCAGAAATATAGAAGTACAGCAGTAGCACGATGATCGCACCGATGCTGCCATACATGGCGTTGTAGTCGGCAAAGGTCTTGACGTAGTAGGCAAAGCCCAGGGAGGCGATGATCCATACTACTACCGCCAGTACCGAACCGGGGGTAATGAAGCGAAACTTCTGCTTCACGTCCGGCATCACGTAATAGATCAAGGCCACCGCGACCATCATAAGGATGACTATTGCCGGCCAGCGCAGCACGGTCCAGATGGTGACGATCACTTCCTGCAGGCCGACTTGCGAAGCGATCCACTCCATCACCTGCGGACCCAGCACCATCAACGCAGCCGACGAGAGCAGCATGCCGGCGATGCCGATGGTGTAGATGATCGACAGCGGAATGCGCTTCCACACCGGACGGCCTTCGGGCACGTCGTAAGCAGCATTCATGGCGCTCATCATCAGGCGTACGCCAGCCGAGGCGGTCCACAGGGCGATGACGATACCCACGGACAACAGCCCGCCCTTGGACTGCTGCAACTGGTCGATCACCGGGTTTACCTGCTCCAGCGCCTGGGGCGGCAGCACCAGTTCGGATTGCAGGCGCAACCACGAAAAGAAGTCCGGCAGGTGCAGGAAGCCGATGAGGGCGATCAGGAACAGCAGGAACGGGAACAGCGAAAAAAGCATCTGGTAGGCCAGCGCGGACGCATAGGTCGACATCTCGTCGTCGAGGAACTCCTTGACGGTGCGTACCAGCACGCGGTGCAGGGGCAGACCGCGCAGGTCGGGGAAAATCATAGCGTCTCCTTTCGCCGCTTGATTCTTGAGTACAACGGGTAAGTCTAATAGACCACGCCGATGATGTACTGCTCCCGGACATGCCAGAAGAAAATGCCTGAACCTGCTCCTGCCCCGGGAAGAGGCAGAAACAGGCCGTTTCACATCAAGGCTTCTTCACCGCGTCCTTCACATCGCCCTTGATCTGCTGAGCTTCGCCCTTGAGTTCCTGGGCCTTGCCTTCTGCCCGCAGCTTGTCGTTATCGGTCACCTTGCCGACGCCCTGTTTAACGTTACCAATTGCTTCGTTGGCCAGGCCTTTCGCTTTATCTTTAGTGCCGCTCATGGCAAATCTCCTGCAAATGGAGACACGTGGACCGTGTCGACAGTCTGTGGACCAGGCACCGTTCGCAGGAGTTTCAATGAATTTGTCCGGTTCAAGCCAAACGGTGATTGTACGGGCGAATACCGCACCAATTCGGCCCCGCCGCGCTGCCCAAGGGGTGAGTGCTCATCTAGAATCGCCGGCAAACGGCAACCCGAAGCAGGTTGCCCTCGCACAAGAACAACAGTTTCCGGAACCCGCACCCATGCGTCTGATGCCCCTGTTCGCGGCCATGCTGCCGTTGTTGACCTTGCCTGCCCTTGCTGCCACACCGGCCAGCGAAACCCTGAAGGTCGAGCGTTATGCCGACGATGGCCAACCCGGCACACTGCGCTGGGCCATAGAAACCAGCAACCAGAACCCCGGCCACTACCGCATCGAGATCGCTGCGGTGGGTAAGCCGCCCTACGTGATTCGCCCGACCCACGCGCTGCCGGAAATCAAGGGCCCGGTACAAATCACCGGCCTGCCCTGGGCCCGTGACGGCCAGTACATCGCCATCGACGGCTCGGGCTACATCAAAGACCAGGGCGTGCGTACCTGCCCCGGCGCCCTGCCCGGCCAGTTCGGCACCAACGTGCGCACCACCACCCACCCGGGGCTGGTGCTGCGTGACACCCAGGGCGTGCACCTGAGTGGCCTGGAGGTGCGCAACTTCTGCATCGGCATCCTGATCAACCGCGCCAGCGGTAACGTCATCGAAGACAACCGCATCGTCGCCAACAAAGGCGGCGCCGGCATCATGCTCACGGGCGACGACGGTGCCGGCAACCCGACCGCCACCACCACGGTCAACAACAAGGTGCTGCGCAACCAGCTGATCGACAACGGCGATGGCCTGGAACTGACCCGTGGCGCGGCCTTCAACCTGGTGGCCGACAACCTGTTCCGCTCGACCCCGGCCAACCCCGAGCCGTCCCAGGGCATAGAGATCCTGCTGGGCAATGACAACAGCGTGGTGCGCAACCGCTTCGAGAACTATTCCGACGGCCTGCAGATCAACTGGGGCAAGCGCAACTACCTCGGCGCCAACACCTTCAGCGGCAACTCGATCGGCGTCAGCGTCACCGGCGAAGGCAACATCCTCGACGGCAACCTGATCCACGGCAACCGCATCGGCGTGGCCCTGCGCCCAGAGTCGGACGTTACCGCCACGCGCCTGAGCGGCAACCGCATCTGGGGCAACAGTCAGGACATCCGCCGCTGCGAGGCCGGTGGTTCGTGCGTGCCGAACCAGCGCACCGGCGCCATCGTGTTCGGCGTACCGGCCCAGGCCCATGCCTTGTATGTAGGCTCGCGTGGCGTCGGCGCGGATTTGCCGAAGAAGGACCAGGCGATCATCTGTGATGCCAAAGGCGAGCCCAAGCCATGCCAGCCACTGCCCAACCACAACCAGCAGCCGCCACGGCTGATCGCCCTGGACGGCAATGTGCTGCGGGGCGAGGTGCAGGGGCCGGTGTCGAGCCTGTTGCGCATCGAGGTGTTTGGCAATGCCCAGGCAGGTGGGACCGAGGCTGAGCAATACTTGGGGGATGTGCTGGTGAACAGTGATGACCAGGGGCAGGCGCGGTTTGCCCAAGTGCTGGAGAATATCGGCGGGCTGAAGAGCGTTACGGCGACGGTGACCACTGCGGATGGGGCTACTTCAGAGTTGAGCAGGCCGCTCAGTCGATAAGGCTGATGGCCTCTTCGCGGCGGTTCGACGCCTCGATGAACCCGCTCCCACAGGGATTGCGCACAGCCTGAGGCATGCGCTGTAACTGTGGGAGCGGGTTTACCCGTGAAAGGGCCGTCAAACCTTGCCGCGCTCTCTGCCACCCCTCACAATGCAGCCCTAATCAAGCGTCAACCCGCAGGAACCTGCATGAAACTCGACAAACCAGCCGCCATCGCCCGCCGCAACCAGGCCTTGGCCAACCCGGTGCTGACCAGCGCCAACACCTTGTTCGCCATCCTCGACCGCAAGCGCAACCTGTGGTGGTTCGAGGTGCCGGTGGCGCTGCTGCGCAAGGGCCAGCCCGACTGGGTCAACCTGTTGCTGCACACCCCGGAAAGCGACGAGCTGCAGCACCTGAAGGTGCCGGTCAACTTCCTCCGTGCTCACCAGGAGCAGATGGAAGTGCGCAACCCCGGCAAGCGCCGCTCGACCATCAGCCTGGCCCTGAGCGCCGACCGCGACTCGCTGCTGCGCGACACCCGCCCGGGTGGCGAGCAGCTGGACTTCCGGACCTTCGTGCAGGCCTGATCAGGCCTTTTCGATGCGATCGTCATGGATGACGATACGGCCCTGCTTGAACAACCCGCCAATGGCCTTCTTGAAGTTGCCCTTGCTGACGTTGAACATCTGGCTGATCACTTCCGGAGCGCTCTTGTCGCTCACCGCCAGCACCCCGCCTTCGGCCTCCAGGCGCGCCATGATGCGCGCCTGCAGGTCGTCGCCCAACGCCTGGCCGACCGGCTGCAGGCTCAGGGCGATCTTGCCGTCATGGCGCACTTCCTTGATGAAGCCATCCACATGCATGCCCGAACGCAGGAACTTGAACACCTCGTTCTTGTGGATCAGGCCCCAGTGGCGATTGTTGATGATGGCCTTGAAACCCATCGGCGTCTCACCGGCCACCAGCAACTGGACCGGCTGGCCAACCTGGTATTGAGCCGGAGTAACATCCAGGTAACGATCCAGGCGTGAAGTGGCGGTGATGCGGCGGGTGCGTTTGTCGAGGTAGGCATGCACCACGCAGTAATCGCCGATTTTCAGTTGCCGGGCTTCTTCGGAATACGGCATCAACAAGTCCTTGGGCAGTCCCCAATCCAGGAAGATACCGGCGCCGTTGATGTCCTTGACCTTGAGGCTGGCGAACTCGCCAACCTGCACCTTGGGCTTTTCCGTGGTAGCAATGAGCTTGTCATCGCTATCCAGATAAAGGAATACGTTCAGCCAGTCGTCGACCTCGGTTTCGGCGTTTTTCGGGATGTATCGCCCTGGCAGCAGGATCTCACCGTCGGAGCCGCCATCCAGGTACAGGCCGAATTCCACGTGTTTCACGATTTGCAAACTGTTGTAACGCCCAAGCAGAGCCATTTCCGATGTTCCTCAAGACAAGGCGGCTATTCTACACCTGAAGCCACCGCGCTGCCCGATCACTGATTCGGCGGAACCGCGCCGCCCTCCTCACGTCTACCGATCAGCCAGCCACAGCCAGGACCTGCACATGCCAGCACGCCTGTCCAAAGCCCTGCTCATCGCCATCGCCTGCGCCGTGGCAATGGCGGCCTGCAGCCGCATCGACCTGGCCTATCGCAACCTCGACCGCCTGGTGCCCTGGTCGCTGGGCGACTACATGGCGATGAACCGCGAACAGAAGGCATTGCTCGACGAACGGCTCAAGCAGCACCTGGCCTGGCACTGCAAGACCCAACTGCCCGGCTACCTCGACTGGCTCGACCGGGTGCGCGACATGGTCGCCGAGGACCAGGTGACCGACCAGGCCCTGCAGCAACGCACCGTCGAGGCGCGCCAGGCGATCGGCCGGGTGGCCGAAGAAATTACACCTTCGGCCACCGAGCTGCTGCGCGGCATGAGCGATCGACAAGTCACGGAAATGCGCGATGCCTTCCGCGACGATATCAGCGAGCGGCAAAAGGAATACGTCGACACCCCCGTGGCCAGACAGATTACACGCCGCACCGAGCGCATGGAAAAGCGCCTGACCAGCTGGTTCGGCGAGCTCAACCCTGTCCAGCGCCAGCGTGTGCAGGCCTGGTCGCAGGCGCTGGGTGACCAGAACCGCCAGTGGATCGCCAACCGCCAGCACTGGCAGCAACAGCTGATGCTGGCCATGAACCAGCGCAACGAGGCCAGCTTCGAGCCGCGCCTGGCGACCCTGCTGCAACGCAAGGAAAGCCTGTGGACGCCGGAGTACCGGGCGGCCTATCAGAATACCGAGCAGCAGGCGCGCAGTTTGATTGTGGACCTGGTGCACTTGAGCACACCGGCGCAGCGGCAGTTCCTGCAGGAGCGGCTGACCAAGGTGCGCACTGACTTCAGTGAGATGAAGTGTTTGAAAGGTTGAATGCTGACAGCAGGCCCGGCCCCTTTGCGGGCCCGCTCCTACAGGAATCGCTCAATGCCTGAGGCCTGCGCCGTACCTGTAGGAGCGGGCTTGTCCCGCGAAGAGGCCGGACCTGGAAAACCCGCGATCACCGCCCCTTGCGCCGATAGGGAAACACATCAATCACCTTGCCTTCGCGGATCGCCGCCTGCAGCCCCTTCCAGTAGTCCGCGTCATACAACTCGCCATGCAAGCGGCTGAACAACCGGCGCTGGCCGATATCGGCAAACAGGAACGGCGGGAACTCTTCGGGGAACACATCGTGCGGCCCGATCGAATACCACGGCTCGCCGGACATCTCATCCTCCGGATAGCGCGGCGGCGGGATGTGCCGGAAGTTCACCTCGGTCAGGAAGCTGATCTCGTCATAGTCGTAGAACACCACCCGCCCATGCCGGGTCACGCCGAAGTTCTTCAGCAGCATGTCACCCGGGAAGATGTTCGCCGCCGCCAGTTGCTTGATGGCCAGCCCGTAGTCCTCCAGCGCTTCGAGCACCTGCCCTTCGCTGGCGTGCTCCAGGTACAGGTTGAGCGGGGTCATGCGCCGCTCGGTCCAGCAGTGGCGGACCAGCACCGTGTCGCCTTCAAGCGCCACGGTCGAGGGCGCCACTTCCAGCAACTCGGCCAGGCATTCGGGTTCGAACTTGCCACGCGGGAAGCGGAAATCGGCGAATTCCTGGGTATCGGCCATGCGCCCCACCCGGTCGACACTTTTCACCAGCCGGTACTTGTCGATTACCGTGGCGCGGTCGACGGTCTTGGACGGCGAGAAGCGGTCCTTGATGATCTTGAACACGGTATTGAAGCCCGGTAGGGTGAACACGCTCATGACCATGCCGCGTACACCGGGGGCCATGACGAAACGGTCGTCACTGCTGGCCAGGTGGTTGATCAGGGCGCGATAGAACTCCGACTTGCCTTGTTTGTAGAAACCGATCGAGGTGTACAGCTCGGCAATGTGCTTTCCCGGCAGGATGCGTTTCAAGAAGTTGACGAACTCCGCCGGCACCGGCACGTCGGCCATGAAGTACGAGCGGGTGAACGAGAAGATGATCGACACCTCGGCCTCATCGGTAATCAGCGCATCGGCCTCGATGCCATGGCCTTCCCGGTGCAGCAGCGCGATTGCCAGCGGCCACTGCTCGTCAGCGTTGTACAGGCGGCCGACCAGGTAAGCGCCCTTGTTGCGGTACAGCACCGGCACGAAAAGCTCCACGGCCAGGCCCGGATCCTTGCACACCCAATCTGGCAGGCACTCCTTCAATTGGTCTTCAAGGCGCGCCACATCGCCTTCGAGATCACCATAGGCAAAGGCATAGTCAGCGAAAATAGCCCGCAACAGCCCCTTGAGGCTACCGCCGGGCGTGTAGGTGCGGGTCTGCGCAGCGCGCTCATGAGTGCGGATCGAAGGCCGGGTGGTGTGGATGAACATGCAGCCGTCGCTGATCTGGTCGTGGCTGAACAGGCTACAGAACAGCGAGTTGTACCAGGTCTCCGCCAGCTCGTCGTCCAGCCGTGGGTCGATCAGGCGGATGTAGGCGTTTTTCACCAGCGGCCACTGCTCCACATCCAGCAGCACCTCTTCGTCGAAACCGTCTCGCAGCCAGGCGTTTACCTCGCCGACTTTCTGTTCATACAGGTTGATCCGCACTGCCGACGCCCGCTGGATGTCCTGCCAGCGCGCCTGCTCGAAGCGCTCCCGGGCGCCGAGGGTGATACGGCGAAAGTGCTCACGGTAGTCATCGAAGCCGTCGAGGATCATCCGCGCAATCTCGCCGGCGGGCCAATGCTGGGTCATGCGCAACACCTCGGGGCTGGGTGAGCTATGAGCTTAGCCTGTGCTGGCCTCTTCGCGGGCACGCCCGCTCCCACAGGATCTCCACAATACTGAACGCTGTGATATCCCTGTGGGAGCGGGTCTACCCGCGAAGAGGCCGGTACAGGTTTACAGCGCAAGAAAGCACAAGAATCGCCCAGGCGAGTCACGTACACTCGCGCCCTGCCCTGTACCCGGAGACCGTTGTGAGCCCCATCGCCCTAGCCCGCCTGCTGACCCTTGCCGCTGTCTGGGGGGCGAGCTTCCTGTTCATGCGCATCATCGCCCCGGAGCTGGGTACCGTCCCTACCGCGTTCTTCCGCGTTTCCATCGCCTGCCTGGGCCTGATCGCCATCCTCGCCGCCACCCGGGTGCGCTGGAACTTCGACGGCAAACTTGGCGCCTGCCTGGTGCTGGGCATGATCAACTCGGGCATCCCGGCTACCTTCTACTCCGTGGCCGCGCAAGTGCTGCCCGCCGGCTATTCGGCAATTTTCAATGCCACCACACCGCTGATGGGCGTGCTGATCGGCGCGCTGTTCTTCCGCGAAGCCATGACCCTGCCCAAGCTCGGCGGCATCTTCCTCGGCCTGTTCGGTGTCGGCATCCTCAGCGGCGCGGGCCCGGTAGCGCTGGACATGGCCCTGGTACAAGGTGCCCTGGCCTGCCTTGCGGCCACCACCTGCTACGGCTTCGCCGGCTTCCTCGCACGGCGCTGGATCAGCGGCCTGGACAGCCGCCTGTCAGCCCTTGGCAGCATGCTTGGCGCCACCCTGATGCTGAGCCCACTATTCGCCTGGAGCGCGCTGACCCAGCCACCGGCAAGCTGGGGCGGCTGGCAGGTGTGGCTGTCGCTGCTGGGCCTGGGCCTGCTGTGCACCGCCTTCGCCTACATCCTGTACTTCCGCCTGCTGGCCGAAATCGGCCCGGTCAAGGCCAGCACCGTGACCTTCCTGATCCCGGTGTTCGGGGTATTGTGGGGAGCGTGGCTGCTCGACGAGCCCCTGTCGATGGCCCATGTGTATGGCGGTGTGCTGATTGCCTTGGCGCTGTGGCTGGTACTGCGCCCGGCGCGCACGTGAGGCGATTCGGACCATGAGCGACACATTCAAGAAGGTGCTGTTCCGCCTGGAACAAGACGCGAGCGGCTACCCGCCAGCCTCGGTGGAAGGCTTGTGGACACAGGTCGTCGCTGGCGGCTATCGGGTCGACAGCATCCCCTTCCATGTCTACGGTATTGCCCCCGGCGACATCATCAGCATTCGCCACGAGGGTGACCAGGCCTGGTTCGACGCCTTGCAGCAGAGCGCCGGGGCGTCGGTGTTCCGGGTCGTCGTCAGGCCACCGGAAACGTTGGAGCAGGTGCACGCGGCCCTGGCCGAGTTCGGCTGCACCTGCGAAGTGGAAAAAGCAGTCAGGATGCTGGCAGTCGAAGTGCCGGCCAAGCAATCGGCCGACACCCTGCTCTACTACCTGCTGACCCAGCGCGAAGCCGGCACCCTGGACTTCGAGGAAGGCGTATTGCGCCACGCCATCCCCGAAGAATTCCGCTAGGCCTTACGCCTCGGCCAGCCGTGCCGCCGGCTTGCGGAACACGAACAGCAGGCCGACCACGATCAGCCCCATGCCCAACAGGCTCAACGGCGCCAGGCGGTTGCCGAAGATCAGCAAGTCCATCACCGCGGTCACTGCCGGCACCAGATAGAACAGGCTGGTGACATTGACCAGGTTGCCCTTGGCGATCAGCCGATACAGCAGCAGGGTAGCCAACAGCGACACCACCAACCCCATCCACAGCAGCGCGCCGACGAAGCCGCCGGTCCACTCCACGTGCAGCGGTTGCAGCGGCGCGAACACGGCGCACATGGCGAAGCCGGCGATGTACTGCAACGGCAGCGTTCCCATCGGGTTGTCGGTGATGCGCTTCTGCAGGATCGAGCCGAAGGTCATGCTGGCCAGCGCCAGCAGGGCGAACAGCATGCCGAGCAGCGACACTCCGCCGAGGTTGATGCCTTGGTAGACCACCATCACCAGCCCGCCAAGCCCCAGGCCCAGGCCGAACAAACGGCTCCAGGAACGCTGGCGCTCCATCAGGACCACGGTGAGTATCGGTTGCACCCCCATTACCGTAGCCATCACGCCAGGGGTGACGTGGGTGTTGAGCGCCAGCAGGTAGAAGATCTGGTAGGCGCCAAGCAACACGCAGCCGGTGCCCAGGGCACGCAGGATCGCCCCCCGTGTACGCGGCCAGCGCAGGCCCAGCATCGGGCCGATCAGCAACAGGCCGGTCAGGGCTAGCGCCGAACGCAGCAGCAGGAAGGCGAAGGGGCTGGCATGGGCCAGGCCGAGTTTGGAAACGATCGCGCCACTGCTCCAGAGCAGGACGAACAGGCTGGTGGTGGCCGCCGAAGCCACGGATGCTTTGTTGAAGACAGACATGTATTGCCACCTGATATGAGGCGAATAAGCCAGACGGCGGGCGTGAACTTCAGCGAGGGAAGGTGCCGACCGTGGTCAGTAGGTTGCGGGTGCGAAGGGATGCGGCCAGAAGCCGATCAGCCCAGCACGACCACGCAAGGAGGCGGAGCTACGCCGCCTACGACGCCACTGACAGGTGGTGGTGGATAGTGACTGATCATGGCCGGCTGCTGGCTGCCACGCACGACCATGCCCGCGACTGGCGCGATGGCAAAGCATGTGGTGGAAGGGATGGCTGGCATGATCGGGTCGGTCTTCGGAGAAAAGAAGTGTTTCGGAATATAGCGGTGAATTCAGTGTTGGGCAATAGCCTGGCCTCTTCGCGGGCTTCCCCGCAAAGAGGCCGGTCCTGCTATCAGAACAACCAGCGATACAGGAAGTAAGCCACCACCACCGCCAGCACCGGCCGCAGGATGCGGTAGGCCTTTGGGTTGGCACGCTTGAACTGCTTCATGCGGGTGCTGATCTTGTTGCTGAAGCGCTTGCTCCAGGCGTACGCCTGGTTGATCCCGCCCACACGCTCGTCATCAGTGTTCTGCGGCGCGGTGGCGCGGCCAAGGAAGGCACTGACCTTGCGGTTGATACGGGTCATCAGCGGGCTGCTCAACGGGCGTTCGATGTCGCAGAAGAGGATCACCCGGGTCACATCGGTTTCGTTCTTGACCCAGTGCACGTAGGTCTCGTCGAACATCACGTCCTCACCGTCACGCCAGGCGTATTCCTCGCCATCGACGTAAATGCGGCAGGCGTCGGAGTTGGGGGTCGACAGGCCCAGGTGATAGCGCAGCGAACCGGCAAACGGGTCACGGTGCGGGTTCAGGTGGCTGCCACCTGGGAGCAGGGCGAACATCGCACCCTTCACATTGGGAATGCTGCTGACCAGCTCGACGGTTTTCGGGCACAGAGCTTCGGCAGACGGCAGCGGCTTGTCATACCACTTCAGGTAGAAGCGCTTCCAGCCTTTCTTGAAGAATGAACCGAAGCCGGCGTCGTTGTCCTTTTCGGCGGCACGAATGTACCCCTCGTCGAACAGGCGCATTGCCTCCTCGCGGATCACCTGCCAGTTGTCCTTGAGCACGTCCAGTTCAGGGAAGCGCTGGCGGTCCAGGTAAGGCTTGGAGGGCACGCCGGAGAACAGGTACATCAGGCTGTTATAAGGAGCGAACAGCGCCGAATGGTTGACGAACTGGCGCAGTACCGGCAAGCGTGCCTTGCCGCGCAGGTGCACGTACAGCACGCTGCCGAAGAACACCAGCAGGACACCGGCCTTGGCGAGGAAGGAAAAGGTCATGCAACACTCCTTGGAGTGGAAGCAGGCCAGCGCTGCCTGCTCCCAGAAAAATCATCCGGCCATCATAAACCCATCCCGCCCCGGTAAAAACAACCAGGGCAGGATCTCACTCATGAAGATTTTGCAATAAACCAGGCCGCCGAATGTTGCGCCGGATCAGCGGCCGGGCGGATTACTGCTGGTTTTCCTGCTCACTGAACAGGTCGCTGAACAGCATGCTGGACAGATAACGCTCGCCCGAGTCGGGCAGAATTACGACGATGGTCTTACCCTGCATCTCTGGTTTTTCGGCCAGGCGCACGGCAGCGGCCATGGCTGCACCACAGGAAATACCGCAGAGAATGCCCTCTTCCTGCATCAGGCGAATGGCCATGGCCTTGGACTCTTCGTCGGTCACGGTCTCGACCTGGTCGACGATCGACAGGTCAAGGTTTTTCGGCACGAAACCGGCGCCAATGCCCTGGATCTTGTGCGGGCTGGGCTTGAGTTCTTCACCGGCCAGGGTCTGGCTGATCAGCGGCGAGGCCACTGGTTCGACCGCCACCGACAGGATCGACTTGCCCTGAGTGTGCTTGATGTAGCGCGACACGCCGGTAATGGTGCCGCCGGTACCAACACCTGCAACCAGCACATCGACCGCGCCGTCGGTGTCGTTCCAGATTTCAGGCCCGGTGGTCTTCTCGTGGATCGCCGGGTTGGCCGGGTTCTCGAACTGGCCTGGCAGGAAGTACCGGGCGGGGTCGGAGGCGACGATTTCGTTGGCCTTCTCGATGGCGCCTTTCATGCCCTTGGCTGGCTCGGTCAGCACCAGCTCTGCGCCCAGCGCCTTGAGCACCTTGCGGCGCTCCAGGCTCATCGAGGCCGGCATGGTCAGGATCAGCTTGTAGCCACGGGCGGCGGCAACGAACGCCAGGCCGATACCGGTGTTGCCCGACGTCGGCTCGACGATGGTCATGCCCGGTTTGAGTTTGCCGCTGCTCTCGGCGTCCCAGACCATGTTCGCGCCGATCCGGCACTTGACCGAGTAGCCCGGGTTGCGCCCTTCGATCTTGGCCAAAATGGTCACCCCACGCGGGGCGATGCGGTTGATCTGCACCAGCGGCGTGTTGCCGATGGAATGGGCGTTGTCTGCGTAGATACGGCTCATGGCAGGGTCCTTGAACATGAGAAACAGCAGGGAAAGACTTAAAGGGTAAGCCCGCCCCGATGGCCAGTAAAGCCTGTTCGAACTCCCGGGCTCTGCCTGCGGTCAACCGTGCAACCCGCTGCGGAGAGCCTTGCGATGAAAGCTCGTTATCGCTGGCCGCTGCTCGGCCTGGCCAGCCTGGTCGTGCTGCTGGTGGCCTTGCAGCTGGCCCTGCCCTACCTGGTACGAGATTACCTGAACGACAAGCTTGCCCACATGGGCGAGTACCGCGGCCAGGTGGCCGACGTCGACCTGGCCTGGTGGCGCGGCGCCTACCAGATCAACGGCCTGAAGATCGTCAAGACCACCGGCAAGGTACCGGTGCCGTTGCTGGATGCGCCGCTGATCGACCTGTCGGTGAGCTGGCATTCGCTGATCTACGACAAGGCCGTGGTGGCCAAGGTGACTTTCCAGCGTCCCGAGCTCAACTTCGTCGACGGCGGCAGCAAGCAGGCCTCGCAGACTGGCCGGGGGACCGACTGGCGCCAGCAGCTGGAAAAACTGCTGCCGATCACCCTCAACGAAGTGCAGATCGAAAAAGGCACGCTGACCTTTCGCAACTTCAACTCCAAGCCCCCGGTCGACCTCAAGGCCACGCAGCTCGATGCCAGCATCCGCAACCTGACCAACGTGCGCGACGAAAAGGGCCGACGCGATGCCAGTTTCGAAGGTACCGCGCTGATTGCAGGCGATGCCAAGGTCGAAAGCCGCGCCACCTTCGACCCGTTCAGTGATTTCGACGATTTCGAGTTCCGCTTGCGCGCCACCGGCATCGAACTGCGCAAGCTCAATGACTTCGCCAGCGCATACGGAAAATTCGACTTCAACGCCGGGCATGGCGATGTGGTGATCGAGGCTCAGGCCGAAGACGGCCGCCTGCATGGCTACATCAAGCCGTTGCTGCGTGATGTGGATGTGTTCGACTGGCAGCAGGATGTGCAGGAAAAGGACAAAGGCTTCTTTCGCTCAGTTTGGGAAGCGGTAGTGGGGGCCACCGAAACCGTGTTGAAGAACCAGCCGAAAAACCAGTTCGCCACCCGCGTCGAGCTCAGCGGCAGCGTACACAAGCAGAACATCAGTGCCTTCGAGGCGTTTTTGCAGATCCTGCGCAACGGCTTCATCCAGGCGTTCAACGCACGCTATGAACAGCCTGCACCCAAGTCTGACTGAATCTTTGTGACGGGCCATTCAGGGACTGAATACCCGGTCTGCGTTTCCAGCTGCGGAGGCCCGCGTTATAGTCGTTGGCAAACTACAGGCACCCCGCAGAGGACAGACCCATGAAGTTCGAAGGCACCCGCGACTACGTCGCCACAGACGACCTGAAGCTGGCGGTCAACGCGGCCATCACCCTCGAACGCCCGCTGCTGGTCAAGGGCGAACCCGGCACTGGCAAGACCATGCTCGCCGAGCAGCTCGCGGCCTCGTTCGGCGCACGCCTGATCACCTGGCACATCAAGTCCACCACCAAGGCCCACCAAGGCCTCTACGAGTACGACGCGGTCAGCCGCCTGCGCGACTCGCAGCTGGGCGTGGACAAGGTCCACGACGTGCGCAACTACCTGAAGAAAGGCAAGCTGTGGGAGGCCTTCGAGGCCGACGAACGGGTAATCCTGCTGATCGACGAGATCGACAAGGCCGACATCGAGTTCCCCAACGACCTGCTGCAGGAACTCGACAAGATGGAGTTCTATGTCTACGAAATCGACGAGACCATCAAGGCCAGGCAGCGCCCGATCATCATCATCACCTCCAACAACGAAAAGGAGCTGCCCGACGCCTTCCTGCGCCGCTGCTTCTTCCACTACATCGCCTTCCCCGACCGCGGCACCCTTCAGCAGATCGTCGATGTGCACTACCCGAACATCAGCCAGTCGCTGGTGAGCGAGGCACTGGATGTGTTCTTCGACGTGCGCAAGGTACCGGGCCTGAAGAAAAAGCCGTCCACCTCCGAGCTGGTCGACTGGCTCAAGCTGCTGATGGCCGACAACATCGGCGAAGCCGTGCTGCGCGAACGCGACCCGACCAAGGCCATCCCGCCATTGGCTGGCGCCCTGGTGAAGAACGAGCAGGACGTGCAACTGCTCGAACGCCTGGCCTTCATGAGCCGGCGCGGCAACCGCTGACAGGAGCCGGGCCATGCTGCTCAACCTGTTCAATGAAATGCGCGCGGCCAAGGTGCCGGTATCGGTGCGCGAACTGCTCGACCTGCACCACGCCCTGCAAAAAGGCGTGGTGTTCGCCGACATGGACGCCTTCTACTACCTGGCCCGCGCCATCCTGGTTAAGGACGAGCGCCATTTCGACAAGTTCGACCGTGCGTTCGCCGCCTACTTCAAGGGCCTGGAAAACCTCGACCGGCACATCGAGGCGCTGATCCCCGATGAATGGCTACGCAAGGAATTCGAGCGCTCGCTTACCGACGAGGAGCGCGCGCAGATCCAGTCGCTGGGTGGCCTGGACAAACTCATCGAGGAATTCAAGAAGCGCCTCGAAGAGCAGAAGGAACGCCACGCCGGTGGCAACAAGTGGATCGGCACCGGCGGCACCAGCCCGTTCGGCTCGGGCGGCTTCAACCCCGAAGGCATCCGTGTCGGCGAGGCCGGCAAGCGCCAGGGCAAGGCGGTAAAGGTCTGGGACCAGCGCGAATACAAGAACCTCGACGACCAGGTCGAACTGGGCACGCGCAACATCAAGCTGGCCCTGCGCCGGCTGCGCAAGTTCGCCCGCGAAGGCGCCGCCGAAGAGCTGGACATCGACGGCACCATCGACCACACCGCGCGGGATGCCGGCCTGCTGAACATTCAGATGCGCCCGGAGCGGCGCAACACAGTGAAGCTGCTGTTGCTATTCGACATCGGCGGCTCGATGGACGCCCACGTCAAGGTCTGCGAAGAGCTGTTCTCGGCCTGCAAGACCGAGTTCAAGCACCTGGAGTACTACTACTTCCACAACTTCGTGTACGAGTCGGTGTGGAAGAACAACCTGCGCCGCACCTCGGAGCGCTTCTCCACCTTTGACCTGTTGCACAAGTACGGGGATGACTACAAGGTGGTGTTCGTCGGGGATGCGGCCATGGCGCCGTACGAGATCACCCAGCCGGGGGGCAGCGTCGAGCACTGGAACGAAGAGGCCGGGTATGTGTGGATGCAGCGCTTCATGGAGAAATTCAGGAAGATCATCTGGATCAACCCGTATCCCAAGCAGGCCTGGGATTACACGGCGTCGACCCACCTGGTGCGGGATCTGATCGAGGACAAGATGTATCCGCTGACCTTGCAGGGACTGGAAGAAGGCATGCGTTACCTGTCCAAGTGATTTCGCCTGTACCGGCCCTTTCGCGGGGCAAGCCCACTCCCACAGGGATTGTGATTTGCCAGAGCTGTCAGTAATCCTGTGGGAGCGGGCTCACCCCGCGAAAGGGCCGGTAGCCTTACAACCAACGGCTCAAGTATGCCTGCTGCTCCCGCCAGGCTTCTCCCTGCACTACGGCCCTGAACCGCACGACCGCACCCGGCATGCACTGCGCCAATTGCGCCAACGCCAACGGCGTCAACGCCCCCAGCCGAGGATAGCCGCCAATGGTCTGCCGGTCATTGAGCAGCACGATCGGTTGCCCGTCCGGCGGCACCTGCACCGCCCCCAGCGGGATCCCTTCGGAAATCATCGGCGCGCCTTGATAGACCAGCTCCGGCCCCAGCAAGCGAATACCCATGCGGTCAGCCCGGCTGTCCAGTGTCCAGTCACGGTTGAACGCTTCAAACAGGCTGGTCCCGCTGAAATCGCCAATCTGCGCGCCCATCACCAGGTCGAGCACGGGCTTGGCCACATAGTTTGGACACAGGTTCGCCGGCACCTCACGCAAAGCCGGCGAATCCCCGGCAAACGTGAGCGTTTGCCCTTTGCCAAGCGCTGAACCGCGCCCATCGATACCCCCCAGTTCCTCGCGCACGACCGTGGCACAGCTGCCCAGCACATCCTCACCGACAAACCCGCCCGGCGCTGCCAGATAGGCCCGCACACCGTGCTTTGGCTGCTTCAGGGTCAAGCGCTGCCCTTTGGCCAGCGTGAAGCTGCGCCATGGCAGCAGTGGCTGATCATCCACCCGTGCCTCCAGGTCAGCCCCGGCCAGCGCCAGCACGCAATCCTGCTCGGCAACCACGCTGAAACCACCCAGCGCCACTTCTACCACCGGCGCCCCCAGCGGGTTACCCAGCAGCCAGTTGGCCCAATGCATCGCTACCCAATCCAGCGCCCCGCCCTGTGTCACGCCCAGATGACGTACACCAAAGCGCCCGGCATCCTGCAACTGGCACAGAGCCGTACTGGCCTCGATCTTCAACTGCTTCATCCTTGCGCCTCCACATCGCCGCCCAAGGCCAGGAATTCGTCACGCGACACCGCCACGAAACGCACCCGATCACCCGGCTGCAGCAGGCTGTAGCCCTCGCGTTCGCGGTCGAACAGGCGCACCGGGGTGCGCCCGATCAGGTTCCAGCCTCCCGGCGACACTGCGGGGTAAGCCGCCGTCTGACGTTCGGCGATACCTACGCTGCCAGCTGCCACACGCTTGCGTGGGGTGCTCAGGCGCGGGCTGGCAAGGCGTTCGTCGACCAGCCCCATGAAGCCGAAACCGGGGGCAAAACCAAGGGCAAACACCGGGTACTCACGTTCACTGTGCAGACGGATCACCTCGGCTTCGCTCAGCCCGTTGCGGGCTGCGAGCGCGGGCAGCTCCGGGCCGACGCTGGCGTCGTACCACACCGGGATTTCATGGCGCCGGCCACCGCTGCCGGTGTCCGGCTGCAAGCCATGCAGCGCCTGAGTGATCAACGCCCTCGCCTCACACGGCGGCAGATCGAACTGCACCATCAGCGTGGTGTAGGACGGCACCAGATCTACCAAATGCAGGCCGAACGCCGCGCTCAGGCGCTGGCTGGCGGCAAGCATCCAAGGCATGTTGGCTTCATCGATACGGTCGAACAGGCGCACCATCAGGCTGTCGATCGCTACGACTTCGATACGCAGCTTCATCACGCCTCCAGCGCATCGAGGGCCTGGCGGATCTGCCGCACGGCTGCAACCGAGCTGTCGTTGTCGCCATGCACGCAGAGGGTGCTGGCAGCCAGATGCAAAGTGCTGCCGTCATCCGCCACCAGGCTTTCACCGCGGGCCAGGCGCAGGGCCTGTTCGACCACCAGTGCCGGGTCATGGTGCACCGCGCCCGGCAGGCGCCGCGAGACCAGGTGGCCGCTGGCGGTGTAAGCGCGGTCGGCGAAAGCTTCGAACCACAGCGGCACGCCGATTTCATCGCCCAGGGCCTGGGCCGCGCGGTTGTCGGCAGTGGCCATGAGCATCAGCGGCAGGCCATTGCCATAGACCGCCACGGCTTCCAGCACGGTGCGCAGCTTGAGCGGGTCGGCCATCATGTCGTTGTACAGCGCGCCGTGGGGCTTCACATAGGCCACGCGGCCGCCGAGCACCTTGCAGATGCCGTCCAGGGCACCGATCTGGTAATGCAGCAGGTCGCGGATTTCTTCAGGGCTGCAGGCCATGGAGCGGCGGCCGAAGCCGACCAGGTCCGGGTAGGCCGGGTGCGCGCCGATGGTCACGCCGTGCTCCAGCGCCATGGCCACGGTGCGGCGCATGATGCTCGGGTCGCCGGCGTGGTAGCCGCAGGCGATGTTGGCGCAGTCGATGTAGGGCATCACCTCGGCATCCAGGCCCATGCGCCAGCTGCCGTAACTCTCGCCCATGTCGCAATTGAGTAGCAGGGGTTTCACCTGACGTGCTCCCGTGTCGATGTTCATAGGCCTACCTTAGCGCGCCTGAAGTTGTTTGCCGCGTGTTTCCGGCAAGCTCAGCGCTGCCACGATCACCACGCCATAGGACACCGCAGAGAACACGCCGATGCCCAGGCCCAGGGGGATTTTCTCGCCGAGCAGGCCGATCAGCAGCGGGAACAAGGCTGCGATGACCTTGCCGATGTTGTAGCAGAAGCCCTGCCCCGAGCCACGTACCCGGGTCGGGAACAGTTCGGTCAGGAACGCGCCCATGCCGCTGAAGATGCCCGAGGCGAAGAACCCCAGCGGGAAGCCCAGCCACAGCATCACGCCGTCGCTGACTGGCATCTGCGTATACAGCAACACGATGATGAACGAACCCACGGCGAACAGGATGAAGTTCTTCTTGCGCCCTAGCAGGTCGGACAGGTACGCGCTGACCACATAACCGATGTAGGACCCGACGATCACCATGGCCAGGTAGCCGCCGGTGCCCAGCACACTCAGGCCGCGCTCGTTCTTGAGGAAGGTCGGCAGCCACGAGGTGATGGCGTAGTAGCCACCCAGCGCGCCGGTGGTCAACAGCGAGGCGCGTACGGTGGTCCAGAGCATGCCAGGGGCGAAGATCTCGTAGAAATGCGACGGCGCTTCGGCGGTTTCCACGGCCTTGGCCTGGCGATACACCTCTGGGTCCTTGACCAGGCGGCGGACGAAGATCACGAAGATCGCCGGCACCAGGCCCAGCAGGAACAGCGCGCGCCAGGCCTGTTCCGCTGGCAGCCAGGAGAACAGCAGCGCATACAGGATCGCCGTCAAGCCCCAGCCGATGGCCCAGCCCGACTGCACCATGCCCACCGCCTTGCCACGGTCCTGGGCCCGGATCACCTCGCCGATCAGCACTGCGCCAGCGGTCCACTCGCCGCCGAAACCGAAGCCCATCAAGGTGCGGGCGATCAGCAGCTGCTCATAGTTCTGGGCGAAACCGCAGAGGAATGTGAAGAAAGCGAACCACAGCACCGTCAGCTGCAGGGTGCGCACGCGGCCAATGCGGTCAGAGAGAATGCCAGCGACCCAGCCACCGACGGCCGAAGCGATCAGCGTGCTGGTGTGGATCAGTCCGGCTTCTGCGGTGCTGATGCCCCACAGCATGATCAGCGTCGGGATGACGAAGCTGAGCATCTGCGTGTCCATGCCGTCCAGGCCATAGCCGATCTTGCAGCTCCAGAATGTGCGCCGTTGCTGTTGGTCGATGTCGCGGTACCAGGCGAACGGCCCGGTCGAAGGGGGGGATTGCACCTGCTGCTGCACGCCGCTTGGGTTCATGCTTGCCTCGGCTTGTTGGTATTGTTCTATGGGCGACGTCGAGCGTCGCGGCCTGGGCGTCATGTTCAGAGGCCGTGCTGCCTGAGTCCAACGAGAAAAACCGCCGGTCTGGAACAAGAAAAACTGATCATGAACCTTCGCTTCCTCGAAACCTTTGTCTGGGTCGCCCGCCTCAAGAGCTTCCGCCTTACCGCCGAGAAGCTGTTCACCACCCAGGCATCGGTGTCCAGCCGCATTGCTGCACTGGAGGCCGACCTCGGGGTGAAACTGCTGCTGCGCGACTCCCGGGGTGTCAGCCTGACGCCGGAAGGCAGCAAGGTGCTGGAGTATGCCGAGCGCATGCTCGACACGGCCAAGGCCATGAAGCAGTCGCTGGACAGCGACCGGGCCAAGGTCGGGCGCATTCGCGTCGGGGTGATGGACACGGTGATCCACACCTGGATGAGCGCCCTGGTGGCAGAGCTGACCGAGCGTTACCCGCAGGTGGAGATCGAACTGGTCGCCGACACCGCGCTGAACCTGCGCGAGCAGCTGCAGAAGGGCTTTCTCGACGTGATACTGCAGACCGACCTGCTGCGCGAACAATCAATCCGCAGCCAGGACCTGGCGCGCTACCCGATGGGTTGGGTGGTGGCGGCAGGCTCGGTGTACCACCGCGACTTCGCCTCGCTGGCCGAGCTGGGCCGCGAGCGGATTGTCACCTTCTCGAAGAACTCACGGCCGCACCAGGAGGTGCTCAGCCTGCTGCAGGGTGCTGGGGCCGAAACGCCACGCCTGAACTGCGTGAACTCGGTGGCGGCGATTACCCGGTTGCTGCGTGATGGTTTCGGGGTTGGCGCCTTGCCGCCGGCCTTGGTGGATGCGGAGTTGGACCGGGGTGAGCTGGTGCTGCTGGAAGGCTTGCAGCCACCGCCGAGCCTGGAGCTGGTGGTGGCCTGGCAGACCGGGGTGGCGTTGGTGGATGAGGTGGTCGGCGTGTGCAGGCAGGTGCTGGAGCGGTATGCACGGGATGTGGGTGGGCAGCGGATTGTGTTGGTCTGAAAGTTTTACTTCGCCTGTGCCGGCCCTTTCGCGGGTAAACCCGCTTCCACAGGGATATCGCCGCCTTTGAGGCCTGTGCAGTCCCTGTGGGAGCGGGTTCACCCGCGAAGAGGCCGGTACAGGTAACAAAAATCAGCGCCAGCTCTCTTTCACCGCCTTGCGTCGCCCACCCAGGATCACCCAGCCAATCCCCAGCAACAGGCTCTCGACCACGAAAGCCAGCACAAACCCGGCCCCGACGCCCCAGCCAATCGCCTCGGGCACCAGCAGAATCTGGTAGCTGTAGCCCTTGAGCGTCTCTTCGCGCAGTTGCGGCTCCGGCTGCACCAACACATGCCAGGTCCGGCTCAGCCACGAGCCTTGCAGCGCCTGCCATTCGTCTTCCAGCAACTGATTGCGAATCAGCAGGCTCTCGATGCTGTTGGCGTCGCTGAGGAACACCGGGTCTTCACTGGTCCGATAATGCCGCACCAAGGCCTGCAGATCACCGTTGAAAAAGCGCTCGGCAGTCTGCTTGAACCCATCCAGCGCCTGGCGCGATTCGAACAGGTGCGCCTCGGCCCGCTGGCTGTAGTCCTTGACCAGCCCAGGCACCTGGATACCGGCCAGCAGGCCGAAAGTGAACAGCAGCAACCGCAGGTAACTTCTGAACATGCAGCGTCCTTAGCTCTGGCCTTGCACGACACACTCGCCGTGCCGCCACAGGCCCCATTGGCCGGGTTCGTAGCGCCGCCAGGTCTCGTTCTCGGTCAAGGCCTCGGTGGCGATCACCGTGACCACGTCATTGGGGGTGGTCTCGGTGTGAAAATCGACGATCAGGTCGACATCTTTCAAGCGTGCGGCACCAAACGGCGCACGCCGGGTAATGTGTACCAGCTTGGTCGAGCAGAAGCAGAACAGCCAGTCGCCGTCGCTGAGCAGGCAGTTGAACACGCCCTTGCCGCGATACTCGGCACAGGCTTCGACCAGCACCGGCAGCAGCTGTTCCACCTCGACCGGCTCGGGGAAGGCCGCGCGGATGCGGTTGAGCAGGTCGCAGAAGGCGGCCTCGCTGTCGGTGTCACCCACCGGGCGATAGAACGTCGCTTCGCCCTTGAATTCGCCAAGCTGGCCATTGTGCGCGAAGCACCAGTTGCGGCCCCACATTTCGCGGACGAACGGGTGGGTGTTGGACAGGCACACCCGGCCGACGTTGGCCTGGCGGATATGACCGATCACCACTTCGCTCTTGATCGGATACCGCTGCACCAGGTTGGCGACTTCCGACTCGCTGCTTGCGGCCGGGTCCTGGAACAGGCGCAGACCGCGCCCTTCGTAGAAGCCAATGCCCCAGCCGTCGCGGTGCGGGCCGGTACGCCCACCGCGCTGCATCAGGCCGGTGAAGCTGAAGACGATGTCGGTGGGGACGTTGGCACTCATGCCCAGCAGTTCGCACATGAAGGTGTCTCCGCTTACAGGCGCGGCTCGACCCGGCCGCGGCCACCGCTCGGTGCGGCAGGTGGCGGGTCGTCGCGGTAACGGTCATGGCGCTCGGCGGCCATTGGCGCGCCAGCAGTGACTGCAGTGTCCTCGGCGGCACGGCGCTGGGCGGCGGCTTCGGCCTGCGCGCGGCGCTCGCGGGCGCGTTTTTCCAGCGGCCAGCGGATCAGCACGAAGACGATGTACAAGGCGAAGGCAATCATGCCGTACATGGCGAAATCGGAGATCGCCCGCCAGGCGTTGTTGCCGACCTTGAACGCAAGGTCCAGGGCGGTAATGGCGATCGCCGGGGCGAAGCTGTCCTTGACCGGGTCGACGATGGTCGGGGTCAGCAGCAGCACCGCCAGGATCACCCGTAGCGGTTCACGCAGCCAGCGCCACATCCAGCCGGTGAGTTTGAAGCCCACCAGCAGGCAACCCAGGGCGGCAACAGCGTAGAGGCCCCAGGCGAAGGTGTAGTCGTTCTCGATCATGGTGTTCGTGCAAGCCAGGCAAAGAGATGCCTATGATAAACACTTTTCAGGGCGCAGACAGCGTCTCCCTGTCCCCGGTCAAGAGATCCCCGATGCCAACCAAGCCCCAGCCCCCCATTGCCCGCCAGGACGAGGCCGCCGATCCCTACGCCTGGCTGCAACAGCGCGACACCCCGCAAGTGCTCGATTACCTGCAGGCGGAAAACGCCTACCAGGAGGCCTGCCTGGCCGCTCAGGCCCCCTTGCGTGAGCAGTTGTTCGAAGAGATCAAGGGCCGCATCCTCGAAACCGACCTGTCGCTGCCCTCGCCCTGGGGCCCATACCTCTACTACACCCGCACCACCGCGGGCGACGAGTACCCACGCCACTACCGCTGCCCACGCCCGGCGGACGATTCCAACACGGTCGATGAAAGCCAGGAACAACTGCTGCTCGACCCCAACGCCCTGGCCAACGGCGGCTTTCTGTCGCTGGGCGCGTTCAGTGTCAGCCCCGACCACCGCCTGCTGGCCTACAGCCTCGATACCAGCGGCGACGAAATCTACAGTCTGTACGTCAAGGACCTGACCAGCGGCAACCTGACCGCCCTGCCCTTCGACGACTGCGACGGCAGCATGACCTGGGCAAACGACAGCCAGACGCTGTTCTTCGCCGAACTGGACGATACCCACCGCCCCTGGCGCCTGCGCCGCCACACCCTTGGCGAGGCCGACGCGACCACGGTGTTCGAAGAGGCCGACGGCCGTTTCTTCCTGCACTGTTACCGCACCAGCTCCGAGCGCCAGCTGGTGCTGCTGCTCAACAGCAAGACCACCAGCGAAGCCTGGGTGCTCGACGCCGCAACGCCACAAGCGGCATTCGCCTGCCTGGCACCACGGGTCGAGGGCCATGAGTACTTCCCCGACCACGGCCAGCTCGACGGCCAGTGGCGCTGGTTCATCCGTACCAATCAGGACGGTATCAACTTCGCCCTCTGTCATGCCCCGGTTATCCCGGTCCCCAGCCGCGACCAGTGGCAGGTGCTGGTACCGCACCGCGACGACATCATGCTCGAGGGCCTGAGCCTGAATGCCGAGGCGGTGACCCTGAGCCTGCGTGAAGGCGGCCTGCCGATCATCGAAGTACGCCCGCAGGGGCTGGCCCCCTACCGGGTCGAATTGCCCGATGCGGCCTACAGCCTGTACGTGCAGGACAGCATGGAGTTCGCCAGCCGCCGCGTGCGCCTGCGCTATGAGGCGCTCAACCGCCCGGCCCAGGTGCGCCAGCTGGAGCTGGCCACGGGCGCCCAGGACGTGCTCAAACAGACGCCGGTGCTCGGCCAGTTCGACGCCGACGACTACGTCAGCCAGCGCCTGTGGGCCACGGCGCCAGACGGCACCCAGGTGCCGATCAGCTTGGTGCGCCGCCGCGAAGACCAGGGCAAGACCGTGCCGCTGTACCTGTATGGCTACGGCGCCTACGGCGAAAGCCTCGACCCGTGGTTCTCCCACGCCCGCCTGAGCCTGCTGCAACGCGGTGTAGCCTTCGCCATCGCCCACGTACGCGGCGGCGGCGAACTGGGGGAAGCCTGGTACCGCGCCGGCAAGCAGGAACACAAGCACAACACCTTCAGTGACTTCATCGCCTGCGCCGAACACCTGATCGCCGAGGGTGTGACCGCGCCAGAGCGCCTGGCCATCAGCGGCGGCAGCGCCGGCGGCCTGCTGATGGGCGCGGTGCTCAACCTGCGCCCTGAACTGTTCCGCTGCGCCATCGCCGAAGTACCGTTCGTCGACGTGCTCAATACCATGCTCGACCCCGAACTGCCGTTGACCGTCACCGAGTACGACGAATGGGGCAACCCCGAGGAGCCCGAGGTGTACGCGCGCATCAAGGCCTATGCGCCCTACGAGAATGTCTGCGCCCAGGCCTACCCGGCCATGCTGGTGGTGGCCGGCTACAACGACAGCCGCGTGCAGTACTGGGAGGCGGCCAAGTGGGTAGCGCGCCTACGCACGCGCAAGACCGACGACAACCTGCTGCTGCTCAAGACCGAGATGGGCGCCGGGCATGGCGGGATGAGCGGGCGCTACCAGGGGCTGCGCGATGTGGCGCTGGAATATGCGTTCGTCTTCAATGAGCTGGGCGTGGTGTAAATCGCGTTTTCCGTTGTCATAGCATGCGCGCCATCTTTGATGGCGCACTTCAGCTCTCGGACAACACCCGCCAAGAAGAACAACACATGCCCGACCCGACCCACCTCAGCGCCGAAATCCGCGACATGCTCATGGACTGCGGCCTGTTCGACACCCTGCAGCTCGCCGACTTCCATACTGCCGCCGGCTACTTCAGCCTGGCCGCCATGGCTGAAGGCGAAACCATCTTCAACGAAGGCGATGCCGGCACTTTCATGTGCATCCTGCACCGGGGCGTGGTTTCCGTGCGCAAGGCCGACAGCAACGGCCATCCGGTGGAAATCGCCACCCTGCGCAGTGGCCGGGCCTTCGGCGAAATGGCCGTGCTCGACGGCGAGCGCCGCTCGGCCAGCTGCGTGGCCGCCAGCGACTGTCAGTTGCTGACACTGGGCAAGGACTCACTGGAAAAGATGCTCAACGAAGCTCCACGCATCGCCTCACGGATCATTCGGGCGCTGGCTGTGGCACTGTCGAAGCGCCTGCGCATGCAGGATGGCCAGCGCCTGTCGCTCTAGTCATCCTGCGCAGGCGGTTTCGCCGGTTCCTGGCGCAGGCCGGGCAAGTCCTGATCCTTCGGCGGCCCCGGTACCGGCATCGGCGGCAGCAGCGGCGCACCCGGCGTGCTGTCGTAGGCCTTGGGCGGCGTGCTCGGGGTGATCTGCGGGTAAGGCGTGGGCGTCGGCGTGCCCGGCGCACCAGGCACCGGGGTGTTCAGCCGGGGTGGCGTGCCTGCCGCTTCGGCCAGGGGCATGGCGGCAGCAAGCAGCGCGGCGAGGATCGCGTGGAACATCAGCAACCTCCTGTCGGGAACCTCTCTACAGGCTACGCCGATATTCGAGTTTTCGCCTGTCCGCCTGCCCTGCAAGCGCGCTAGACTCAATGGCATAACCGTCATCTGCCTGATCAGAACAAAGGAAACACCATGAGTTCGGCTTCCACCTCCGCCGCCACCGCCCGCCTCGATCGCATCCTCGCCGACGCCAAGCGCGACAAGGAGATGGGCTACCGCGACAAGGCCCTGAAAATGTACCCGCACGTGTGTGGCCGCTGCGCCCGCGAGTTCGCCGGCAAGCGCCTGAGCGAGCTGACCGTGCACCACCGCGATCACAACCACGACAACAACCCGCAGGACGGCTCCAACTGGGAGCTGCTGTGCCTGTACTGCCACGACAATGAGCACTCGCGCTACACCGACCAGCAGTACTTCAGCGAAGGCTCGACCAGCTCCCCGAGCATCGCCAAGGCCACCCACAACCCGTTCGCCGGGCTGGCGGGCATGCTCAAGAAAGACTGATCGTCGCGACTCCTGCCTGCAAATCCCCGCCGTTGCCGGCAAGCCCGTATAATCGCGCTCTTTTTTTCGCGAAGGGCCCCGGCACGTGGCAAACAAACGGTACAGCTGCATCGGCCTGTTCAACCCCAAGTCTGCGGAGAACGTCGGTTCGGTGATGCGCGCAGCGGGTTGCTACGGCGTCAACTCGGTGTTCTACACCGGCAAGCGCTATGAACGCGCGCGTGACTTCGTCACCGACACCAAGCGGGTGCATTACGACATTCCGCTGATCGGCATCGACGACCTGCAACGCATCATTCCCCTGGGTTGCACGCCAGTGGCGGTGGAGCTGGTGGAAGGCGCACGGCCGCTGCCTGAATACACCCACCCGGACCGGGCGATCTATATATTCGGGCCTGAGGATGGCTCGTTGAGCGAGGAAGTGCGGGCCTGGTGTGAAGAGACCATCTACATCCCCACCGAAGGCTGCATGAACCTGGCGGCGACGGTGAATGTGGTGCTGTATGACCGCATGGCCAAGGGGCTGAATACCCGTTCGGGCCCCAAATTCAAATAAAAGACAAATAAAAAAAGCCGCCCATGCAGTAAAACTGCAAGGGCGGCCAGGTGCTGAGCTCCGTCAGAACAGCACCGGTCTTGCTCAGGTCACGAAGCGTTGATCCAGATGGTCTTCAGCTCCGTGTACTGGTCATGGGCCCAGATGGACTTGTCGCGCCCACCAAAGCCAGACTCCTTGTAGCCACCGAACGGCGTGGTCACATCACCCTCGCCGAAGCAGTTGACCGTCACCACGCCCGCACGGATTTCACGCGACAGGCGCAGCGCATTGCGCAGGCTGCCGGTGTAGGCCGAGGCAGCCAGCCCGTAGACGGTGTCGTTGGCCAGCTCGATCGCCTCGTCAATGGTCTCGAAGCTGGTCACGCTCAGCACCGGGCCAAAGATTTCCTCGACGAACAGCTTGTTGTCGCGGCCAACGTTGTCGACGATGGTCGGCTGCACGAACACGCCTTCCTCGGTCTCGCCACCCTGAACGATGCTGAGTTTCTGCTCGGCAGCGTATTCCAGGTACGACTTCACCTTTTCGAAGTGCGACTTGCTGACCATCGCGCCCAGGCGGTTGTCCGGATCAAGCGGGTCGCCCAGTTTCCAGTCCTTCAGGTGCTTGGCGATCAGGCCCAGCAGTTCGTCCTTGACGTCCTTGTGGACGATCAGGCGCGAGGACGCCGAGCAGTTCTCACCCATGTTCCAGAACGCACCGGCGGTGACGAACTGGGCCACTTCGTCGAGGTCTTCGCAGTCGTTCATGACCACGGCCGGGTTCTTGCCACCCAGCTCCAGGACGATGCGCTTGAGGTTGGACTCGGAGGCGTATTTCAGGAACAGGCGGCCGGTATCGGTCGAGCCGGTGAAGCTGACCATCGGGATGTCCATGTGGCGGCCAATGGCTTCGCCCACTTCACGGCCACCGCCAGGCACCAGGTTGAACACGCCAGCAGGAATGCCCGCCTCATGGGCCAGTTCCGCCACGCGCAGGGCGCTGAGGGTGGTTTCCTTGGCCGGTTTGACCACGATCGAGCAACCGGCGGCCAGCGACGGGGCGATCTTCCAAGCCAGCATCAGCAGCGGGAAGTTCCACGGCAGCACCAGGCCGACCACGCCGATGGCTTCGCGCACGACCATGGTCACGGCGGCGTTGCCGGTCGGGGCGGTGGCGTCGTAGATCTTGTCGATCAGCTCGGCGTGCCAGCGAATGGTGTGGATGGTTTCCGGTACGTCGACGGTCTGGCACTCGCTGACCGGCTTGCCGCTGTCCAGCGCTTCCAGTACCGCCAGCTCATGGGCGTTGTCTTCCAGCAGCTGGGCGAACTTCTGCAGCACGTGCTTGCGGTCGTTCGGCTGCATCTTCGACCAGGTGCCTTCTTCGAACACACGCTTGGCTGCTGCCACGGCAACGTTGACGTCGTTGACGTCGCAGGCGGCGACTTCAGCCAGCTGCTTGCCGGTGGCTGGGTTGGTGGTGACGAAGGTGCGACCGGAGATGGCATCACGGAATTCACCGTCGATGAACGCCTTGGTGCGCAGCTGCAGGTCGGCGGCGATGGCCGCGTATTGTTCCTTGCTCAGCAATTCAGCCATTTTTCCAGCCTCCTTATTTGATCTGGGCGATGGTGGCCTTCAGTTCGGTGACCACGCGCTTGAGTTCGGCCTTCTCGGCGTCATCCAGGTCGTACAGCGGCTTGCGCACGCCGCCAGTCTTCAGACCGTTCAGGGCAACGCCGTTCTTGATCGCCTGGACGAACTTGCCACCTTCGAGGAAGTCCATCAGCGGCATCATGGCGGCCATGATCTTGCGGCCTTTGTCGAAGTTCTTCTCGATCACGCAGGCCTCGTACAGGGCCACGTGCTCGCGCGGGATGAAGTTGGAACCGGCGCAGACCCAGCTCTTGGCGCCCCAGGCGAAGAATTCCAGGGCCTGGTCGTCCCAGCCGCACGACAGCTGGATGTTCGGGCGCTGGATGGCCAGACGGTGCAACTGGGCCATGTCACCGGAGCTTTCCTTGATGGCGACGATGTTCTTCACGTCGGCCACGGCGTCAAAGAACTCTTCTCCCATGCTCACGCTCATGCGGCCTGGGTAGTTGTAGAGCATGATCGGCAGGCCGGCGGCGGCGTCGACGGCTTTGACGTGCAGGGCGATTTCCTGCTGGGTCGGCAGCGCGTACGGCGGGGTGCCGACCAGCAGCGCGTCTGCCTTGATTTCCTTGGCGTGCTGGGCAAAGGCCACGGCGTCTTCGGTACGGATGCCACCGGTGCCGACGATCAGTGGCAGGCGGCCGTTGAGCACGTCCTTGGCCTGGGCGGCCAGCTCGATGCGCTCCTGGGTGGTGTGGGCGTAGTACTCGCCGGTGGAGCCGCCGATGATGACGCCGTGGATCTTCGACTCGACCAGGTATTCGAGCACTTCGGCGAACGCCGCCTTGTCGATCGAGCCGTCCGCAGCCAGCGGAGTGATTGCCGGGGTGTAGATGCCTTCGAATTTCACGGTAGGTTCTCCAGTGCGTTGATCAGTGTTGTAAAGACCACGACGGATCGACGCCGTGGCGGGTTGTCAGTCAATTCAGCCCAGCGAAGCGGCCTGTTGCAGGTTCAGCGAACGGGTTTCCGGGGCCAGGGCGACCGAGAAGGCCAGGCCGACGAACGTCACGGCGGCAGCGGCATACATGGTTGCGCCGATGCCATAGCTATCCAGGGCAATAGGCACCAGCCAGGTGCCGACGGCGGCACCGATTCGCGACATCGAGGTGCCTACGCCCACGGCACCAGCGCGAATTTCGGTGGGGAACAGTTCGTTCGGGTAGACCAGTTGCAGCACCTGGGCACCGCCAATGAATAAGGCATAAGCGCCGAACAGCACGAGGATGAGCATCTCGTTGCCGTTGCTGAAGGCGCCCAGGCCGAGCAGTGCCAGCCCCGACCAGAAGAAGCTGTGCAGCAGCGTGGTGCGCCGGCCAATGGTGTTCAGCAGGCGGGTGCCGATGATGCAACCGACGACGAACAGGCAGGTGATGGCCACCGAGCCGATCGACGCCCAGTCCCCTTTCAGGTTCAACGCACCCAGGACTTTCGGAGCGAAAGCGTAGACGGCGAACACCGGGATCACCGAGCAGGTCCAGAACATGGTGACGAACAGCATGCGTTTGCCGTAGCCAGAGTGCAGCAGGCTGAGGAACGACAGCTTGCGGGTCTTGGGTTCCTCGGGCAGGTTCTTCAGGCTGAAACCGTTGCCGTAGACTTGCTTGATCACCTGCTCTGCCTCGGCCGAACGGCCCTTGCTGATCAGCCAGCGTGGCGATTCCGGGGTGCCGAGGCGGATGGCGAACAGCAGTGCGCCAATCACCGCGGCGCTGGCCAGCACGAGGCGCCAGGCGTCGTCGCCACCGTGGCGCAGGATCGCTTCACCGGCCATGTAGGCCGTGGCGGCACCGGCGAACCACAGCACGGTCAGGGTGGCCAGACGTGGGCCGCGGTTCTTCTTGGGCAGGAACTCCACCAACAGCGAAGTCGCCACCGGGTATTCGATGCCCACCGCGATGCCGATGACGAAGCGCAACAGGAACAAGGCCAGCGCCGACTCCACCCAGAACTGCGCGACCGAAGCCAGCATGAACAGGACCGGGCCGACGAAGAACACCCGTTTGCGGCCCAGGCGGTCGGTCAGCCAGCCGCCAAAGAAGCCACCGAAGAAGATGCCGATCAATGCCGAGGCGGCGATCATGCCCTGCCAGAAGCTGGTCAGGTTGAGGCCGGCGGACATCTGCACCATGGCCACACCGATGATGCTCAGCACGTAGCCATCGACGAACGAACCGCCACCTGAACGCAAGGTCAGCAACTGGTGGAAGTTATTGATCGGTACTTCTTCAATCGAAAGATTCGGACTTGTCATTGTTAGTTCCTACCACTTCTTGCTTGCACATATTCAAGGCGAGCGCATCCGCGAAACTGAAAAGCACATTCAGCCCCGAGTGACCGGACTACGCATCTCGATCATCAAATTCGGGCAAAGGGCGCCCGTGCCGGCAAATAAGCACCGGCATCAAGTTGTTTACTGCCTACTTCAAAGAACGGTCAGCTTTCCTTGCCAGCGCGGAACTGCCCCCACATCAGGTTGGCGTTCAAGCCCAGGGAAACCAGGGGCTGCGGCGGATTCGCACAAGGCCCGGGGGCATTGAGCAGAAACTCGATCAGTTCGTTCTTGTCACCCGCCAGCCAGTCGGCCAGCAACTTTCCGGTGACGGTGCCACGGGTAACGCCCAGGCCGTTGCAACACAATGCGCCGACCACATTCGGCGCCAACTTGCCGAAGAAGCCCATGTGGTTGCGCGACAAGGCCAGTGCACCGCCCCAGGTATATTCGAAATTCACGCCGGGCAACATCGGAAAGCGTCGGGCGAACGATTCGCGGTGGCGCTCGACGAAGCGCTCCAGGTATTTGCGGTTGCTGCGCCCGTCCGGGTTGTAGCTGAAGCTGTTGCGGATCAGCAGGCGGTTGTCGACGGTACGGCGCATGGTGGTGCCGAATGGGTCGGCCGGGATTACACCCCAGAAGGGCTTGCCGCCCAGGCGCGCCTGTTCGTCCTCGGTCAGCGGGCGGGTGATGCTGCCGTAGGTGAACACCGGCAACATGCGGCCCTTGAGGAAGCCGAAGCTCATGCCGAAGGCATTGGTGGTAAGCACCAGCTTGTCGGCAGTGATCGAGCCATTGGCGTGGCGCAGCACGACCTTGTCGCCGTACTCGACGTCGGTGATCGGTGTGTGTTCGTAGAGGGAAACGTTACTCGGCAGGCTGTCGGCCAGGCCTTTGACCAGTGCCGAGGGCTGCAGCAGTGCCGTGCCCGGAGTGAACAGGCCCTTGCGGTAGAAGTGCGTGCCGATGTGTTCGGGCAGGTCGCGCCCTTCGATCACTTCGTAGGGCTGGCCGAGCTTGTCCAGGCCACGGCGGTAGGCATCCAGCACGGCAATGCCACGGTCTTCGATGGCGGCCTGGTACTTGCCGCAATGGCGGAACTGGCACTCGATGTCGTAGCGCTCGATCAGCTCCTTGAGGTACGACTGGCCACCCAGGTTTAGCTTGAGGATGGTCTTGGCGATGTCGATGTCGCCGATGTAGTCCTCGGCGCCAATGTCGTGTGGCAGATCAATGGCAAAACCCGCGTTACGCCCGGAGGTGCCGAAACCGACCTCCTGGGCCTCGATCAGTACGATCTCGTCATTCGGGAAGTTCGTTGCCAGCTGCCGCGCAGCGGCCAGGCCGGTAAAGCCGGCGCCGACCACCACCCAGCGCGCCTGGCTGTGGCCACTGTGGGCCGGCCTTGGCGTGCGGGGTTTGCTCAGGTGATACCAGCCACAGGTGGCATCATCGGCAGGTAACGAACTTATTCTTGTCATGTCACTAACCTGGTTCTTGTTTCGACGGGTGGTCAGCGCCGGTGGCGACGACCGGGTAATTCATATCTGAATCGGTACATCCAGCCCTTGCGGTGCGGCGTATTCGGCCATACGCCGACGCGACAGCTCCATATGCTCGCGGGCCAACTGGCCAGCGGTCTGCGCATCACGGCGCTCGATGGCCTCGATAATCTGTTCGTGTTGCTCACAGGCGATCTCGAGGTCCCGCTGCATGTCGTCGGTAGTCGGATGGCGGTAAAAGATCTTGCCCAGGCGGGTATGGTCGATGAGCAGGCGGCGCAGGCTTGGCATCAGGTAATCGTTGTGCGCCATCTTGCCGATTTCCAGGTGGAAGGCGTCGTTGTAGAGCACGCGGTTTTCCACGTCGCGCTCTTCGATGGCCTGGCGGAACTTGGCCTGAATGGCCTTGAGCACTTCGATTTCATCAGCACTGGCGTAGGTGGCGGCCAGCTGGGTGGTGGCAACGTAGATAAGCGGCGCGGCAACGTAGAAGCTGTGCAGCGACTCGTGGTTCATGGCGGCGACGCGAGGCGCGCGGTTGGCTTCCAGCTCGATGTAGCCTTCGGCGGCAATCTGGCGCAGCAGCTCCCGGACCGGGGGGCGCGACAGGCCGAACTCGTCGCACAGCGCCAGTTCGTCCACCACGGCGCCCGGGGCCAGTTCCATGCTGAGGATCCGGCGGCGCAGCGCTTCGGCAAGGACGGCTTTGCGGTCCTGCGGCACTTCTGCAGCGAGTGGTTGGACGGTGGCTTTCATGGCGGCCTTCTTTGTTGTCATAGAGCTATGTCTACTATTTGTATAACGACTATAGGTCACTGTTAGACAATGTGTCTACAGCATTTTCGATGAACGGTGAAATCTCTCAGGGCCCTTGTTTCCAGGGGGTTGAGGGCTTTCCAGAGGTGAGATTAAACACCCTGGAGGCTGCATTGCCAAACCGGACAGGTAATTATCCAGATCAGACAAATGCACAAACAAAAAAGCCATCTGCAGGCAGATGGCTTTCTTCGCTTCACTCCGAATCAGGCAGTAGCCAGCGCCTCCCGCCGCTCATGCCGCTTGCTGGTAATCACCCCCAACACCAGGATCACCAGCGCCAAGGCCAAGGTCAGTGACACCTCCATGCGGTGTTGCGGCATTACGAACATGGTGCCCAGCGCGAACACGATGAAGCCGATCACCGCATAGGTAAGCCACGGATACAGCCACATCTTGAAGGCGATCTCGACGTTCTGCCGCTGCAGGATGGCGCGCATGCGCAGCTGCGAGAAGGCGATGGCCAGGTACACCAGCAAGGCGATCGAGCCGGAGCTGGCCAGCAGGAAGGCAAATACTTCGGCCGGCGCGAAGTAGTTGACGATGGTCGCCAGCATGCCGATCAGCGTGCTGCCGATCACCGCCGCACGGGGTACGCCAACCTTGGAGGTGCGCTGGATGAAGCCCGGGGCGTCAGCGCGCTTGCTCAGCGAATAGAGCATGCGCGAGGAAATGTAGATCGACGAGTTCAGGCAGCTGGCCACCGCCACCAGTACCACCATGTCCACCAGCAGCTTGGCATACGGGATGTGCATGATTTCCAGTGCACGCTGGTAGGACCCCTGCACCGGCAGCAGCGGGTCGTTCCACGGCACCACCGAGATGATCACGAAGATCGACAGCAGGTAGAACACGCTGATGCGCCAGATCACGGAGCGGGTAGCCTTGGCGATGTTGCGCGCCGGGTCCTTGGATTCCGAGGCAGCGATGGTCACCGCCTCGGTACCCAGGTAGCTGAACATGGTGGTGAGCAAGGCACCGATGATTGCCGTCCAGCCGTTGGGCATGAACCCGCCCTGCTCCTCCAGCAGGCGCGGCAGGCCACTGACATCGCGGCCCGGCAACACCCCGGCCAACGCTGCGGCACCCAGGGCGATGAAGGCGACGATGGCGATGACCTTGAGCATGGCGAACCAGAACTCGAATTCACCGTACTTGGCCACGCTGAACAGGTTGGTGGCGGTCAGCAGCACAGTCATGCTCAGGGCGAAGAACCAGGCATCGATGTGCGGGAACCAGTTATTGAGCACCACGCCAGCGGCGATGGCTTCGATGGGGATGACCAGTACCCAGAACCACCAGTACAGCCATCCGATGGTGAACCCGGCCCAGCGCCCGATGGCGCGGTCGGCATAGGTGGAGAAGGAGCCTGTGTCGGGGCTGGCGACGGCCATTTCCCCGAGCATGCGCATCACCAGTACCACCAGGGCGCCGGCCAGTGCATAGGCGATGATGGCTGAAGGCCCTGCGGCGGCGATGGCGTGCCCGGAGCCGATGAACAGCCCGGCGCCGATTACCCCGGCGATGGAAAGCATGGTCACGTGGCGTTGCTTGAAGCCTTGCGCCAGCTGATTGCCGGCGCCACTCGCGCTTGTCGTTGTCATCCTGATCCCTGCTGTTGTTCTTTTGTGGAGGGGGACGTGAAGCTCCTGGGTCGAAACCCAGCGTGGATGAGCTTCGCGCGGGGACAAGTTAATCCTGCGTGAGCGCGCCTCAGTTGCCCGTATCCGCCAGGCAGTTGACCAGACCGGACATCAGGACGGACGGAATGCCCGTTGCAGAGCCTTCGCGACCACCCGGCGCAACGAATGAACGCCAGACGCGGCAGGCGGGTCAGCTACTTACATTCCACAAGGAGGGTTCGCCATGCTTGATATCCATTCATCCAACGGGACGGCGGAACACAATGTCCATGGCCTGGAACGGGTCGGCTCACTCGCTGGCGGTGCGCTGATGTTCAGCAAGGGGCTGCGCCACGGTGGGCTGATCGGGCTGCTGCAGATGGTGGTCGGTGGCCTGGCGGTAGCCCGCGGGGTCAGCGGGCATTGCTCGACCAAGGCCTGGTGGCAGAAGCATCGGAAGGAGTATCACCGCTTGCGTTCGGATATCGAGCGCAGTGCGGCGGAGCTTGAGGTGCTCAGGGCCAGTGCCGAGGCGGCTACCCGGGGGGTGAGCGTGACCGGCAAGGATCCTTTGACTGGCAGTTGAATCTGCTCGGGCAGTTCGGGCCTCTTCGCGGGTAAACCCGCTCCCACAGGTAAAGCGTTACCTTCGGGATTTTCACTGTCCCTGTGGGAGCGGGTTTACCCGCGAAGAGGCCGGTGCGGGCTAGCGCAGCGCTTTGCTTTGAAGGACGTCGGACCGGCGCCCCAGCACATTCTCGCTGATCTGCACGAACTCTTCGGTGCTCACGCTGGGCAGGCGCATCAGCGCCCGGGTCACATCATCCAGCGAGCGCTTGGCCTGGGTATGGATCCGGATTTCCTTGTCCAGCGCCTGCAACAGCATTACCCCGCGGGCCACCTGCGCCGGGCTGGAATGTTCGGCACGCAGCTGGGTCACCTTGCCACCCAGCTTCTGCAGGCGTGCCTGCCACACCTCGTAGCGGTCATCGCTGATGCCGCCAGCACGGCGCAACAGCTCGGTAGCGTAGTACTCGGTCAGGCCCTGGCCCAGCCAGTCGCTATTGTCGCGCACACGAATCTGCGCAAACAGCTGCACCAGCTCGCGCAGCAACGGGGTGCTGCCATTCTCGCTGACCATCGGCCGGCTGCTGTGCAGGTAGATCGAACCGTCAGCAGCCATCGCCCCGCGCCACATGCCATCACGAGCCCCTACCAGCAGCAGCTTGGCCGGGTTGCGCGGGAACACTGCCTGCAATTGCGGCCAGATGAAGGTCAGCAAGGTCAGGCTGTCCATCCGCCGCATGCCCTGCCCTACCGGCGCCGCCACGGTCACGTCGGTCTCACCCAGACGGGCGCGGCGACTGCCAAGATCGCCCGCGAGCATCCAGCCAGTCGGGCGGTCGAACAGGCGGGACACGTTGTCGATGCGGAACTTGTCCTTGCCGATGCGTGGCCAGGACGTTTCGATGCTCTTCCAGCCTTCAGGCAAATCGACCGTCAGGCGCGCCACCAGCTCGGTGCCGTCCTGCTGGTCGAGGCGTGCAGGCGGCACCAGCTGATCGCCGAGGAAGAGCGCCCAATGCGGGGTGATGCGCGAGGAGTAGGCGCCGCTGCGCAGTTTCTGGTCCAGCTTCACCCGGTAGCTGAGGCTGGTCTTGCCCGTCGCCGGGTGCCACACGCCGCGCTCGCCCTGCTGCTGCCATTGGCCATCGGCCTGGAATCCACTGTAGGTATCGGTTTTGCCCAGGTCGAAATCCAGGCTGCGCACGGCACTGCCATCGGCCAGGGTCAGGCGCACTTCGGCCTGGCCGTTGGCAGGCAGCAGGCGCACCTGGTAATCAAGGTCGACTTTCTTCGCCCAGGCCGACGAACAGGCCACAAGCCCGAGGAGCAACAACCACTGACAACGCATACCGAAACTCCTTGTTCCTCAGAGGCGACGGGTGCGCCGTTCAGCTGGCGCGGAAAATCAGGTGGTCTTCCCAGTCGTCTTCGTCCACATCATGTTCACTGAGCATACGCCCCGATTGCGATATGCGCTGTTCATGCACCTGCTTGCGGTCACCGCAAACCAGGTGATGCCACTCGGGCAAGTCCTTGCCCTCGCTGACCAGGCGGTAGCCACAGGTGCTTGGCAGCCATTTGAACTGGTCGGCCTTGCCCGGGGTGAGCTGGATGCAATCCGGCACATGGGCAAAGCGGTTCGGGTAGTCGCTGCACTGGCAGGTATCGAGGTCGAGCAGCTTGCAGGCGATGCGCGTGTAATAGACGCTGTTGTCGTCTTCATCCTCGAGCTTTTGCAGACAGCACAAGCCGCAGCCGTCACACAGCGACTCCCACTCTTGCGGGCTGAGTTGTTCGAGGGTCTTGCGCCGCCAGAACGGCGCGCTGTCAGCGATCATCACACGGGTTTCCTGCAGTCATCTTGGTGGCCGCGGTGCGCGGCGGCGCCAGTCTAGAGCCTGGCCTTCGGCAACGCCAGACCGCTTGTCAGTGCCAGGCGGACGCAGTAGCGTGCGTGCTTTGCCATCCACTTGCAGGAGCCGCCATGAGTGCCACCCCCCGCATTGCCGATTACGCCATCAACGAGCAGTTCATCAACCGCTGGTCGCCGCGCGCCTTCACCGCCGAACCGATCAGCGAAGAGATCCTGCTGAGCTTCCTCGAAGCGGCACGCTGGGCGCCATCGGCCTACAATTCGCAGCCTTGGCGCTTCCTGTATGCGCGCCGCGACACGCCGAGCTGGGAGCGTTACCTGAGCCTGCTGGTGCCTTTCAACCGCAGCTGGGCGCAGCAGGCCTCGGCGCTGGTGCTGATCATTTCCAAGACCACCTTCGCAGCACCTGGCGCCAGCGAAGAAAAGCCGGCGCTGTGGCACACCTTCGACACCGGTTCCGCCTGGGGCCATCTGGCACTTCAGGCCAGCATCAGCGGCTGGCACACCCACGGCATGGCCGGGTTCGACCAGGCATTGGCGCGCCAGGAGCTGAAGATTCCGGAAGGTTACGAGCTGCATGCCATGGTGGCGATCGGCAAGCTGGGCGACAAGGCCAGCCTGGACGAGGCGTTGCAGGCGCGTGAAGTGCCGAGCCCGCGTCGGCCGTTGAGCGAGCTGGCGGCTGAGGGTGATTTCAGCCTGTAAACCTTGTGTTGCCCGTGCCGGCCTCTTCGCGGCCAAACCCGCTCCCACAGGGACAACGCAATAGATGTGGGAGCGGGTTTACCCGCGAAGAGGCCGGTACAGGCGTAAGAGATCAGTAGCCCCGGGCGAAATCGACTTCGCCGCGCAACCCCTGCCCCTCTGCATACGCCCGCACATTTTCGGCAAACAACCGCACCATCGCCGCCGGCGAGGTGGGCGCCGAGCTGTGCCCGGTCAGCAACAAGCCCCAGGCGGTCCAAAATGGATGCCGTTGCGGCAGCGGCTCCTGCCGGCACACGTCGATCACCGCACCGGCCAGGTGCCCCTCCTTCAATGCCTCGACCAGGTCGGCATCGACCACCGCCGCGCCGCGCCCGGCGTTGATGAACAGCGCCGTGGGCTGGAAGCACTGGAACAGCGCCGCGTCATACAGGTCATGGGTAGCCGGCGTGTCGGGCAGCAGGTTGAGCACGTAATCCACCTCCCCGACCATGCGCGGCAAATCCGCCAGCCCCGCAACCTCGATGAATGGCGCCTGCTCACGGGCGCTGCTGGCGATGCCGTACAGGCTCACGCCAAACGGCACGAGGAACTCCGCCACCCGTTGACCGATATCGCCAGTACCGACAATCAGCACCTTGCGCCCTTCCAGGGTACGCCCAGGGCGGTCATCCCAGCGTCGCTCGACCTGGCTGACCAGGCGCGACAGCACTTCGCGCTCGTGGCCGAGCATGTAGGTGAGCATGTACTCGGCCATCACCTGGCCGAAGATGCCCACGGCGCGGGTCAGGCGGTAATCACGTGGCAAACCCTCGGCCAGCAACGGCGTGATACCTGCCCAGGTCGATTGCATCCACTGCGGCTTGTGCCCCTGGCGCAGCAGGCTCGCCAGCAAGTCCGGCTGGCCCAGCCAGACCGGGCATTGCGGTGCCTGGCGAGCCAGTTCGGCGGAGTCGCTGCTGGTCAGGATTTCCAGCTGCGGCGCTGCCTCGCGCAATAGCTCGGCGTATCGAGCATGATCATGCTCAGCAATCAGTACACGCATGATCAGACCGGGTCGTTACGGCGCAGCAGCTCTTCGGGCAAGTGCTCGATGTACTCGTCCTCGGCCGGTGGCATCTGCAAGTGATAACCCTGGGTCTCGAGGTTTTCCAGCACCTTGGCGATGTTTTCGCGGGCCAGTTGGCGCTCCGGGGTCAGCACCAGGTCGAAGGCATGCACCGGCTTGCCAAAGAACGGCAGCAGCGCCTCTGGCACCCGCTCCAGGCCTTCGGCCTTGAGCACGTAGAGGTACATTTCGTTCTTGCGGGGGCTCTTGTAGATCGAGCAGATACGTTTCATTGCTTGTCTCCGGCGCCTGCGAGGTCGTCGAGCAGGGCCTGGCCCATTCGCTCACGGCGCCAGCCGCGCAGCGAATCGGGCAGTTGGTAGGGGCCGTTGGGATAGCCGCTCTTGAGCAGGGCTTCCAGGGCCTTCTTGCGCAGCATCAGCTCCGGGGCGATCCCCAGGCGCTCGCCTTCGGCCTGGCCGATGGCGCGCAGGCGCTTGAGGATACCTGCGGCTTCGATCGGCAGCGGCTCAGGCAGTGGCTCAGGCCACTGCTCGGGCGGCAGACTGCCGGCGCGCTTGATCAGCTGAAGCAGGAAGGGGCCGTCCTGGCGGATGGTGCGCGGGTGCATTTCTTCGATCTTGGCCAAGGCCGAAAGGTTGTCCGGCTGGCTCTTGGCCATGGGCCACAGCGAGTGTTCCTTGAGGATGCGGTTGCGCGGCACGTCGCGGCTGCGTGCTTCGCGCTCGCGCCAGGCGCACAGCTCGCGCAGCACCGCGAGCTGCTGGCGGCCCAGTTTCCAGGCGAGCTTGACGTCGCGATAGAGAATCTCGGGTTCGATCTCACGGCGCAGGGCGGCCACCAGTTCGGCACCGTCGTCCAGCACCCAGGCGTACTTGTCATCAGACAGGCGCGGCTGCAGGGCAGTGAACAGTTCGGCCAGGTGCACGGCATCTTCGGCGGCGTAGCTGACCTGGGTTTCTGACAGCGGGCGCTGCAGCCAGTCAGAGCGGGTTTCGCCCTTGGGCAGCTCGATGCCCAGCACTTCCTGCACCAGGCGCGAATAGCCCATGGAGAAGCCCAGGTTCAGATAGCCGGCCGCCAACTGGGTGTCGAACAACGGTTGCGGCAGCTTTCCAGTCAGGCGCAACAGCACTTCGAGGTCTTCGCTGCAGGCGTGCAGCACCTTGACCACGCTGCTGTCGTCGAGCAGTTCGCCCAGCGGCTGCCAGTTGCCGATCAGCAGCGGGTCGATGAGGAAAGCCCGCTGCCCGTCACCGACCTGCACCAGGCCGGCTTTCGGGTAGAAGGTGTCGACCCGCATGAACTCGGTGTCGAGCGCCACGAAGGGCAGTTCGCGCCACTTGCGGCAGTGTTCGGCCAGGGTCTGGTCGTCACGGATCCAGTGAATTTCGATGGCCACAAGGCTCTCCCACAAACATTGGCGCGCAGTATATACGGCGCGGGCCCTGCTGGTGAAACCTGCGCCATCCCTGGTTTAGATGAACGGCCTCAGCGCTGGGCAGCCAACCACGGCCGGCAGCTGGCAAACATGTCCAGCGACTGCTGGTAGACCTCGGTGTGCACCTGCAGCAGGCCCAGCATCGAGTGGAACAGGTTGTCCTGCGACAGCGGCGCATCGCTGAGCTTGGCCAGGCAGTCGGTGTCGATACCGAAGTCCTCTTTGTAGCTGTCGGAGAACCAGGTCAGCAATGGCACGTGCTTCTGTTGTTCCGGGGCGATGGCATACGGGGTGCCGTGCAGGAACAGGTTGTACTCACCCAGCGACTCGCCATGGTCGGACAAGTAGATCATCGCCGTGTCGACCTTGTCCTGCTTGCTGCGCAGGGTGTCGATCAGCGAGGACAACACCTTGTCAGTGTAGGCCAGAGTGTTGTCGTAGCCGTTGATGATTTCCTGCTCGCTGCACTGGTCCAGCGCATTGCTTTGGCACACTGGGGTGAAGCGCTCGTCGGCCTGGGGGTAGCGCTTGAAGTACTCGGGGCCGTGGCTGCCCATCTGGTGCAGCACCAGCACGGTGTCCTTGTCGAGGTTGTCGATCAGCTCGCCCAGGCCCTGCAGCAGGATTTCGTCATGGCATTCGCCGCTGGCGCACAGCTGCGGGTCCTTGAGGTTGCTGACATCGATGTACTGCACGCGGTCGCAGGTGCCTTTGCAGCCCGACTGGTTGTCGCGCCACTGCACGGCCAAGCCGGCACGCTGGAGGATGTCCAGCAGCCCTTCGCGGTTCTTCGCCACCCGGGCGTCGTATTCCTTGCGCTTCATGCCGGAGAACATGCAGGGCACCGAGACGGCGGTTTCGGTACCGCACGAATGTACATCGGAGAACCTCAGCAAGCCCTGTTCCCTGGCAAGGTTCGGGGTGGTATCGCGGTCATAGCCCAGCACGCCGAAGTGATCGGCCCGCGCACTTTCACCGACCACCAGCACGGTCAGCGATTTGCGCTCGTGTTTCTGCCAGGCGGCATCGCGCTTGGCATCTTCGCCATAATTCTGGAACGGTCGCGCAGCGGTGCCGACGCGTTCGTTGACATAACCGATGGTCGCGCCGACGACATTGCTCGGGGTGAGCATCAGGCGCAGTTCGTGGTGGTTGCGAAACAGCGACGACAGCCCTTGGTAGTTGACCAGGGCCACCGAGCCCAGTGCCACCACGCAGGCCCCGCTGACCACCAGCTTGCCCAGCAGCTCGCGGTGCCAAGGGCGGTAGGCGATCTGCGCTTTCCACAGCAGTACCGATGGCAATACGCCGAGCAAAAGAATATAGGCTGCGAACTTCAACGACATCAGGTCGCGCACTTCCGAAACATTGGTCTCGGCCATGTTGCGGAACATGCCGGCATCAATAAGCACGCCATACTGGTTCATGAAGTAAGCGGCACCCGCCCCACTCACGAACAACACGATCAAAAGTGGCTTCAATACATAACGGAAGGCGAACAGCGTCAATATCAGGTTGAACGCGAACAGCATCAGCACGGCGAACGCCAGGCTCAGCCAAAGCCCCGTTACCCCTGCGGGCACCACCTCTTGCAGGTGCTTCCAGAGGAACATGTTGAGACCGACCAGCAGGTAAACGCTGGCCAACAGCGTGACCCATTCAGTCCGCAGGGATTTGAAGTTGAGCATCGGCATTCGCAATCAAGAGTGGTTATCAACCCCCAAGGCCAGATGGCACCGTGGGAAAGTCGGGCGAACTCTAGAAAGCGCACCATCAATTTTTCGTGAAAAAGACGGTAACAAATTCGTAAGCCGATGCATTTTTTTACATTAAATTAACTTCATTCAGCATTCGTTCAGCCAGGCAGGCGCGCCTTGGCATAGGGTTCGCGGTCGATGTCGAGCACTTCGACGCACAGCTGGATGTCCACGCCGGCCCGGGCCGGGATGGTTTCGCGCAACACCTCGAGCAGGCCGTTGGACAACTGCTGCTTCACCTCGGGCGACCGCCCGCTGAGGATGGCCAGGCGCACATGGGCGAAGGCCCGCTCACCCGGCGCGGTGCCAACCCGGTACTGCCTGAAGGCCTCGGCACGGCTCTTGATATCGGCCTCGTCGGCGAACTGGCCACTGCCGACCAGGGCGTGGTTCAGGCGCAGCAACAGCACATCGACGTTGAGCTCGCCCAGGTTGTCGCTGTATTCCAGGTTCAGGTGAGGCATGGCGCAGGTTCCAGGCACGGGAAAGGATGCGACAGCCTACCCCAGTCCCCCACCTGCGCAAAGGCGGCTATCCTCAAAGGTCAGGACCTTACCGACAACCCTGACAGAGGTGAAGAAATGCCAGTTCCGCATGATCTGCTCGCTGACCTGCACGTTACCGCTGACGCATTCCAGGCGCTCATAGACAAGGACCAGGACCTTCACAAGCTACACAAGGAATACAACACCAAGGACAAGGAGGTGCTGGCCGCCGAGGCCAATGGCACCAACGACGAGGCGGTAAACCGCCTGCGCAAGGAAAGGCTGCTGCTCAAGGACAAGATCGAACGGATCATCCATCCGCCGAAGTCCTGATAGTTCTCTATTGAATCCACCGGCCTCTTCGCGGCTAAAGCCGCTCCCACAGGGACCGCGCATAACCTGAGGGCTGCGCTATACCTGTGGGAGCGGCTTTAGCCGCGAAGGGGCTGGTAGCCCTCACACAGCAGCCGAAGCCTTCAACGCGCCATCCAGGTCTTCAATCAGGTCGCGGTAATCCTCGATCCCCACCGACAACCGCAGCAGGTTCTCGCTGATCCCCATCTCGCCCTTCTGCGCCGGGCTCAACGAGTTGTGCGACATGCTCCAGGAGTGGTTGATCATGCTCTCCACCCCGCCCAGCGAGTCTGCCAGCACGAAGATCTGCAGGGCCTCGACCAGCCGGTTGAGCGCCGCACGATCAGCGCCCTTGACCTTCATCGCCACCACCGCTCCGCCAGCGCGCATCTGCCGCTTGCACAGGTCGTGCTGCGGGTGGCTTTCCAGCCCTGGATAGAACACCTGCTCGACCTGCGGGTGACCTTCGAGGAAGCGCGCCACCTGCAGCGCATTGGCGCACTGGCGCTCCATACGCACATCCAGGGTCTTCAGCCCACGCAGGGCCAGGTAGCAGTCGAACGGCCCCTGGATAGCGCCTACCGCCATGCTGATCTTGCGCAGCCGCGCCAGTAGTTGGTCATTGGCAGCAACCACCACGCCACCGGTGAGGTCGGAATGGCCGCCGATGTACTTGCTCGCCGAGTGCATCACCAGGTCCACGCCGAGGGTGATCGGGCGCTGGTTCCACGGCGAGCAGAAGGTATTGTCGATGCAGGTGAGGATGCCGCGGGCACGGGCCAGGTCGCACACCGCCTTGATGTCCACCAGGTGCAGCAACGGGTTGGTCGGTGACTCGATCCAGATCAGCTGGGTCTCGGGCTTGATCGCGGCCGCCAGCGCCTCGACGTCATTGAGGTCGACATAGGTGGTGGTCAGGCCCGAAGTACGCCCGCGGTAGTCTTCGAGGATGCGGAAGGTGCCGCCGTAGACGCCATTCATCACCACCACGTGGGCGTCCTTGGGCAGCAGCTCCAGCACCGTGGCGGTGGCATTCACACCCGATGCACAGGCCACCGCACCAACGCCCTCCTCCAACGCGGCAACACAACTCTCATAGGCGTGCCGGGTCGGGTTGCCGACACGGCTGTAAGCGTATTCAGGGTTATCGTCGAGGCTGCGCTTGATGTAGGAACTGGCGGTGTAAATGGGCGGGAAGATGGCGTTGTCGGCAACGCTGGACTGCTCGCCGGCGTGAATGGTACGGGTGGCGAAATTACGCGGCTTATCGGACATGGTCGGGCCCATTGGCAGGATTCAAGCCTGCAACTATGGCAACAACGTGGCGCGGCGGCAAATCAGACACGACGTGGGAAATTTTCCTAGGCTTGGGGTAATCTGGGGAAAATTTTTCTTGTGGGCTCCAACCCTGCCATGGACAGTTTCGACCAACACATCCTCACCCTGCTGCAGCGCGACGCCTCGATCTCGCTCAAGGACCTGGCCGAAGCGGTCAACCTGTCGACCACGCCGTGCTGGAAGCGGGTCAAGCGCCTGGAAGAAGAGGGCTACATCCTCTGCCGTGTCGCCCTGCTGGACCCCGAGCGCCTGGGGCTGGGGCTGACCGTGTTCGTCCAGCTCAAGACCCAGCGCCATGACAGCGCCTGGCTGGAGCAGTTTGCGACGACGGTGAAGGGGTTCGAGGAGGTGATGGAGTTCTACCGCATGTCCGGGGATTGGGACTACATGTTGCGGGTAGTGGTAGGCGACATCGCGGCGTATGACCGCTTCTACAAGAAGCTGATCACCAGCACCGACGGGCTGTCGAACATCACCTCCAGTTTCGCCATGGAGCAGATGAAATACACCACTGCCTTACCGGTGCATCGATAGCCGGGGCTGCTTTGCAGCCCTTTCGCGACACAAGGCCGCTCCTACAGGGGAATGCGATTTCCTGTAGGAGCGGCCTTGTGTCGCGAAAGGGCCGCAAAGCGGCCCCAGCAAATCCCACTCAATCAGCAGCCAGCACCGCCTCGATCCGGTTCCCGGCCTTGGCTTTTTCCAGCTTGATCGCAATGAACTTGGACGTCGGCGTGTACGTCCCCTCGCCATAACTCTCCAGCGGCACCAACGGGTTGGTCTCGGGGTAATACGCCGCCGCCTGGCCATCCGGAATGTCATAGGGCACCAGGCGGAAGCCCGACACCCGCCGCTCCACGCCATCCTCCCACAGCGACACCAGATCCACCTGCTCGCCCGGCTCGAAGCCCAGGCGGCGGATGTCCGCTTCGCTGACAAACACCACCTCGCGCAGGCCGAACACTCCGCGATAACGGTCATCGAGCCCGTACAGCGTGGTGTTGTACTGGTCGTGCGAGCGCATGGTCTGCAGGATCAGGTCCGGCTTGTCACCCCGCGCCAGCACCTTGGCGTTGACCAGCTCCTCCGGCAGCACATGGGGCATGAAGCGTGCCTTGCCGGTGGCCGTGCGGAAGTTGCGGTCGGCCGCGTTGTTGCCCAGGTGGAAGCCACCCGGGTGCTGCAGGCGCTCGTTGAAATTGGCGAAGCCCGGGATAACGTCGGCGATCATGCTGCGAATGCGGCTGTAGTCGGTGACCGCGTACTCCCAGTCGATCGGCTGGTTGCCCAAGGTGGCCTTGGCCATGCCGGCGATGATCCACGGCTCCGAACGCATGTGCGGCGAACGCGGACGCAGCTGGCCGTTGGAGATATGCACCATGCTGAAGGTGTCTTCCACCGTCACGCCTTGCGGCCCCGCGGCCTGCATGTCGATCTCGGTACGGCCCAGGCACGGCAGGATCAAGGCATCACGGCCGGTGACCAAGTGCGAGCGGTTGAGCTTGGTGGAGATCTGCACGGTCAGCGCACATTTGCGCAGCGCCGCGTGGGTGCGCGGGGTATCCGGGGTGGCTTGGGCGAAGTTGCCGCCCAGGCCGATGAACACCTTGGCCAGCCCCTCTTCCATGGCCTTGATCGCCAGCACCGCGTTGTGCCCGTGGGCCCGCGGCACACGGAACTTGAAGCGTTTTTCGATGGCATCGAGCAGGGCCGCCTTGGGCTTCTCGTCGATGCCCATGGTGCGGTCACCCTGCACGTTGCTATGGCCGCGCACCGGCGACAGGCCGGCACCGGGTTTGCCAACGTTGCCGCGCAGCAGCTGCAGGTTGACGATCTCCTGCACGGTCGGCACCGAATGGCGATGCTGGGTGACGCCCATGGCCCAGCACATGATGACCCGCTCGGCCTTGCGGTACATGCGCGCGGCCAGCTCGATCTCAGCCAGGGTCAGGCCCGACTGCTTGACGATGTGCTCCCAGGAGGTGGCATCCACCGCCGCCAGGTAGTCATCGACGCCGCTGGTGTGCTCGGCGATGAAGGCATGGTCGAACACCGCCGGCTCGCCCTTGGCCTGGGCTTCGCGTTCCCACTGCAAGAGGAACTTGGCGATACCGCGCATGGCTGCCATGTCGCCGCCCAGAGCCGGGCGGAAGTAGGCACTGGTGGTCGGCTCGGAGCCGTTGCTGAGCATCTCGAACGGGTGCTGCGGGTGCTGGAAGCGTTCCAGGCCACGCTCCTTGAGCGGGTTGAAGCACACCACCTGGGCACCGCGCTTGACCGCCTCGCGCAGCGGTTCGAGCATGCGCGGGTGGTTGGTGCCGGGGTTCTGGCCGATGACGAAGATCGCGTCGGCCAGTTCCAGGTCGTGGAATACCACGGTGCCTTTGCCCACCCCGAGGGTTTCCGACATGCCGGCGCCGCTGGCTTCGTGGCACATGTTCGAGCAGTCAGGGAAGTTGTTGGTGCCGTAGGCGCGGACGAACAGCTGGTAGAGGAAAGCCGCCTCGTTGCTGGCCCGGCCCGAGGTATAGAACTCGGCCTGGTCGGCAGAGTCGAGCGCGCGCAGGTGCTGGGCGATAAGCTCGAAGGCTTCTTGCCAGCTGGTTTCGACATAGTGGTCGGTGGCCGCATCGTAGCGCATCGGGTGGGTCAGGCGGCCTTGGTATTCAAGCCAGTAGTCGGTCTGGTCGAGCAAGGCGCTGACGCTGTACTTGGCAAAGAATGCCGGGTCCACCGAGCGGCCGGTGGCTTCCCAGTTCACCGCCTTGGCGCCGTTTTCGCAGAACTTGACCATCTCGCCTTCAGGCGACTCGCCCCAGGCGCAGCCCGGGCAGTCGAAGCCACCGTTCTGGTTGGTCTTGAGCATGGCCCGCAGGTTCTTGAAGGCGTTGTCGCTGCCCAGCCAGCTCTTGGTCACGCTCTTCAGCGCACCCCATCCGGCGGCGGGGCCCTTGTAGTCCCTGATGTGTTGGTCCTGGCTCATGCGGTCAATCCTCACGCGGCATGGAAATGTTCACCGAATCGATCTCTCCGGTGTTTTTTCCAGCCTATGGAGCCCGGCCCAGAGCCGTCCAATCGAAATACCTTACGGCACGATAAGCGCTCTCGATCATGCCTTGCAGCCCTCGCCGCGCCTGGCCTGCAGCCGTGATAGAGGGCATTGATCAAGCAGTCAGGGAAAGCGATTTGACGGGGCTGGCCACAGGCGATAGCTTGGATCCTGTAGCCCCCATTTCATTTCGAGCGCCAACGTGGAACAGAACAGCCGGGCCCTGATCGACGACTTCAACCGGAAAATCGACTACCTGCGGATGTCGGTCACAGACCGCTGCGACTTCCGTTGCGTGTACTGCATGGCCGAAGACATGCAGTTCCTGCCGCGCCAGCAGATCCTCAGCCTTGAAGAACTGTTCCAGGTGGCCGAGCGCTTCGTCGCCCTCGGCACCCGCAAGATCCGCCTCACCGGTGGCGAGCCGCTGGTACGCCAGGGCATCGTCGATCTGTGCGGGCGCATTGCCGCCCTGCCCGGCCTGCGTGAACTGTGCATGACCAGCAACGGCTCGCAGCTCGGGCGCCTGGCCCAGCCGCTGTTCGACGCCGGTGTCACCCGCCTGAACATCAGCCTCGACAGCCTCGACCCCGGGCGCTTCAAGCAACTGACCCGCACGGGTGACCTGCACCAGGTGATCGCCGGCATCGACGCCGCACGCCAGGCCGGCTTCCAGCGCACCAAGCTCAACTGCGTGGTACTGAAGGGCCGCAACGACCACGAACTGGTCGACCTGGTGCGTTTCGCCATCGACCGCGAACTGGACATCACCTTCATCGAAGAGATGCCGCTGGGGGTGATCAACGAACATGAGCGCGGCGAGTCGTTCTGCTCCAGCGATGAAGTGCGCGAGCGCCTGGCCGAGCACTTTACCCTGATCGAGTCCACCGAATCGTCCCAGGGCCCAGCGCGCTACTGGCGCCTGGCCGAAGCGGGGCACACCCGCGTCGGCTTCATCTCGCCGCACAGCCACAATTTCTGCGCCACCTGCAACCGCGTGCGCCTGACCGTCGAAGGCCGCCTGCTACTGTGCCTGGGCAACGAACACTCGATGGACCTCAAGCAGGTGCTGCGTGCCCACCCCGGCGATGATGCACGGCTGGAGAAGGCCATCCGTGACTCGCTGCACCTCAAACCCTACCGCCACCACTTCGAGGTCGGCGGCGAGGTGCAGATCCTGCGCTTCATGAACATGACCGGCGGCTGATCGGCTGCCTCTGGATTTCCATGATCGTCCACCCCCGCCCCGATGTACTGCGCGTGCTCTTTACCCTCAAGGGCTCGATCGTCAAGCGTATTGCCCTGCGCTGCCTGATGGTGACCTTGCTGGCGGCGCTGATCGTACTGGTCGAGCGACACTTTCCGGCGTTCTTCTACCCGGTCAGCGCCACGCCGTTTACCTTGCTTGGCCTGTCGCTGTCGATCTTCATGAGCTTTCGCAACAACGCCTGCTACGACCGTTGGTGGGAGGGGCGCAAGGCCTGGGGCAAGCTGATCATCGAAACCCGCTCGTTCATCCGCGAAAGCCTGGTGATCACCGACGCGACTCTGCGCGCCGAGCTGCTGCGCAGCCTCTGCGGTTTTGCCCATGGGCTGAATGCGCGGTTGCGCAACGAAAACGAAGTGAACGCCACGCGCCCGTGGCTGAACGCAGCGGCTCCGGTGGCTGAGTACAACGTGTGCGATGGCATTCTGCGCGATATTGGCGCCCATTGTTCACGGCTGGCCGAACATGGGCAGATCAGCGAATGGCGCTATACCTTGCTGGAACAACGCCTGGCCGGGCTGACCGAGGTGCAGGCCACCTGCGAGCGGATCAAGGGTTCGCCGCTGCCGTTCCCCTATACCCTGCTGCTGCATCGCACCATCTACATCTTCTGCCTGCTGCTGCCGTTTGCCCTTGCCGAGCCGCTGGGCTGGCTGGCGCCTCTATTCACCACCATTGTCGGCTACACCTTCTTCGGGCTGGATGCGATTGGCAACGAGCTGGAAGACCCGTTCGGGCGGGATGAGAACGACCTGCCGATGGATGCCATGGTGAGGACCGTGGAGCGGGATGTGCTGGGGGCCCTGGGGATCGAGCCGCTGCCACCGGTGTTGCTGCCGGTGGATTATGTATTGAGCTGATGGCCCTTTCTCGGGTGAACCCGCGAAAGGGCCAGTACAGGCTAACCGCGGCTTCCGCAGGCTACGATAGGCTTCAGGTGCTTCACGAAATTACAGGGCCGATGCCGCGAATCCAGCTGCTCCACCAGAATGCCTTCCCAGGCCGTACGGCAAGCGCCGGTCGAGCCGGGCAGGCAGCACACCAGGGTGCCGTTGGAAATCCCTGCCAGCGCCCTGCTCTGCACGGTCGAGCTGCCGATATCGAGAATGGACAAGGCGCGGAACAGTTCGCCAAAGCCATCGACGCTTCGATCCAGCAGGCACTGCACCGCCTCCGGCGTGCTGTCACGCCCGGTAAAGCCGGTGCCGCCGGTGATCAGCACCACCTGCACGTCGTCATCGGCGATCCAGGTCGCCACCTGGGCGCGGATCTTGTACAGGTCGTCCTTGAGCAGCGCCCGCGCCACCAGGCGATGGCCGACCTCCACCGAGCGGCTGGCCAGCAGCTCGCCAGAGGTGTCGTTGTCGTAGGTACGGGTGTCGCTGACGGTCAGCACGGCGATGTTCAGCGGTACGAAGACCGCATCGGGTTGGACGCGCACGGTGAAGCTCCTTGAATGGCATTGTCGTCACGCTAGAGGCAAGCCTGGCAAGCGTCCAATCGAAATGGCGAACCGGCCGATCAATGACATCTATCGCAGACGTGGGTTAATGTCTGCACAACCAGACGCCAGGCACTTCCATGGACATCAAGCAGCTCAAGTTCCTCATCGCCCTCGACCAGACCCGCCACTTCGGCCAGGCGGCGGCGCTGTGCCATATCACCCAGCCGACCCTGTCCATGCGCCTGCGCAACCTGGAGGACGAACTGGACCTGGTGCTGGTCAAGCGCGGCCAGCGCTTCGAGGGCTTCACCGAGGCGGGCGAGCGCATCCTGGCCTGGGCCCGCACCCTGCTCGCCGCCCATGACGGCCTGCAGGCCGAAGCCGCCAGTTGCCGTGGCCAGGTGGTCGGTAGCCTGCGCCTGGGTACCGTGCCGCTGGCCAGCTTCAACCCCATGCACCTGCTGCTGCCGCTGCGCGAGAAGTACCCCGAGCTGCAGTTCCAGCTCAGCTCGCACAGCACCGAGCAAATCATGGACGGCCTGAGCCGCAACCAGCTCGACCTGGGCATCTGCTACCTTGACCAGGTCAACGCCAACTTCTTCGAAGTGATCGAGCTGGGCACCACCACCATGGGCCTGCTGTTCGACACCCAGCACTTCCAGTTCGACACCGACAGCCTGCGCTGGGACGAACTCGGCGACGTTCCCCTGGGCCTGCTGAGCAAGGGCATGCACTACCGCCAGTCACTGGACCTGAGCTTCCGCAGCCGCGGCCTCGAGCCCAATGCGGTGCTGGAAAGCGACTCGACCTTCCAGCTGGTGCAGGCCATCAACACCGGCGTGTGCTGCGCGATCATGCCGCTGGGCTGCGGCCTGGAAGATCTCAGCGAACACATGCGCATCATCCCCATCACCGACGCCAGCATTCACAGCCCGGTAGGCCTGCTGCTGCGCCGCAGCGAGCCACGCTCGGCGATTGCCGAGCAATGCTTCGACGAAGCCAAGCGGCTGTTTCAACCGGCCTGATCCGCCGTTGCCTGGCGATACTGCCGAGGCGTGAAACCGGTCAATTGCTTGAACTGGCGGCTGAACGCGCTGTGGTCGGTGTAGCCGCAGCGCAGCGCCACTTCGGTGATCGGCAAATCAGAATGCAGCAGCCGGTGGGCGTGCTCCAGGCGTGCCTTGTGGATCATCTGCCGCGGCGTGAGGTGGAACACCCGCTTGCAGTAGCGCTCCAGCTGCGCCACGGAAATCCCGGCGATGCGCGTCAATTCATTCATGCTGATCGGCTGGTGGAAATGGCGGCGGATGTGCTCGTCCACGGCCGCCAGGCGCTGGTAGGCGGGGTGCGTGTCGGCGGCTGACTGCAGGTCGACGGAGATGCCCACCAGGCCGATGATCTCGCCGGCCGGATTGCGCAGCGGGCGCTTGTGGGTCAGGCACCAGCCCGGTTCACGGCTGCCGTACAGGTGCAGTTCGAGCTGATCTTCCAGCACCAGACCATCCTTGAGTACGCGGCGGTCCTGCTCGGTGTAGCCGGGGCCCAGTTGCGCCGGGAACACCTCCGCGCTGGTCTTGCCCAGTAGCGGCTGCAGGCGCTTGAGGCCACAGCGCTGGACCAGGGTGGTGTTGGCCAGCACATAGCGGGCGGCCGGGTCCTTGATGAAGATCGCGGCGTTGGGGATGGCGTCGAGGATTGGCAGTAGCAGCGACACACCGGCCAGCAGGGCCTCGAGGGTGGCTGGGCGGTACTGGTCGAGGGACTGGTACAGGGTTGTCAGGTTCGAGCGTGTCATCTTTTCTCTACAGCCCTTATTCAGCTTGGCTTCCAGCGTACCCATCGGCCCAGCACAGTCGCCAGCACTTTTTTCAATTGTGCCGATTTCGTCATTCACCCTGCAGAAAACCATCAAGAACCCCCACCCCGTTCGGGTCCACTCTATGCCCCACGTAAGCCGCCCAAACCTACAAGAGCGCGGCCGTAAAAAGCCGCAACACGTGACATCAGACCTGCCTATCCAAAACCTACAAAAAGGCGCACCCATGTCAGGCAAATTCAAGAAACAGCTGTCATTGCTCGACCTCACCTTCATCGGCCTCGGCGCCATCTTCGGCTCCGGCTGGTTGTTCGCCGCCAGCCACGTCTCGGCCATCGCCGGCCCGGCCGGTATCCTCTCCTGGTTCCTCGGCGGCTTCGCCGTATTGCTGCTGGGCATCGTCTACTGCGAACTCGGTGCCGCCCTGCCGCGTGCCGGTGGCGTGGTGCGCTACCCGGTGTACTCCCACGGCCCGCTGCTCGGCTACCTGATGGGCTTCATCACCCTGATCGCCTTCTCCAGCCTGATCGCCATCGAAGTGGTCGCCTCGCGCCAGTACGCCGCGGCCTGGTTCCCGGGGCTGACCAAGGCCGGTTCCAGCGACCCGACGGTGCTCGGCTGGCTGGTGCAGTTCGCCTTGCTGGGGCTGTTCTTCTTCCTCAACTACCGCAGCGTGAAGACCTTCGCCAAGGCCAACAATCTGGTCAGCGTGTTCAAGTTCATCGTCCCGCTGCTGGTGATCGGCGTGCTGTTCACCTTCTTCAAACCAGAGAACTTCGAGGTCCAGGGCTTCGCCCCGTTCGGCCTGTCCGGTGTGGAAATGGCGGTGTCGGCGGGTGGCATCATCTTCGCCTACCTGGGGCTGACGCCGATCATCTCGGTGGCCAGCGAAGTGAAGAACCCGCAGCGCACCATCCCGATCGCGCTGATCCTCTCGGTGCTGTTGTCCACCGCGATCTACGCCCTGCTGCAACTGGCCTTCCTCGGCAGCGTACCGACCGAAATGCTCAGCAACGGCTGGGCTGCGGTGACCAAGGAACTGGCCCTGCCCTACCGTGACATCGCCCTGGCCCTGGGCGTGGGCTGGCTGGCCTACCTGGTGGTGGCCGATGCGGTGATCTCGCCCAGCGGCTGTGGCAACATCTACATGAACGCCACCCCGCGCGTGGTCTATGGCTGGGCGCAGACCGGCACCTTCTTCAAGTACTTCACCCGCATCGACGCCGAGTCCGGCATCCCGCGCCCGGCACTGTGGCTGACTTTCGGCCTGTCGGTGTTCTGGACCCTGCCATTCCCCTCCTGGGAAGCGCTGATCAACGTGGTATCCGCCGCGCTGGTGCTGAGCTACGCCGTGGCTCCCGTCACCGTCGCCGCCCTGCGCCGCAATGCGCCAGACATGCCACGCCCATTCCGGGTCAAGGGCATGGGGGTGCTCGGCCCGCTGTCGTTCATCATCGCCGCACTGATCGTCTACTGGTCGGGCTGGAGCACCGTGTCCTGGCTGCTGGCCCTGCAGATCGTGATGTTCGTACTGTACCTGCTGTGCGGCCGCTTCGTCCCGACCCAACACCTGTCGCTGGCCCAGCAAGTGCGTTCGTCGGCCTGGCTGATCGGCTTCTACGCCGTGACCATCCTGCTGTCCTGGCTGGGCAGCTTCGGCGGACTGGGCGTGCTCGGCCACCCGTTCGACACCGTGGCCGTGGCCGTCTGCGCCCTGGGCATCTACTACTGGGGCGCGGCAACCGGCGTGCCGGCTCACCTGGTGCGCCTGGAAGGCGAGGACGAAAGCGAAGCCTCGGCTGAAACCTACAGCGGCCGCCCCGCCGTCGCCTCCTGATTCTCTTAGCAATGGACAAGCCCATGAAACAGATTCACGTGATCGACTCGCATACCGGCGGCGAACCGACCCGCCTGGTGATGAAAGGCTTCCCGCCGCTGCAGGGGCGCAGCATGGCCGAGCAGCGCGACGAACTGCGCGAGCTGCACGATCAATGGCGCCGCGCCTGCCTGCTGGAACCGCGCGGCAACGATGTGCTGGTGGGCGCGCTGTATTGCCCACCGGTGTCGGCCGACGCAACCTGCGGGGTGATCTTCTTCAACAACGCCGGTTACCTGAACATGTGCGGCCACGGCACCATCGGCCTGGTCGCCTCGCTGCAGCACCTGGGCCTGATCGAGCCCGGCGTGCACAAGATCGACACCCCGGTCGGCCCGGTCAGCGCCACCCTGCATGAAGACGGCGCCATCACCGTCGGCAACGTGCCGTCCTACCGCTACCGCCAGCAAGTGGCGGTGGAGGTGCCTGGCCATGGCGTGGTGCGCGGCGACATCGCCTGGGGCGGCAACTGGTTCTTCCTGGTCTCCGACCACGGCCAGCGCATCGAACTGGACAACCGCGAAGCCCTCACCGAATACACCTGGGCCATGCTCAAGGCCCTCGAAGCTCAGGGCATCACCGGCGAGCACGGTGCACCGATCGACCATGTCGAGCTGTTCGCCGATGACGCCCATGCCGACAGCCGCAACTTCGTCATGTGCCCGGGCAAGGCCTACGACCGCTCGCCCTGTGGCACCGGCACCAGCGCCAAGCTGGCATGCCTGGCCGCCGACGGCAAGCTCGAAGAAGGCCAGACCTGGGTCCAGGCCAGCATCACCGGCAGCCAGTTCCACGGACGCTACGAGCGCGACGGCGAGCGCATTCGCCCGTTCATCACCGGCCGCGCCTACATGACCGCCGACAGCACCCTGCTGATCGATGAACAGGATCCATTCGCCTGGGGCATCTGAACCCGGCTTTTTAAACCACTGAATATCGCCAGGAGTGACAACAATGACTGACAACATCTTCACCGGCACCATGCCTGCCCTGATGACCCCGTGCACCGCCGCGCGCAAGCCGGACTTCGACGCCCTGGTGCGCAAGGGCCGCGAGCTGATCGAAGCCGGCATGAGCGCCGTGGTCTACTGCGGCTCGATGGGCGACTGGCCGCTGTTGACCGAAGCCGAACGCCAGGAAGGTGTGGCCCGCCTGGTGGCCGCCGGCATCCCGACCATCGTCGGCACCGGTGCGGTGAACACCCGCGAAGCCGTCGCCCACGCAGCCCACGCTGCCAAGGTGGGTGCCGCCGGCCTGATGGTCATCCCCCGTGTGCTCAGCCGCGGTGCTTCGCTGATCGCCCAGAAACACCACTTCTCGGCCATTCTCGCCGCCGCGCCGAAGCTGCCGGCGGTGATCTACAACAGCCCCTACTACGGCTTCGCCACTCGCGCCGACCTGTTCTTCGAACTGCGCCACGAATTCCCCAACCTGATCGGTTTCAAGGAGTTCGGCGGTGGTGCCGACCTGCGCTACGCCGCCGAGCACATCACCTCGAAGGATGACGACGTGACCTTGATGGTCGGCGTCGACACCCAGGTAGTGCATGGCTTCGTCAACTGCGCCGCCACCGGTGCCATCACCGGTATCGGCAACGCCCTGCCGCGTGAAGTGCTGCAGCTGGTGAGCCTGAGCAAGCAGGCCGCCAAGGGCGACGCCAAGGCCCGCCGCCTGGCACGTGAACTGGAAGCGGCGCTGGCGGTGCTGTCGTCGTTCGATGAAGGCTGCGACCTGGTGCTGTACTACAAGCACCTGATGGTGCTCAACGGCGACAGCGAGTACAGCCTGCACTTCAACGAAACCGACGTGCTCACCGATGCCCAGCGCAACTATGCCGAGCAGCAGTACGCGCTGTTCCGCAAGTGGTACGCCAGCTGGTCGGCCGAGCAGAACCTGGCCTGAGGCATCGACCACCGACCTTGTGGGAGCGGCGGTGCGGTGATCCGACTTGCCCGCGAACACCGGCGAAGCCGGTGCCAGGCACCGCAGTGCCTTCTTCGCGGGCATGCCCGCCCCCACAGGGATCGCACCAGCTTCATGATTTCTACTCCTGAATTCAAAGGACGCCCCATGACCCTGACAGGCAACCTGCTGATCGGCCAGCACGCCGTACCCGGCAGCCGCGACGCGATCCGCGCCATCGACCCGGCCACCAACCAGGCCCTCGAACCCGCCTACGCCGGCGGCACCGGCGAACACGTCGCCCAGGCCTGCGCACTGGCCTGGGCGGCGTTCGACGCCTACCGCGAAACCTCGCTGGAACAGCGCGCTCATTTTCTCGAAACCATCGCCAACGAAATCGAAGCGCTGGGCGATGCCCTGATCGACCGCGCCGTGGCCGAAAGTGGCCTGCCCAAGGCGCGCATCCAGGGCGAGCGTGGCCGCACCTGCATGCAACTGCGCACCTTTGCCCGAGTGGTCCGCAGCGGCGAATGGCTCGATGTGCGGGTCGACAATGCCCTGCCCGAACGCCAGCCGCTGCCGCGCGCCGACCTGCGCCAGCGCCAGGTGGCACTGGGCCCGGTGGCAGTGTTCGGCGCCAGCAACTTCCCCCTGGCCTTCTCGGTAGCCGGCGGCGACACCGCTTCGGCACTGGCCGCTGGCTGTCCGGTGGTAGTCAAGGCCCACGCCGCGCACCCTGGCACCAGTGAACTGGTCGGCCACGCCGTGGCCCGCGCCGTCAAACATTGCGGCCTGCCGGAAGGCGTGTTCTCGCTGCTGTACGGAGCCGGCCGTGAAGTCGGCATCGCCCTGGTCAGCAACCCGCGCATCAAGGCGGTCGGCTTCACTGGCTCACGCAGCGGTGGCATTGCCCTGTGCCAGGCGGCCCAGGCACGCCTGGAGCCGATTCCGGTGTACGCCGAGATGAGTTCGATCAACCCGGTGTTCCTCTTCGACGCCGCGCTGCAGGCCCGTGGCGCAGCGCTGGCGCAAGGCTTCGTCGCTTCGCTGACTCAGGGTGCCGGGCAGTTCTGCACCAACCCAGGCCTGGTGATCGCCCGCCAGGGGCCCGCGCTGCAGCGCTTCATCGAGGCGGCCAGCGAACATGTGCGCCAGGCCGCCGCGCAGACCATGCTCACCCCGGGCATTGCCAGTGCCTATGCCGCTGGCGTCGGCGCCCTGGCCAACAACGCCAACGCTACGGTTGCCGCCAGCGGCCAGGCGCAGCAAGGGCCGAACCAATGCCAGGCACAGCTGATCGTGACTCAGGCCGAAGCGTTTCTCAGCGACCCGGCGTTGCAGGCCGAAGTGTTCGGCGCAGCTTCGCTGGTGGTGGCCTGCGCCAGCGACGAGCAGGTCCGCCAAGTGGCCGAGCACCTTGAGGGCCAACTGACCGCCACGCTGCAACTGGACGATGCCGACATCGACAGCGCCCGTGCCCTGCTGCCGACCCTGGAACGCAAGGCCGGGCGCATCCTGGTCAACGGCTGGCCGACCGGTGTCGAAGTGTGTGATGCGATGGTCCACGGCGGGCCGTTCCCGGCCACCTCCGATGCCCGCACGACCTCGGTCGGCACGGCGGCGATCCTGCGCTTCCTACGCCCGGTGTGCTACCAGGACTTCCCCGATGCCCTGCTGCCGCAGGCGCTCCAGTACGGCAACCCGCTGCAGCTGCGGCGCTTGCTCGACGGTAAACGGGAAGCCTGAGCATGGTCGACACCCCTGAAACCGATATTGCCGTGGTCGGCGCCGGCATCGTCGGCGTGGCCTGCGCCCTGCAACTGGCCCGCCAAGGCCGTCGAGTGCTGCTGATCGATCACCAGGCCCCCGGCCAGGGTGCGTCCTACGGCAACGCCGGGCACCTGGCCACCGAGCAGGTGTTCCCGATCGCCGACCTGTCGATCCTCAAGCGCTTGCCGCGCATGCTGCTCGACCCGATGGGGCCGCTGCGCCTGGACTGGAAGTACCTGCCCAAGGCAATGCCGTGGTTCACCCGGCTGCTGCTCAACCTGCGCCCGGCGCCATTCCAACGCAGCGTGGCCGGTATCCGGGCATTGAACGAAGGCAGCCTGGGCGCCTGGCAGCGGTTGCTGGGCTCGATCGGGCGCAGCGAGCTGTTCAGGGAGGATGGCTCGCTGCTGGTGTTCGAACGGCCCGAGTCCCGTCAAGCGTTGCAAGCCTTGCAGGCACGCCTGCAGCAACAGGACGTGGCGGTGGATTGCTGGTCGGCCGAGCACGTGCGCGAGGCAGCACCTCAGCTGACCCCTGCGCTGCTGGGCGGCTTGTTCTTCCCGCGCACCGGGCACTTCATCGACCCGTACCAGGTGGTCTGCGCGCTGTTCGAAGCAGCCAAGGCCAGCGGTGTGCGTTTCGTCCAGGCGCGGGTTTCGGGTGGGCAACTGCAGGGCGACGGGGTGCGCCTGGCCAGCGACCAGGGGACGTTCAAGGCGCGCCAGGTGCTGCTCAGTTGCGGCGCACATTCTGCGCAGCTGACGGCAGCACTGACCGGCAAGCGCGTACCGCTGGACACCGAGCGCGGCTATCACCTGATGCTCCCGCAGGAACAGCAGCGCCTGCCGTTCGCGGTCACCTCGCTGGAGCGCAAGTTCATCATGACGCCCATGGCCGATGGGTTGCGTTTGGCCGGCACGGTGGAGTTTGCCGGCCTCGATGCGCCGCCCAGCATGCAGCGGGCGTGGCAGTTGCACCGGTTGAGCAAGGGCTTGTTCCGCCAGGACCTGAGCGTTGAAGGCGCAACACCATGGATGGGCTTCAGGCCATCGTTGCCGGACTCGTTGCCGGTGATCGACCGGGTGTGTGATGGGCGGGTGCTGCTGGCGTTCGGGCATCAGCATCTGGGCTTGACCCAGGCTGCGGTGACGGCGGAATGGGTGGGGCATCTGGCTGCGCAGGCCTGCGCCCCCGACCTGGGGTCCTACCGGCTGGAACGCTTCTGATGCTCAGGGGCACACTCGGCATTCAAGGGTGCTGCGGGTCGTGCCCCAACGATTGCAGGAACAATGAAAACAGCTCTGGCTGTGAAGAGATATCCAGCTTGGCATACAGGTGTCGACGATGAACCTTGATCGTCTCGGGTGAAATCGCCAGGCGCTCGGCCATGGCCTTCGAGGAAAACCCGCGCAAGATCAGCCGGGCAATCTCCAGCTCGCGCTCGGACAACACCCCAGCGCCGAACTGGCTGAGGGCATCACGCACCTGCACCGCCACCGGCTCATCCTGCGCCAGCACGCGCTTGCTACCGGCCTGCCAATGCTGCTGCATCAGCGCCAGCACCCACGGGCAGAGCATCGCCAGCAAGCCGCACTGTTCGGCATCGAAGGCCTCCCCTCGCCCCAGCGACAGGCTCAGCGCGCCCTGGCCCGGGAGCTGCAGGATGAACTGCACCTCATCCGCCAGCACATGGGCCTGGAACCAGCTGATGTAGTACTCGCTTTGGTGGAACTGGTCCGGCGCCACCTCGTCGAGCCGATACAAGCCGCTGCCCACACCGTCCTGGCACGCCAGGTAGAACGGGTCGAGCTGATACAGCCCGCTCAGGTACAACGACATCGCCACCGGCCCTGCCTGCGGCGTTGCATCGTGCTCTTCCAGCACCACCGGGGTACCGCTGCCGGGGTAGTACGCCGCCAGGGCGTTATCGAACGGCAACCAGCGATGCAGCAACAGGATCAGTTGCTTCCAGAAGCGTGGCTGACCGATCTGCTCGATGGTGCGGCCAAGATTGGCATGCATGCCGACTTCATGAAAAACGTTTTGCACCGTGCCGGCTCCCCTGAAAAGGTGATGCGATTTCCCTCCTTTGCAGCGCCCACGTCAAGGGGCGTAACCCCAAAGGGTAATTGGCCGGCCACAGCGCCAGGCCTAGATTGCAGCCCATGCAGCACCCCATCCGCAGGGTGTTCGCGCCTTTCGTCACTGCCTCAACCCCCAATAACAATTCGAGGAAAACGACATGCACGACAGTGCGCTAAAGCCCAGCCTGGGCATGCTCGATGTGGTCGCGATCACCGTTTCGGCGGTGACTCCGGCCAGTTCCGTGTTCGTGATCGCGCCATTCGCCATTGCCCAGGCCGGCAGCGGCGCCGTGCTGGCCTTCGTATTTGCAGCAGTGCTGGCGCTGATGTTCGCCTGGTGCTATGCCGAGCTGGGCCGGGCCCACAGTTCTGCTGGCGGCGAGTATGTGTATGCCAAGCGCGTGTTCGGCGGCATGGCCGGCTACGCCACCTTCCTCACGGTGCTGGTCTCGCTGCTGTTCATTCCACCGGTGCTTGCCACCGGGGCCGCCACCTACCTGAACAACGCCCTGGGCACGGCCTTCGATACCCAGACCGTGGCCCTGGCGATCGTCGCCGGCAGTTACGCCCTTGGCATTCTCAACATCCGCCTCAACGCCTGGGTCACGGGCGTATTCCTGTTGTGCGAAATGGCGGCGGTGCTGGTCATCGTGGCGCTGGGCCTGGGTAACGTGAGCCAGCCGCTGAGCGTGCTGATCACACCCCAGCACATCGACCACGGCCTGCTCAGCGCCGCCCCTTGGGCGCTGGTGTTCGCCTCGATCGGCACGGCCCTGTTCGCCTACAACGGCTTCGGCGCCGCCGTGGTACTGGCCGAAGACATGAAGGACGGTGGCCGGAGCACCCATCGAGCAGTGCTCTGGTCCCTGGCGCTGGTGGTGGCCATCGAGCTGGTACCCATCTGCGCGCTGTTGCTGGGCGCGCCATCGCTGGAGGCGATGCTGGCCAGCAGCGACCCGATCGGCTACCTGCTCAACGCCCACGGCAACCCGACGCTGTCACGGCTGGTGAGCGCGGGTATTTTCCTTTCGGTGTTCAATGCCATCATCGCCATCGTCATCCAGTCCGGCCGGGTGATCTTCAGCAGTGGCCGCGACCAACTGTGGACGCCTACCCTGAACCGCCTGTTCACCCGCATCCACCCACGCTGGGATTCGCCCTGGCTGGCCACCCTGCTGCTGGCCATACCGTCTGCTGCCCTGAGCTTCAGCTCAGACCTGGAAGAGATGACCTCTTTCACCGTGCTGTTGCTTCTGATGGTGTATCTGGCGGTAGCGTTATGCGCCTTGTTCAGTCGTGTGCTGCGCAGCGACCGCGAACACCCCTATCGCATGCCCTTGTGGCCGTTGCCAGCGCTGCTAGCGGTGATTGGCGCGGGTTATCTGCTGCTCAGCGGGCTGCTTGGCGCGCCGCTTCGCGACATTCTCATCATTCTTGTGCTGCTGGCCGTCTCGGTGATGCTCTACAGCAGCTACGGCAAATTCAGCCCAGCCTTCCAGAAACTCTGACCCACAAAAGCTCTGCCCCACAGGAGTCCCTATGCGCGCTCGTCAACTTGGTATCACCCTGGGCCATGGCTTGCCCGGTCAATTCAACGCCATCACCGATGTACCCGGCATCCGAGTCGGCCACAGCACCTTGATGGCCGACAGTGCCGACAAACAGGTCCGCACCGGCGTGACGGTGATCCAGCCACGCCCGGCTGCGGCCCGCCTGGCGCCTTGCTTTGCCGGGGTCCACGTACTTAACGGCAACGGCGACGCCACGGGCCTTGAGTGGATCCGCGAAGCCGGCCTGCTGACCACGCCGATTGCGATCACCAACACCCACAGTGTCGGGATGGTGCGCGATGCACTGATCGCCGCAGAACGCGACACCCTGGCCGACCCGTCGGTGTACTGGTGCATGCCCGTGGTGCTGGAGACCTACGATGGCCTGCTCAACGATATCTGGGGCCAACACATAGGGCCCGATCAGGTGAACGAAGCGCTGGCCCGCGCCGAAGCCGGGCCGGTTGCCGAAGGTGCGGTGGGCGGTGGCACCGGCATGATCTGCCATGAGTTCAAGGGCGGTATCGGCACGGCTTCACGGCGTCTGGCACCTGACCAGGGGGGCTGGACGGTGGGTGTGCTGTTGCAGGCCAACCACGGCCAGCGGCGGGAGCTGCGGGTCGATGGCTACCCGGTCGGCCGGGTGCTCGGCGACATCCCCTCGCCCTTCGCCGAACGTGGCGAGCCGGGCATGGGCTCGATTGTGGTGATCATCGCCACCGATGCACCGTTGCTGCCCCACCAGTGCCAGCGTCTGGCACAGCGCGCCTCGATCGGCATCGCCCGCACCGGGGGCGGTACAGAGGATGCCAGCGGCGATCTGTTCGTGGCGTTCTCCACTGCCGACCAGCAACTGCCGCCTGCGGCCTACGGGCGCAAGGGAGTGCCATTCAGTCAGCCGGTGCAGATGCTCGCCAACGACCATATCACGCCGCTTTTCATGGCGGCGGCAGAGGCGGTGGAGGAAGCGATCGTCAACGCACTGGTTGCAGGCGAAGACATGCTTACAGCGGATGGGGTGCTGGTGCCGGGGCTGGGTGGTCAACGCTTGCTGAGCGCGATGCGCCAGGTGGGCTGGCGCCTCGGCGAATAACCTGCGCCCCACAGGCGCGGTAGTGCCTGTGGGGCCGGCTCAAGGCTCAGCGATAACGCTCGAGCCAGTGCGCATACGGCGCTGGCAAGGTCCAGGAGGCCTTGTCCACGCCCAGCTCCTTGGCTGCGAAGTACGCCCAGTGCGGGTCGGCCAGGTGCGCACGGCCAACCGATACCAGGTCAAGCTGACGTGACTGCAGCGCTTCCTCGGCCAGCTGCGGCGTACCAAAGCCCCACGCCGAGGTCACCGGCAGCCCTGCCTCACGACGCACGCGCTCGGCAATCGGGCCCATGAATGCAGGGCCCCACGGAATGTTGGTTTCAGGAATGGTGAAACCGACACTGACGCTCAGCAGGTCCAGCCCGCCCGCCTTGAAGCGGCGCGCCAGTTCGATCGATTCTTCCAGGGTCTGCTCATCGCGACCGTCATATTCCAGCACACCAAAGCGCGCGGTCAGTGGCAGGTTCTCCGGCCAGACCTCACGCACGGCGGCCAGGGTTTCGAGCAGGAAGCGGCTGCGGTTGTCGAAGCTGCCACCGTAGGCATCGGTACGCTGGTTGGAGTGCTCGGAGAAGAAGCTCTGCCCCAGGTAGCCATGGGCGAAGTGCAGTTCGATCCACTCGAAGCCGGCATCACGCGCACGGCGCGCGGCGTCGACGAAGTCCTGCTTGACCCGGGCGATGTCGTCCAGGGTCATCTCGCGCGGTACTTTCGGCAAGTGCGCGCCAAAGGCGATGGCCGACGGGGCTATGGTTTCCCAACCACGGGCATCGTCGCCGGCGATGTGATCATCCCCTTCCCACGGGCGGTTGGCGCTGGCCTTGCGCCCGGCGTGGGCAATCTGGATACCTGGCACCGAGCCTGCGGCCTTGATCGCCTGCACCACCGGCACGAAGGCCTGGGCATGGGCGTCGCTCCAGATCCCGGCGCAACCGGGGGTAATGCGCCCTTCCGGCGCCACGGCGGTGGCCTCGACCACCAGCAGGCCGGCACCGCCCCGGGCCAGGCCGGCCAGGTGCACATGGTGCCAGTCGTTGATCATGCCGTCCTCGGCCATGTACTGGCACATCGGCGGGATGGCGATGCGGTTGCGCAAGGTGACATCTTTGAGGGTGTAAGGTTGGAACAGGGCAGACATGGGCAGCTCCGGATCATCTGGATACGATTGTTCGATCATAATCGAACTATGGCAATTGATGAAACCCCCGTTATCATGTCGGCCATGCGAGCCTACCAACACCCCAACCCTGAAGACCTGATTCTCGAGCGCGTGCTCTACGCACTGAGCGACCCGGTGCGCCTGGGCATCGTCCGCCATCTGGCTGGCGTGGCCGAGGCCAGCTGTGGCGAGCTCGATGGCGGGCGGCCGAAGTCGAGCATGTCGCACCATTTCCGCGTGTTGCGTGATGCGGGGTTGGTGCACACCCGCAATGTCGGGACCACCCACATGAATTCGCTGCGCAGCGAAATGCTGGGCGAGCGGTTTCCCGGGTTGCTGGACTGCATTCTGAAGCAGAACTGATTATTCCTGTGCCGGCCTCTTCGCGGGTTCATCGAGGCGTCGAACCGCCGCGAAGAGGCCAGTGAAGACAACATCAATCCTTGCGCAGGGCAAAGCGACACACCTGCCCTCCCCTGAGCATGCATTCCTCATGACTGACCTCGGCGCCGCCAAGCGTGCCGATCAAGGCCAGGTCCAGCTCACACACCACCGGATGCGCCTTGGCCAGATGATGAAACACGCAGTTGTGCGCCACGATCTGCGGCTCGCCTGAGGAACGGAAGAACACTTCCGCCTCATATCCTGCCGCATTCATGTGCTCGACAATCCGCCCCTCATCCACCACCTCAGCCTCCAGGTCCGTCGCCAGCTTGCGCCCCAGCTTTCGCATCAGCACCAGCAATGCCTCCGGCCCCATCAAGCCCGCCACTTCACCAATCAGCAGGTTGGCCAGTAGCGGATACTGCCGAGGGAACAGTTCGCGGCCATGCTCGGTCAGCTGGTGCAGTTGCTCCGGCCGACGCCCGGTGGGCCGGGTGGCGCCGCGCTTGACCAGGCCGTCACGTTCCAGCGCGGCCAGGTGCTGGCGCACGGCCGTGCGGGTGATGGCCAGGGCCTGCGCCAGCTCGTCGATGCTCATGCCGGCTGGCTGATGCAGCAACGCATGGAGCAGGTCCTGTTGGGTACGGCCAAGGCCTTCGAGCATCAGAACTTGTCCGGGAACTGCTTGACCAGCGCCGCCGTGAGGGCGTCGGACAAGGTCAGGATATGCTCGCGCATCATCGCCCAGGTGCGCGCTTCGCCCGCGTAGTCACCGGCGGCCAGCTGATCGATCTGCGCCACGTGATGGCCACCGTGGGCGCTGAGCAAGGTCAGCAAGGTCTGCTCCGGCAGGTTCGGGTTGGCCTTGGCCAGGAACGCGGCGATGGCCTTGGCATTGCTGCCCAGGTCGTTGACGGCAGCTTGCTGCCCCTTCTTGTCCTTGGCCACGGTGGCATCGCTGTAGTGCTTGATCGCGCCCCAGTGGCCAGCGAGCAGCTTGAACAGTTGGTCGGCGGCGGGTTGGCCATACAGCGGGGCGATGCTGTTGGCGATCCTGGTGGCATCGCTGACTACTTCATTGGCCGCGACTGCAGCCTGCTTGGCGTTGCCCGCCTGGTTGGCGACGGCATAGTTGCGAACCCAGAAAATGTGCTCGACCCACAGGTCGCGCAAGGCCATGCGCGTGGTCATCGCAGCGGATTCGGCGGGTTTGGCAGCAGGGGTTGCGGAGGAATAGCTTTGGCTCCATGCCGGCTGGGCGCAAAGGGCGAGCAGCAACAAGGCGGCAATCTTGATGTTCATGACGGCACCCTCCTGGAGGGGATCGACTGACAAGATTAATTTAAGCATCAAAATATGTTTTTATTAGCCCGTCGGCGGAATTCCGATCAATGGTTTGCCCATTGAAAACAACAGCCACGGGAGGCTTCCCGTGGCGTATGCGCCCGGCGCTGCAAGGTCAGGCGCTGATGGCGTCCAGGCTGCGGATGGGTGTGGGGACCGCGCAGAACAATGGGAACTCCTCTTCGATGATCCACGGTTCTTTCATGACCAGGTAAACATCGAGAAAGTCGGAGAAGCCCGGCCAGATGAACAGGTCATTGGCTTCGGCAACCGCCCGCGACAGCACGCCCACGCCGCCAAAACTCTTGATCATCGATACGCTGACGATCTCGCTGCCGGAATGGAACACGGTTGCCCCGTCCAGCATGCCTGGCCGACGCTCGGCAAAGCGGGTAAAGATCGAATGATACGGGCACTCCGGCAAAGGCTTGATCACCGCGCACGGCGCTGAGCGGTCGTTGCTGGTTGACGAGGCAACGACTTCGATGCGCAAGCCCTTCAGCGGTACCGAATGGTAGTTTTCGCCCATGCTGTCGCCCAGCACCACCACCATGTCCGCTTCGTCCTTGGCCAGCTTGACCAGGTTGTCAGGCGACTCCGAGCAACTGAAGATCGGATTGTAGCCAGACAACTTGCTGACCACGGCGCCCATGATCTGCTGGTTGATTTCCATCGACAGCGTGCTGTTCAAGGCAACCCGCAACGGCAGGCGTTGGTTGCGGCTCTGGCGCAGCTGATTGATCTTCAGCTGCATGCGCTCGGATGAACGCACGATTTCCAGGACATGCGGCAGGATGCCCATGCCCTCCTGGGTCAGCGATACCCCTTTGTTGGTCCGGTCGAACAACTTGAAACCGCAATGATCTTCGAGCTTTTTCAACTGAGCAGCCAAGGCCTGGACCGTGACGTGTACCTGTTCGGCCGCATCGGTGATCGAGCCCGTGCGGGCTACGGTCACGATGTTTTTAAGCACCTTGATGTCCATTCACTCTCCCTCCCCGTTCCGTTGACGCAGGCCGTCAACGAAAGGCATGAGGATATCGCACAACCGCCGGCACTGTCTGCCCGATAACGGTGCACGCCGTCTGGGTAGCAAGCAACGGTTGAGGCACGTCAAAAAAAAGTGAAGTTTCGACGGGCGATTCAACTGTTAGATTTTTGTCAGCTTTTACATAAATAGAGAGTTGCCATGCTGACACTGAACAGAAACATTGATACTGCCCTGCGACAAAACAAGACCGTTAACGTGCTGGGCAGCGACTATGCATTGAACGGGGGCTTCAACGAGTTTGTAGAGTTTTCCAAAAGTTGGGAAACCATGGGCGTCGACCGTTATTACGGCCAGGCCGAAAAAGGCACCCGCTATCGCCGTTACAGCGACTTCGACTTCAACCCGGTTACCGGCGAATTGTGCCAACTCAATCACCGCGCCTACGAACAATCCGAAGCGCACAACAACTATGTCGGTGGCATGGCACGTCATTTCGATGACATCAGTGCCGATGTGTTCAACTCACCGATCCTGCGCTCGCTGATTCGCCTGGATTTCGATGTGTACAAGGCGGTATTGCCTGAAGAACTGCACACTGTCACCTGGCAGTGCCAGGTGCACCAGATCCGTATCGAAATCAAACCGGGGGCGCAGATCGAAATTACCCCTGAAGGTATTCATTGCGACGGTTATCCGTTCAGCGGCGTGCACTTCTGGGGCCGTCACAACGTCGAAGGCGCCACCAGCAACATTTACGACAAACAGTCGAATGTGATCGACTCCGGCACCTATCTGAACATTCTCGACACCACTTACTTCCTCGACCGCGAACTGCAACACTATGTCACTCCGGCGATCAACCCGAGCCCTTCGGAAATGGGCTATCGGCAGATCATTGCAATTTCCTTCTCTCGACCGGGCAGCGAGCATGACATTATCGACTAGTTACATCGGCCCGGTGCCGAAGTTGTTTCCGAGTGAACACATCAATGGCCTGAGCATCAAGAAAGCCACGCCTTTCCATGCCCGCAAGATCGTCGACTTCTTCCGTCGCTTCGAGGAGACCTCGTTTTGCGACTGGCAGGACGAAGGGCTGCTCAAAGGCTTGCTCGGCTCGGAGCATACCTATTGCTACATGGCCGAAAACCACACCGGCACCATCGTCGGCGCGGTTGCGGGGGGCTTGATGGGCACACGGGGCACCATCAATCATATGGCGGTGGCGCCGGACTATCGGCAGAGCCGGATCGGCACGTCACTGGCCAATTCGATTCTCAGCGATTTCCGCCAGCACGGTATTCGCCGGGTGTTCCTGTTCGTTGAAGATGACAACCCCAACGCGCTGAGCTTCTGGCAGAAACAAGGCTTCCTGCAAACCCGTGGTGAAATCACCTGCGAGGTCGACCTGTGACCTCGTCGGTGCTGCAAGCCACCTCGCGCAAGGAAAGCCTGGTCGACGCCCTGCCGATCGTCACCGGCTACTTCGTCGTCAGCTTCGTGTTCGGTGTCATGTGCATCAATGCCGGCCTGCCTTTGTGGCTGCCGGCCGCCATGTGCCTGTTCGTCTATGCCGGGGCGGCGCAGTTCGCCGCACTGGCACTGATGACCACCAGCGCGCCGCTGATCACCATTGCGTTGTCGACCTTGCTGATCAATTCGCGGCACATGCTGATGGCGATGTACATGTCCAAACGCAGCGCGCAACTGCCGATCAGCAAGCCGCAGAAGTTGCTGTACGCATTCGGCCTGACCGATGAGTCCTTTGCCTTTCACAGCCAACGCCTGGAGAACGGCAGGCCGACCTCGCCTGGCTATCTGCTGCAGTTCAATACCTATTGCCATGCCAGCTGGATCGCCGGCGCGGTGTTTGGTGCGGTGGCATCGGATGCCTTGAACCGGTTTTCCGAGTTCAAGCTGGACTATGCCCTGACGGCCATGATGATCTTCGTGCTGATATCGCTGTGCAGCACCTTCACCAAAGCCGTCATCGCCCTGGTGGTGATCGTGACCACCTGCCTGCTGAACATGTTTGCGCCCTCGCCCTTGAACGTATTCATCGCAACCGCCGTAGGCTGTGGAGCAGGGTTATGCCTGAAAAGAACTACCTGATCGCAGCGGTGATGCTGATGGCCGCCATCACCTACCTGACCCGCGCGACACCGTTTCTGCTGAAGATGGAGAAGTCCCCAAAGTGGTTCAATGACGTCATTGAATACCTGCCGGTGGCAATCATCGCCAGTATCACCGTACCCGCCCTGCTGGTGGCCAAGGACGGCTCGCTGCTGGGCCTGAATGCCGACCTGCTGGCAGCGATTCCGGTGGTCATTGTCGCGTACTGGTCGCGCAGCCTGATCTACAGCGTGTGTGCCGGTGTCGCCGGGCACGTGGCGATCACGCTGCTGGCTTGAGGCCCGGATCTGAGAAGGAAACCGCTATGAGCCTTGCCCGCCGGAAAGTCACCCTGACCAACCTGAGTGAGTTTTCCCGCCTGATGCCCCAGGTTCCACGTGACCGGGTGATCGATGAAATGGCTGACCTGTCACTGGAATGCTCGCTGGCCTATGCCTTGAGCAAGACGTTTCTGCGCGATGGCTGGATTGCCGAGTATCGCCATCTGCATGCCGCTGCACACTTGAGCCCGGGCAACGACCTGCTGCTCTTCGCCACTTCGGGCAGCTTGAAGCTGGAAATGCCCGATGGCTCGGAACTGCACATCATGCACGGCGACCAGGTGGTGCTCAGGGCTGCCACCGAAGCGAAGGTGTTCCCCGTCAGCGATACAGGTGACGTAAGTTTCCTGGCGTTGGGCGTGGACCTCGACCTGACCGAGGTGCTGCAGGAGCTTGCCAGCGACAGTCCCCTGTCGAAACCGCAATAAAAAAGCCACGGGGATCACCCGTGGCTCTTTCTGACCCACATCGGCTGATTACAGCGCCATGTCGTTCTCTGGCTTGCTTTCAACCGGCTTGCTCGGCGCCACGGTGGTGCCGACGCTGTCGTCGATCACCGGTGGCTTCTCCAGCTGCAGCACTTCAGCGGTGTAGTTCCACTCTTTCTGGGTGGCCGCCGCCGAGTCGTTCAGCTTGGTACCGTAGCTCGGTACGATTTCCTTGATCTTGGCCTGCCACTCAGGGGTAGCGACCTTTTCCTTGAACACGGTTTCCAGCACGTTCAGCATGATCGGCGCGGCGGTCGAAGCACCTGGCGAGGCGCCCAGCAGGCCGGCGATGGTGCGGTCCTGGGAAGCCACCACTTCGGTGCCCAGCTTCAGCACGCCGCCCTTCTCTTCGTCACGCTTGATGATCTGCACGCGTTGACCAGCCTGCCACAGTTTCCAGTCTTCCTTCTTGGCGTTCGGGAAGTAGGTACGCAGGGCTTCGAAGCGATCGTCATCCGACAGCATCAGCTGGCCAGCGAGGTACTCGACCAGCGGGTACTGGTCGATACCGACCTTGGTCATCGGCCACACGTTGTGGGTGGTGGTGCTGCTCAGCAGGTCCAGGTACGAACCGTTCTTCAGGAACTTGGTCGAGAAGGTGGCGAATGGGCCGAACAGGATCACGCGCTTGCCGTCCAGCACGCGGGTATCCAGGTGCGGTACCGACATGGGTGGCGCGCCAGTCGAGGCGATGCCGTAGGCCTTGGCCATGTGCTGCATGGCAATGGTCGGGTTTTCGGTTACCAGGAACGAACCGCCCACCGGGAAGCCTGCATATTCCTTGGCTTCAGGAATGCCCGACTTCTGCAGCAGCTTCAGCGCGCCGCCGCCGGCACCGATGAACAGGAACTTGGCGTCGGTGGCCGATTCGGTACCGTCCTTGAGGTTCTTGTACTCGACGTGCCAGGAGCCGTCTTCGTTGCGGGTGATGTCCTGCACTTCGCTGGACAGCTTCAGGTCGAAGCCTTTCTGGGTCTGCAGGTGGCCAACGAACTGGCGGGTGATTTCGCCGAAGTTGACGTCGGTGCCGATTGGCGTCCAGGTGACCGCCAGTTTCTGGTTCGGATCACGGCCTTCCATCATCAGCGGGACCCACTTGGCGATCTGCGCGTGGTCCTCGGAGTACTGCATCGGGCGGAACAGCGGGCTGGCCTGCAGCGCCTCGTAACGCTTCTTGAGGAACTTGATGTTGTCATCGCCCCAGACGAAGCTCATGTGCGGGGTGGTGTTGATGAACGAGTGCGGGTTCTTCAGCACGCCCTGGCGAACCTGCCACGACCAGAACTGGCGGGAGATCTGGAAGGCTTCGTTGATTTCGATGGCCTTGGAGATGTTGACCTTGCCGTCTTTGTCTTCCGGGGTGTAGTTCAGCTCGGCCAGCGCGGAGTGGCCGGTACCGGCGTTGTTCCAGCCGTTGGAGCTTTCCTCGGCGACGCCGTCCAGGCGCTCGACCATTTCCATCGACCAGCTTGGCTCCAGCTCGTGCAGCCACACGGCCAGGGTGGAGCTCATGATGCCGCCGCCGACCAGCAGCACATCGACTTTCTTGGTTTCTGCGGCGTGCGCTTGCATGAAGCTCGCAGCGACAGCCAGACCCAGCAAGGTCTTGCCAGCTTTCTTGAACATTGATCAATTCCAGTCAGTAGAACGGAGGGTGGGCCTGTGGCTGACCCAAAATATTCCTTGTTCTTCAGCGCAGGCTTGTTGTTGAAAATTGTTCAGCAGCCAGAGAACCAGATAACGCCCCAGGCTTTTGTCGAATTGACCGACAAGGCTGAATCGTTTCGCTGATTGTAACCGAAATGCCAGCACATACAAATTGCACGACAATAGGCAAGACGACAGGTTGTCTCATGCCGGCCAAACGCTGATGGAAGCCATTGCAGTATCGTTCAAGCGCCCCTAGTATTGCGAGCACTTCTCATTCGCACCCAATACGCGCTAGCGCCGGATGCCGCCGTGGTTTCGATTCCTGAGCTGAACAGTTCGATCCATACCTTGTACCAGAGCCATTCGCGCTGGCTGCTGGGCTTTCTCTATCGGCGCCTTGGCAACCGGCCGGATGCTGCCGACCTGGTGCAGGACACCTTCGTACGCATTCTCCATCGGCCGCGCCAGTTCGACGGCCAGTCGGCGGAACGCTCGTACCTGGCGACCATCGCACGCGGCCTGTGCATGGACCTTTGGCGCCGGCAGAAGCTGGAACACGCCTGGCTTGAACACCTGGCCTTGCAGCCCCCGGCCCTGCAGCCCTCTGCCGAGCAGCATGCTCTGATCGTCGAAACCCTGCATGAAGTCGACGCGATGCTGCAGCGCTTGCCGGGCAAGGTCCGCCAAGCGTTCCTGCTGGCGCAGGTCGACGGCCTGGCCTACCGCGATATCGCCGCGCACATCGGCGTCAGCGAACGCATGGTCAAGAAGTACCTGGCCCAAGCGTTGCTGCACTGCGCCATCCTCGAAGCCGAGCTCGACGGCCTGCTGGTGGAGTGACGCCATGACCCAAGCGGCACACACACTCAGCCACGCCAGCCTGCAGCAAGCCGCGCACTGGTACGTGCGGTTGCAGGATGAAAACGTCGGTCCACAGTTGCAACGGCAATGGCAGGCCTGGCTCGACCAGCACGGCGACCACCAGGCCGCCTGGCAATACGTGCAGAGGGTTGGCGAGCGTTTCGCCCCCCTGCAGCATGAGGGCAGTGCTGCAGGGAGGGTGCTGCGTGAGCACGACGCACGCCGCATGACGCGCCGCACCGGGCTCAAGTCGTTGATGGTGCTTGGCGCCAGTTCACTGCTGGGCTGGCGCGCATGGCACGGGGCGCCGCTGCAAGGCTGGAGCGCCGACCTGGCCACAGGCATCGGCGAAACCCGACAAACCCGCCTGGCCGACGGCAGCCAGTTGTGGGTCGGCGCGCAGAGCGCGGTGGACCTGGACTTCACCCTGCAGGCCCGGGTGCTGCACCTGCGCTTTGGGGAAATCCTGGTGGAAACCGCCAACGATGCCCGCCGCCCGTTTTTCGTCGACACCGCCCAAGGCCGCATGCAGGCCCTGGGCACCCGTTTCGCGGTCTGCCAGCAAGCTGGACTCACCTGCCTGGACGTTTATGTCGGCGCCGTCGAGGTGTGTACCGCAGGCAGTGCCGAGCGCCGTATCGTCCAGGCCGGGCAACAGGTGGCGTTCAGCGCCGAGGCTATCGGTGAGCCTCGGCCGGCGCAGAGTGCCAGCGAGTCGTGGATCCACCAGCGCCTGAACGCCGAGGACATGCCGCTGGCGCAGCTGCTGCAGACGCTGGGGCGGTATCGCCATGGTCATCTGGGTTGGCATCCGGCGGTCGCACAGCTATCGGTGATGGGCGCCTTCCCGCTCGACGACACCGACCGCGCACTGGCCTTGTTGCAGGCGGCTCTACCGGTCCGTGTGCAGCGGCTCACACCCTGGTGGGTGAGTGTAGAGCCCGCCTGATCGATGGTCTGCAAAAAATTTTCGGTGATCGGTTCCCTTTTTCTCGTTTCGTTCGGTTTACCCCGCGTACGACACCTCACAACTCACCGTATCGATTTCAGGGACCAGCATGCCGAAGCCCCTCCACCCCGCGTTCCGCCTGGCGCTAGCCGCGCCGCTTTCGCTCTGCGCCGTCGGGCCACTGATGCTGCCTGCCACAACAGCGCATGCCGCACAGGCAGCCAGTGCCGAGATGACTTTCGACATCGCCCCCGGCTCGCTCGCGGGGGCCCTCAATCAGTTCAGTAGCCAGGCCGGCATCTACCTGGCTGGCAGCAACGCCCTGGCCGCCGGCAAGACCAGCCAGGGCCTGCAAGGCCGCTACAGCGTCACCCAGGGGTTGGCCCGCCTGCTTCAGGGCAGCGGGCTGCAGGCCGTGCCCCAAGGCAGCACGGGTTATGTGCTGCAACCCGCCGCCGACGGCAGCCCGCTGCAACTCGATGCCACCACGGTGAACGCCGCCCTGCTGACCAGCAACGGCCAGAGCGACAACGGCTACCGTGCCGTTGCCAGCAACACCGCCAGCAAGACAGGCGCCGCCCTGGCCGACACGCCGCGTTCGGTTTCGGTGGTGACCCGCCAACGCATGGACGACCAGCAGTCGCAGACCCTCACCGAAGTGCTGGGCTACGTGCCGGGCATCTTCTCGCCACCCTTCGCCGGCGGTGACGGGCAAGCGGGCGACCTGTTCTTCATCCGCGGCTTCAACGCCACCGACTACGGCTATGGCCTTTTGCGCGACGGCCTGCGGGTGCAAGGCAACCGCTACGACACCAGCAGCGAACCTTATGGCCTGGAACGGGTGGAAGTATTCCGCGGCCCGACTTCGATCCTGTATGGCGAAAACGCCCCGGGTGGAGTGGTCAACCTGGTCAGCAAAAAGCCGACCGCAGACGCCCTTGGTGAAGTGCAGCTAAGCTACGGCTCGTACAACCGCCGCCAGCTTGGGGTCGATGTTTCCGGCCCGTTGACCGACGAAGGCAACATCCTCGGCCGCCTGGTGATGATGGGCCGCAAGTCCGACACGCAGATCGACCATCAGCCCGACGACCGCCTGTACCTCGCGCCGTCGCTGACCCTGAACTTCGACGAGTTAAACAGCCTGACCGTGCTGGCCACCTACCAGCGCGACCGCACGCTGATGGAGCTGGGCTACCCTGCCGCCGGCACCTTGCTGCACAACCCCAACGGCAAGATCGACAAGGACCGGCTGTCCGGCAACCCGGACTGGGACAACTTCGAGCGCGAAACCTGGAGCCTGGGCTACGAGTTCAGCCACCGCTTCAACGACACCTGGCAATTCCGCCAGAACTCGCGCTACCTGCAGTCCCGTATCGACCGCCAGGAAATGTGGCCCGGCAGCCTCAACAACGGCGGCTTCGGCACCACCTTGAGCAATCAGGCCTACGACCGCTACAACAAGTCCATCGCCTACTCGCTGGACAACCAGTTCGAAGGCCACTTCATCGACGGCGCTTTCGAGCACACGGTGTTGCTGGGCGCGAGCCTGGACCGCACTTCGTTCAACCAGGACTGGGACGCCGGCAACGGCGGCACCATCAACGTGTTCAACCCGGTGTGGAACGGCAAGCCGAGCACCCCGTTCCATGTGCAGAACGCACTGCTGGAACAGACCATGTACGGCCTGTACAGCCAGCTGCAGACCAAGGTAGACCACTGGGTGCTGCTGCTCGGCGGGCGCCTGGACCGGGTCAACAGCCAATTCCGCAACAAGGCCGGCACCCTCAACGCCGAAGCCGACATGGACAGCTGGGACAGCAAGTTCACCTGGCAGACCGGCGTGATGTACCAGTTCGACAACGGCCTGTCGCCCTACTTCAGCTACTCCACTGCCTTCGCCCCGACCCAGCAGACGGAAAGCAAGAGCGGCCCGCTGGACCCGACTACCAGCGAACAGTACGAAGTGGGCATCAAGTACGAACCCAAGGGCTGGAACACCGCCTTTACCGCGTCGGTGTACGACCTGCGCAAGAAGGACGACGTGCTTTACGACTCGGCCGTGGGGGACTACCGCCAGATCGGTGCCAGCCGCGCCAAGGGCGTGGAGCTGGAACTCAACAGCGACCTGAGCGAGAACCTCAACCTGACGGCCGCCTACACCTACACCGACTCACGCATCACCAAGGACGTGGCCGGGTCGCTGTATGAAGACCACCAGATGACCGGTGTGCCGCGCAACCAGGCATCGGCGTGGAGTACCTACCGCTTCCGTGACGGGCTGCTGAAGGGGCTTTCGGTTGGCGGTGGCGTGCGGCATTTCGACAGCACCTTTGCCTACACACCAGCCAGCCTGTACGGCAAGCTCGATACCGGTGATGTAACGCTGGTGGATGCCAAGGTCGGGTATGAGATCGACGACAACTGGTCGGTCGAGGTCAACGCTCGCAACCTGTTCGACAAGGAATACGTGGCAGGCTGCAACAACGCCGGGCGTTGCTATTGGGGCGAAGAGCGCACCTTGCTGGGCACCGTCTCACTGCGCTGGTAAGTGTTTGCCTGTGCCGGCCTCTTCGCGGGTAAACCCGCTCCCGCAGGGATCACATCAGCCCTGAGGGCAGCGCTGTACCTGTGGGAGCGGGTTTACCCGCGAAGAGGTCGGCACAGACAACCAAAACGGCCATTCAAAAACCCGATCACCCGATCGGAATTATTCGCCTTACAGCCCCACCCAGCCCCTTTATCCTGCGGCCAAGACCCCTTCAAACACCACAATAAAGGGCCGCCTCGCATGTCATTCAAACGCACCATCCACGCCGTCGACACCCACGCCGGCACGCCCATGCGCGTGATCACCGGCGGCATCCCGCACATCCCCGGCGACAGCGTGCACGCCAAGATGAAATGGCTTGAAGCCAACGACGACCAACTGCGCAAGCTGATGCTGCGCGAACCGCGCGGCTACCCGGCGCACTGCTGCAACATCATCGTCCCGCCCAGCCACCCCGAAGCCGACGCCGGCTACATCATCATGGAGCAGATCGAGTACCCGGTGATGTCCGGCGGCAATACCATCTCGGTGGTCACCGTGCTGCTGGAAATGGGCATGCTGCCGATGCGTGAACCGCTCACTGAACTGGTACTGGAAGCACCGGCCGGGCTGATTCGCATCCAGGCGCAATGCGAAGGTGGCAAGGTCAAGGCGGTCACCTTCCAGAACGTGCCGGCGTTCGCTGCGCATATCGACGCCGAAATCGATGTGCCGCACCTGGGCAAGGTACGCGTGGACGTGGGCTGGGGCGGCATGTTCTACGTGATCGCCGACGTGCGCCAGTTCAAGGGCCTGCAACTGATCCCCGAGCACGGTGGAGAGATCGCCCGGGTATCGTCGATGATCCGCCAGGCTGCCATCGAGCAGCTGCCGGTTGCTCACCCTGACTACCCCGGCATCGGCATCACCATTTCCCAGCTGTCCGGCCCCAGCGAAGACCCCAACGCCGACTGGAAGAATGCCGTGACCATGGCCAGCGGTGCGTTTTCCTGGGATGACCCGAGCACCTGGACCGGGGCCCTGGACCGCTGCCCCTGCGGCACCGGAACCTCGGCAAAGATGGCCACGCTGCACGCCAAAGGCGAGCTGCCGCTGCACCGCGACTTCCGCCACCAGGGGCTGCTGGGCAATGTCTACACCGGCCGCCTGATCGACGAAACCAGCATCGGCGACAACAAGGCGGTGGTGCCGACCATCACCGGCAAGAGCTGGATCTACGGCCTGAACACCTTGGTCCTCGACCACGACGACCCGTTCCCGGAAGGCTTCACCATCGGCGACATCTGGGCCTGAGTGCAGCTAGTATCGGCGAGTCGGGCCAGCCGGCTCGCCCTCTGACGACGGTCGCATTTTCATGAACATCGAGCACCTGCGGGCTTTCATCGAAGTGGCCGCCAGCGGCAGCTTCCACAAGGCTGCCGAACGCCTGCACATCACCCAGTCTTCGGTCAGCGCACGGATCAAGGCCCTCGAGGATCGCCTCAACCGCCCGCTGTTCAGCCGCAGCCGCCACGGCGTCACCCTGACCTCCGGCGGCCATCTGTTCTACCGCCACGCGGTGTCGGTGATCAGTGCCTGGGAGCGCGCCCAGCATGACGTGGCCTTGCCGACCGATGTGCGCAGCTCGGTCAGCCTGGGCTTGCCAATGAACCACTGGGGCAACATCACGGCCGACTGGGTGGCGTGGATGGAGCGGCACCAGCCACGCGTTGCCACCCAGGTGCAGTCGGATTACTCGATTCTGCTGATGAACGAACTGCGCGAAGGCTTGCTGGACCTGGCGATCCTTTACGAACCGCACCACTGGCCAGACGTGGTCCTCGAACCCTTCCTCGAAGAACCGCTGCAGCTGGTGTCGACCCAGGCAAGCACCGTGTTCGAGGGCCATGGCGAGGGGTACGTGTATATCAGCTGGGGCCGCTCGTTCACCGACCAGCACAACGCGGCCTTCCCCGGGGCCAGGCGCCATCGTCTGTCGATCACCCAGGAAACCATCGCCCTCGACTACATCCTCAGGCACGGCGGTTCAGCGTATTTCTCGCAGTTCATGGTCAGGGACCTGCTGGCCGAGGGGCGCCTGCATGTGGTGGCCGCTGCGCCGGCGCTCAGTGTGCGTACTTACCTGGCGTTCTCCACCTTGCGTGAACGGTCGCCGGAAACGCTGAAAGCGGTCGAGGGACTGAAGTCGATCCCGTTCTACCAACAAGGCAAGACGTTCGGTTGAGGTAAAACCGATCGCCCCGTGACGAAACTCACAAAGGAAGGCCACCCGCGTACTGAAAACGTGAACCCCTCAGCGCGGGGCGTTTGCCTTGAACTGCCAGGCCTCTATACCTGAGTGCGCAACACGCCATTTCGGCACTCACTCGGTTTTCAGGAGACTTTGCATGGAAGCCTTTTTTGCTTTGACCACCGCCGACAACGCCCCGGAGTTCATTTTCAAACTGACCAATGAAGATCGCATCGCCCATGCACGTCGGATCCTCGCTGGCGAGGAAACGAACCAGATCCATGTGCATGGCCGCCTGATCAAGCGCCAGCAACCCTACAACCGGGGCTGGAGTTTCTACCTGGACCCGGACACTATCAACTTCTTCGAAGTGGCGATCGAGGTGTGTGATGCCACCACACAGTATGTGGAGGATCACCTCGACGAAGCAGGCGGTGCCTTCCTGCCGGGTGGCCACTGGTGCCCTTGGTCTTCGCGCTTAGTGCGCGAGATCAAGGAATAGCCTGTAATTGGGGCTGCACAGCAGCCCCAAATTTTTTATGGGCAATGCAAAGCGCGATAGTCTAGGCCCCTGCCTTCGCACTGCCCAACAGGAGTTCCCCATGCTCGGCGTCACCGACTACGGCGCGTTCGTCATCGCCTTCATCATCGTCCTGGCCATCCCCGGCCCAGGCAACTTCGCCCTGATCACCGCCACCGGCAAGGGTGGTATCAAGGCCGGCATGGCGGCAACCTGTGGGGTGATCCTCGGTGACCAGGTGCTGTTGTGGCTGGCCGTGGCCGGCGTCGCCACCCTGCTGGCCGCCTACCCCGCCGCCTTCCACGTGGTGCAGTGGGCCGGTGCCGCCTATCTGGCCTACCTGGGCGTGCGCATGCTGCTGAGCAAACCCGGCGGCGCTCCCCGCGCCAGCCGCATGGACAGCGGCCACTACCTGCGCCAGACCATGATGATCACCCTGCTCAACCCCAAGGCGATCATGTTCTACATGGCTTTCTTCCCGCTGTTTGTCGACCCGGTGAAGCACCAGGGGTTGGTGACCTTCGGTTTCCTTGCCGCGACAGTGGCGGTGGTGACCTTCCTGTATGGCTTGATTGCCGTGGTGCTGACGCACTTGCTGGCGGAGCGCATGCGCGCCAATCCACGGATTGCCAATATGTTCGAGCGGGTGGCCGGGGCTTGCCTGGTCGGGTTCGGCATCAAGCTGGCAGCGATGCGCTAAGCTTCGAGCAAACAAAAAAAAGCCCCTGGAAACTGACCGTTCCCAGGGGCTTTTCATTGCGCATCACACCGTCAGTCGGTTTCCAGCTCGTACGCCTTGCTTACGAAAAGCGCCGCGAACAGGCTCTTGCCTTCCTTGAATTTGTACGCCTCCTCGAACTTGCCATCCTCGACCAGCTTCTGCCCGATGGCACATTCCGAATCGCTGTGGTTCTTGCCCTTGGCTCCGAAGTCGCTGCTCCAGGTGGAAAGCCCGACCTCGTCGCAGAACGCCGCGAACTTGGCCTTCGGCGCACCTTTCTGGAAGGCGCCGTAGGCTTCCTTGAGTGGTTTGAAGCCGCTGTAGCTGACGCTGTAGTGCTCGACCTTGGCCTTGCGCGCAAAGCTACTCACAGCTTCCGCCAGCACCGCTTGACCACTGAACGAGCTGTAAGCGCCGACGATCAGGCCGCTCAGGGCATTCTTGAGCTGAAGCTCTACATCATCTAGCTCCGGCAGCGACTGGAAGTCGGCCTTGCGTACGATCTCGCCGACTTTCGAGCCGTCATTGCGGTGGGTCACCACGAACTCCATCGCCCCCTCGCCATCGCTGGACCGCTGCAAGGTGAAGTCGAGGTCGACCGTGGTGCCATAAGCACCGGTGCTGCTGACCAGAAACGCACCGGTCACCGGCTGGCGTACCGCCAGGTTGGCTCCCCAGGCGAAGTCCGACTGGGTAGCACGGCCGTTTGCAGTCAGCTCGGCACGTGGCTGGATCTCGTCGTTGACATCCGACACCAGCACCAGCTCGGTACCTTTGCTCGACAGGTAAGGGTTGCCCATCTGCATGCCGATCAGCTGGATGTGGATCTTGCCGTCCTTGCTGTCGCCCTCGTGGGCCAGCTTCAGCGCATCGGCCTTCAGGTACACGCCTGCGGTGTAGCGGCTGGCGGTGGCATCGAGCTGGTACTTGGCCCAGCCGGCCAGGCCCTCTTCCGGCGAACCGCCACGGGCCGACTCCAGCATCCCCGACAGGCTGCGCATGAACTGCTCGGCGCCATTGGTCTGCGCTGCGGCCATGCGGATCTCCGGGTCGGCCACGGTCAGGTTGCCGGAAAACGCCGAATAGGAGATGTCGCCCTCCGACAGCACATCCTCAAGGAAATAGCGCTCTTTGAAGTCCTCGTAATAGGCCATCGCGGCCTTTTTACCGGAGCTGGACAGCATCGCGTAGCCGCCGCCAAGTACCAGCACCGCTGCCGCAACACCGCCGATCAGCAGCTGCTTCTTGTTCATCTGAATTGTCATGGTGTTTGCCTCACTGGACCTGGGCGGAAGCGTTCTTCCAGTCGTTCACGAACCGTTGGGAGACCTCTGGGGTCCAGCTGAAGTCGATGCCTGCACCCGGAAACTCCTTGGCCAGCACCGCACCGAAGGAGACCTGATCGGCACACTTGTCCTGCTTGCAGGCCTGTGGCTCACCGATGCCGTAGGCACGGTAGGTCGGGACGGCTCGGCCATCTTCCAGCGGATAATACGGCGTGGCGTTGGCCACCCGGGCGACGTACCAGCCCTCGGCGTATGCTTCTTCTGAAACGAGGCGGCCCTTGCTCGGGAAGTCGATGGTGTAGAAGTCGCCCTTGCTGCCGGTGACGTGCACCATCATCGGCACTACGTTCGCCGACGAACCTGGGTTCTGCAGGGCCAGTGGCGAGTCGATGCGCACCTTGATACCGGCCATCTGCGCCAGGGCTTCGGTTTCGCGCCCCTTGTACTCGCTCATGCCGGCCTGCAACTGCTCGTAGCGCGCCAGCACACGAGTGTGCACGCGGGCAAGTTCGGCCTGGCGCTCACGCTCTTCGCGCAGCCGCTGCCGTTCACGCTCGACCGTCCAGTTGGTGCCTTCACGCACGTCGAAGTACAGGCTATTGCGATTGAGGCCGATGCGGTTGCGGACGATCTTCTGCTGGTTGTCGTTCCAGCCATTGGCCGCGATCGCCGACAGGTCCTTAGCGATGAGCAAGGTGGCCACGTCGGTGGTACTCGGCGAAGTAGCCTTGATCAGCTCGAACACTTCGACCGCCGCTTCGCGGTACTTGGCAGCATCCAGGGCAAACGACTCATCGGGGGTTACCGCAACGTAGTAAGGGTCGCTGCTGAACGGCCGCAGCGCGCCCCAGTTCGAACGCTGGAAGGTCAGATACACCTTCATCTGCCGGCCGGGGATCTCACCCACCAGGAACGCTGCCTGGTCCGCTTCCGGCGACACGTAGGCAACCGCCTTGTTCTTCACCGCAGCTTCGAGGTTCTTGTTGAAGACCAGCGTGCTCGGGTGAACGTAGACACGGTTCCAGTTATCGCCACGGTAGGTGCCGGGCACTTTCCACGACAGTTTCTCGAAACTGCCCTCGGCAAAGCCGGACGCCGGGCACGGCATGGCCGGCGTGGCACCGAATGCCAGGTTGTCACCGTCGCTGATGGTCGAGGTGCTGAGCACCCATTTACAGCCGGCGGCGTCGGTGATCTGCATCAGCTTCGGGTTCTGCAGGACCAATGAACGGCCGAAATCTGCGGTGGGGGCAGCCGCTACGGCCGAAGCCGGTGCCGGGATTGGCGCAGGTGCTGGCGCCTCGGCTACGGGAGCTGGAGCTGCCGGTGCTTCTGCCTTGGCTGGCTCAGCAGCGGGGGCCGGCGCCGGGGCTGACGCTGCGACTACGGGAGCAGGCGCAGCCGGTGCTTCTGCCTTGGCCGGCTCGGCAGCAGGTGCTGGGGCTGGGGCTGGAACCGGAGCGGGCTCTGGCGCAGGAGCTGGCGCGGATGCTGCCGGGGCCGGGGCTGGCGCTTCGGCCGCGGCAGGTGCTGCGGCAGGCGCCGCCGCGAGCGTCACCAGGCCCAGGTTGGACGCGTTGCCCGAACCGCTGGCGAAGAGTTTGCCGGTGCCGTCAACGGCCTTCCAGGACACCTTTGCCGTCGCGCAGTCCTTGGCGAACACGAACGGCAGCTTGGTCAGCAGGCCCGAGAGCAACGCCTGATCGTCCCAGGTCGGACGGGTGATGGTCATTGCCACGTCAGGTTTGCACCAGTTGCTGGCGTCCCCCGGCACTTCGACCTTGATGTTGTCTTTTTTCGAGAAGGCCAGCTCGTGGGCGAACGCCTGCGGTACCAGACCACAAGCGCCGATCACAGCCAGCGTGAGCGCGTGCTTTTTCATGGAGTTCCTCAGATCAGTTCCCAGGTGCCGTTGGCTTGTTTGCAGAAGGTGTTCTGCTCCTGCTCGGTCTGCCCACCTTGCGACTGCAGGCTGACGGTGACCGGGCGGCAAGCGGCCTCGGCGGCCACGGTCTGGGTCGGCAGCGACTGGATGGAGTCAAGGTCGAAGCCTTGGGTTTCCTTGCTGGCGGCAACGTCCAGCTCGTCCAGGTTGACGGCCGGGGTCACGCGCTTGGCAACGGCCTGGGCCTTGGGCTCGACGAAATTCTTGTGCACGTAGCCCACGGTCACGCCCTTGCGACCGACCAGCACCCAGTCACCGGTAGAGCCCACAGCGGTGAACTCGGTGTGGTTCTTCAGGCTGCCGACCTTCTCACCGTTCTGGTTGGGGGCGGCGCGTACGTTAAGGTTGTCGCTGATCGTCACGTACGGTTCGTTGATCAGCTTCATCGACGGCACTGCCTGGATCTTCGGCGCGCGCTTGACCTCGACCTGCTGGGTCTTGGTGTATTCCTTGCCCGGGGTGATCTGCGCGGTGGCGCCGGAGTGGTCGGACTTCCAGGTCACCGGCTGGGCGCTGGCGGTGGCTGGCTGGCTCAGCACCTCCTGGGTGCGCAGCGCCAGCGCCTGCTGGTCCTTCTCGTCGAGGTGATGGCCGATGCGGTTGCCGACATAGGCACCGATACCGCCAGCGATCAGGGCGGCGGCGATCTTGCCGTTGCCACTGCCCAGGGTCGAGCCGATGGCCACACCGGCCAGGCCACCGATCACGGTGCCCGCTTGCTCTTTGCTGATCCCGAGCTGTGCACAGGCCGTGGTAGAGGCGATGGCGACCGCCAAGAGGGAAGCGACGAATTTCTTACGCAAGTGGAGCACTCCATTTCCGGTGGGTGAACAGGCGCACGCGCGCGACGGCCAGAGAAAGGCCGGGCGAGATGAGGCTGTAAGGAATCTGCAAGGGGATGGCGGTACTGGCGCGCTGCAGCGGCTTGGCGCTGAACGACGATCTGCCCGGCAAGCAGCGGGCATTGAGGAAAACCAGTACGGCGAAAAGCATCCAACCAATCCATGTCAGAACAGGGTGATCGACCAGGACGCGTAGTCATTACACGTGAGGACCCTGGGCGCTAATAGCGTTTTGCCCGCGCATTCTAGCGCAATACATCTTCGCTTACAGTTTTACTTCAGATTTTTCCCATGCCTTGTAGGACGCGTCTGAATCATACTGATGGCCCTGCCAAACCATTGCGAGTGCTTGGGAGTGGGCCTAGTCTCGGGGCCGTCGTTGCCAAATCAGCGACCGGCTTTGACAGGCTGAACTTATTCCCGCGAGCATTTACAGCCTATGGCGGCTGTACATGGGGCACCTTCGTGTGCGCCGAGTTGTTGCTCCAGGGTCCTCGGTCTGTCAACTCATGTTCAGCTGCCACCCTCTTGTTTGAAAATAGGCCCCGTGCCCCCAATTCTGGTGTAGCGCGTCCCCAAGACTGGGTTGCCCATTTCACAAGCCATTTAGATTTGAATATTTTTTTTACAATTGGAAATAGTTTTCCATGGCTCGGCACGCCCATTCAGCTATGGCACAACCCGTGCTTTGACCATTACGGCTCAAGGAATGACCTCTTGCGTGCATGTCCGGAACCGGCCAGAACATTGCCGCTCGAGATCGTCGGAAGTTCCGTAAACCGGTACTTCAAGTCGAGCTGTCTATTCGATATCCGTGTCGCTCCGTAGTTGTTGCACAAGCCGTGCAACACGAGCCCTAACGTCGGTAGGTCGAATGCTTGCAAAGAGGCTGGCAGCATTTCGGAGACCATTATGAACACATCTGCAGGAGTCAGAACTTCAGCCGTAGCGCGTACCCAAATGCGGCTCAGTGCGCTGTTCGCTCGCCCCGCGCTGCTTGCCGGGGCCGTAGTCGCCGCACTGGCATTGAGTGGTGCAGGGCTTGGTGATGCCTGGGCCAAGGGCGGGACCGACAAGCCGGTCAAGGGCACACCATCACCGTTTACAACGCCTACCTTACCTGACCCGATCTTTGTCGATCCCTTGGCGATTCATGGCTTCGACATCACCGGTTTCATCCAGGACATGACCGTCGACAGCAGCAATAGCAACTGCCCCAATACCAGTAACCCGAACCGTTTGGGCGGTACTGTGGTGGTCAACGGCACAACCATTACCGTGCCGTGTAACTCGGTCATCCAGATGCCCGCCAATACCCTCACTTGGGCCGAGTTCGTAGAAGGCGGCCCGCTCGGTCTTAAACAACTACCGGCAACTTACCCTTCATTTGAAGTGCATGTTGTCGGCAACACCGTCGCCGGCAAACAAATTGCCGGGCTGATCTTTATCTCTCAGCAATCGGCCCAGGTCGGCAGTGGCTACATCAGCAGAATTGACCAGACCACCGGAAACATAGAAGTAACGAGTACCAACTCGCCACAACCGACCGTCTTGCAGATCAACGACCCGAACGGGCGTTTCGGTCGGGCCCAGAGCCCCGATGCGCGCTTCTCGGTGGATGACGCCAACCCGACCATCCACGCGGCCACGGGCTACCCGATGTGCGTCCCGCGTACCGGTGACGACGCCCTGTGCCCACAGAAAAACCGGCCGAAAGTGGTCACCCCGACCACCACCAACAACTGCCGCAACTTTGCCCAGGCCGGCGTAGCGCTGCCAGCGTCAGGTGAGTTGACACCACCGAAGGCAGGTCAGCTTTATTGCAGCCAGTTCGTCATGAAGCGCTTCAGTGACCCGACCCGGACTGCAACCGACCCTGACCCGACGCAGCAAGTACCGTTCGAAGTCGGCGACTTCATCACCTACTCTGGCACACTGTTCAAATCGACCACTGCCGGTGTGCCGGACTTCATTTCCGCCCACACCATCGAGGCCAACCTTGGCATCTACACCCAGCCGGGTTCCCAGCCCAGCTACCTGGCGATTGGCGAATTCGGCGTTGGCACTGCGGACCCGGCCGCGGTCGCAGTCAACGGAGCAGCTCAGGAAACCCAGGACCGGATCTTCCTCGAAGCCGAGACGACCGATGTAAAGACCCCCGTGGACATCTACCTGATCGACGTCGACCCGACCACCGGCGTGCAGCGAAACCGCTGGATCACGCCATTTGAAATGACCGGCGAATGTGACCCTGCCAGCGTGCTGGCGGCTACCTGCGCCGGCGCTTCCGGCGGGATCACCACGCAAAACGTTGGCCCTCAGCCACAGCGCGCACGGTTGCGTGCCTCAAAGGCACCGACCGGCCTGCTCAGCCAGCCAAGCCGCACCTTGCGGGTGGTCGCTCGCTCACTGTGCGTGCCCACCAATACCCTGCCGCAACCTGGTGTGGATAGCTGCCTGCAGAACGCCGGCCGCCTGACCGTGGCCAACGGGCTGACTGCAGGCCAGTACGTGGCGCCGGTGTTCGAGTTCATCTTCCCGGAAAACGTCAAGCCAGGGGACGAGATTGTGCCCAACGACTTCTGGCATCTGGCGTTCCTGCGCAATGGCGAAGGCAGCACCACCCCTACCGGTGTCGGTGCACTGGAACCAACGCCTTGGTGAGAAGAAGCGAGTAGTAAGAGCCAGAAACGAAAAAGCCCCGCAGACGTTAATCTGCGGGGCTTTATCTTGTATGGCGGAGAGATAGGGATTTGAACCCTAGGTACTGTTGCCAGTACAACGGATTTCGAATCCGTCCCGTTCGACCACTCCGGCATCTCTCCAATGCCGCGCATCATACCAGCGTTTTCTTGAAACGCAAATCTTTTTTCAAAAAAAATCGCGTGGTATCAGACGCTTGCGTGAACGCACGCCTTACAGCGGCACGCCCAGGCGCTTGGCAACTTCTTCGTAGGCTTCGATCACGTCGCCCAGACCCTGGCGGAAGCGGTCCTTGTCCATCTTCTTGCGGGTTTCCTTGTCCCACAGGCGGCAGCCGTCCGGGCTGAACTCGTCACCCAGAACGATCTGGCCGTGGAAGACACCGAACTCCAGCTTGAAGTCGACCAGCAGCAGACCAGCGTCATCGAACAGCTTGCTCAGCACTTCGTTGACCTTCAGCGACAGCTTCTTCATCTCGACCAGCTGCTCGGCGGTGCCCCAGCCGAACGCAACCACGTGGGATTCGTTGATGAACGGGTCACCCTTCTCGTCGTTCTTCAGGAACAGCTCGAAGGTGGACGGCTCCAGCTTGATGCCCTCCTCCACGCCCAGGCGCTTGACCAGGCTGCCGGCGGCGTAGTTGCGCACCACGCACTCGACCGGGATCATGTCCAGCTTCTTCACCAGGCACTCGTTGTCGCCCAGCAGCTTGTCGAACTGGGTCGGCACGCCGGCTTCTTCGAGCTTCTGCATGATGAAGGCGTTGAACTTGTTGTTCACCATGCCTTTACGGTCGAGCTGTTCGATGCGCTTGCCGTCGAACGCCGAAGTGTCGTTACGGAACAGCAGGATCAAGCGGTCGGCGTCGTCGGTCTTGTAAACCGATTTGGCCTTGCCGCGGTAGAGTTCGTCGCGTTTTTCCATGATTGGGCTCCGCTTGCTGAGGTGTTGGGCTAGGCGATTTCGCGCCAGTCGAGCCCGTGTTCCTGATTCGCCACCTGGAGCCAGTCCGGGTCGCACCCGAGGGTGTCGACGAAGCACTGGCGGGCCAAGTGTGGCAGGTTGTTCTTGCTGCTGAGGTGGGCCAGCACCAGGTGCTGCAGGTTGTTCCAGCCCAACTCTTGCACCAGGCGCGCGGCCTGGTGGTTGTTCAAATGTCCTTGCATGCCACCCACCCGCTGCTTGAGGAAAGCCGGATAGTGGCCGCGTGCGAGCAGGTCGCGGCAGTGGTTGGCTTCGATCAGCAGTGCATCCAGGCCCTGGTAGCGCTCGAGCAGCAGCGCATCGTACGAACCCAGGTCGGTGAGCATGCCGAAACGCCGCTTGCCGTCGCTGAACACGTACTGCAGCGGCTCATAAGCATCGTGCTCGACCCGTGCTGCGCTCACTTCCAGGCCACCGATCTGCAGCCGCTCGCCACAAGCGAGAAAACCGGCCACCTCCACCGGCTTGCGCATGCCGCGCAATGTGCCTTGGCTGAGGTAGACCGGTACATTGTAGCGCCGTGACAGCAACCCTACCCCATGCACGTGGTCGGCATGTTCGTGGGTGACCAGCACCGCGCTCAGTTGTGCCGCTGACACCCCGAGCAGCGCCAGGCGCCGCTCGGTTTCACGCAGGGAAAAACCGCAATCGACCAGGATGAACGTGTCACCACTGGCGATCAGCGTGCCATTTCCCTGGCTGCCGCTTCCGAGTACCGCGAAGCGCACTTAGCCCAAGTGGTCCTGAATGGCGCTCAGCACGCGGCGGGCGACATCGGCCGGGGCCACGGTGTTGATGTTCTTCTCGACGGTAACCTGCACGCTCTCGCCGACCTTGCTCAGGCGCACCTGATAACGCTCGGCACGGGCTTCACGCTCTTCCTTGGTCGGTGCGCTGCCGAACATGCGGCTGAAGAAGCCAGGCTCGTTGTGCTTGTCTTCAGGCTTTTCCGACAGGTTGATGTAGTACAGGCCAAGGCTGCGGTTGATGTCCTCGACGCGCCACTGGCCGCTCTGCTCCAGCGCACGGCCCACGCCGGACCAGGCACGGTCCAGGTCCGAGCCGAGGAACAGCACCGGGTTGCCGCTGCCGTCCTCGCTCAGGCTGACACGGCTAGGGGCGTCGAAGTCACGCGCAGCCAACAGGGAGACCGAACCGCCCTTCTCGGCGCTGCGGCTCATGCTGGCGAGCATTTCGTCGACCAGCAGCGCGTCAGCGCCGGTATTGGCCGAAGTGGACGGGAACGCGGTGTCGGCGGTGCTGCCGGCCGGGCGCTCGACGCTGACGATGTACACCTCGGAGGTATTGCGCTGCACGCCGGGCTCGATGCGCACACGGACGCGCACTTCGCTGTCGCCACTGCTGGCCGTGCTCGACAGACGCTGGCCGAGCGATGCCGACAATTCGTCGAAGCGCTGCCAGGTGGTGTTGAATTCACCGGTCTGCGGGCGTTCTTCAGCGATGCGGAAGCCATTGTCCTCGAAGAACTGGTGCGCCACCGGCCACACTTCGGCCGGCGAGTGCTGGGCCAGGACCCAGCGGCTGCTGCCGCTGCGCTGCAGGGTGTAGTCGCTGGCTTCGGCGCCAGCGGTCAGCGGTTGCGGACGCGGCACTTCGAACTCGCCAGTGGCGCGATCGTCGGCAACGTTGCGCGGGATCGGCAGCAACGGGTCAAGGCGCTTGACGTTGCCGGCGTCCGGCGGCAGTTGCATCGGCGCAGTCGGGTGCGCCTGCAGGTAATCGCTGCCGCGGTCGCGGAAATAGCCATCCTCGCCCCACAGCCAGCCACACCCACTGGTGCTGGAAATGATCAGGGCGAGCGCGGAAAGACCAGCCAGTCGCTTCATGCGGTGTACTTCCTCTTAAACCAGTACGCCGGACTGGCGCAAGGCAGTACGGACTTTTTCGTGGCAACCTTCGCTCAGCCAGGTCAGTGGCAGGCGAATGCCTTTGTGCATCAGGCCCATTTCCACCAGCGCCCACTTCACAGGGATCGGGTTGGCTTCGCAGAACAGGTCTTTGTGCAGCGGCATCAGTTTTTCGTTGATTGCGCGGGCCTTCTCGGCATTGCCCTCAAGGGCGGCCTCGCACAGGTCGGCCATTTCGCGCGGGGCGACGTTGGCGGTGACAGAAATGTTGCCCTTGCCGCCCATCAGGATCAGCTCGACGGCAGTCGGGTCGTCGCCGGACATGACGATGAAGTCTTTGCTGACGCCATCGAGGATCGCCTTGGCACGGACCAGGTCGCCAGTGGCTTCCTTGATGCCGATGATGTTCGGCACGGTCGACAGGCGGATCACGGTCTCGGCCTGCATGTCGCAGGAGGTACGGCCCGGCACGTTGTAGAGGATCTGCGGAATATCGACGGCTTCGGCGATGTGCTTGAAATGCTGGTACAAGCCTTCCTGGGTCGGCTTGTTGTAGTACGGCACCACCAGCAGGCAGGCGTCGGCGCCGGCATTCTTGGCGTTCTGGGTCAGGTGCACGGCTTCGGCGGTGGAGTTCGCGCCGGTGCCGGCGATGACCGGAATACGCTTGTTGCTGTGCTTGACGCGTTCGACCACATGCTTGATGACCAGGATGTGTTCTTCGACATCCAGCGTGGCCGACTCACCGGTGGTGCCGACAGCGACGATCGCGTGGGTGCCGTTTTCCAGGTGGAAGTCTACAAGTTTGTCGAGGCTGTCCCAGTCCAGACGCCCTTGTGCATCCATGGGTGTGACCAACGCCACCATACTGCCCGCAATCATGTAACTGCTCCTGCCGGAAAAAGAGAGCGGTAATGGTACTGGGGGCATCGGCCTTGCACAAGCGAAGCAGGCGGGCGGAGCATTCCCCTCGGCGCCTTATTTCGCTACCCTTGATCCTTTGATCGGTGCAGCGCGGCCCGCCGGGCCGTCGACCCTGCTCCCCGGCCAGCGTCCACGTCCTCGCATGCGAGCCCCGGGCCCTGCCGACAGGAGGCTTTCGCCCGTCCTGCACCGACCGCTCATCGCTTTAGGAATGCTGCATGTCCACCCCCACCGTCCGCGAACAATTCCTTGTCATCAGCGCCCTGGGCCCCAACCCCATGGAGCTGGCCAACGTCCTCAGCCGCGCCGCCTTCGAAAACCGCTGCGCGGTGGTCACCTCGCGCCTGAGCCGCCACGGCGAGACCAGCGCCCTGGTGCTGCAGGTAGGCGGCAGCTGGGACGCCCTGGCGCGCCTCGAAGCCATGCTGCCGGGCCTGGGCAAGAAACACGGCCTGACCCTCGACGTGGTGCGCAGCGCCGATCAGGAAGTGCGCCCGCAGGCCCTGCCCTACGTGGCCTACGTCAGCGCCGCCTATCGCCCGGACATCATCAACGAACTGTGCCAGTTCTTCCTCGACCACCGTGTCGAGCTCGAAGCCATGACCTGCGACACCTACCTGGCGCCGCAGACCGGCAGCAGCATGCTCAACGCCCAGTTCACCGTGATCCTGCCAGCCGGCACCCAGATCAGCTGGCTGCGCGACCAGTTCCTGGACTTCGCCGATGCCCTGAACCTCGATGCCCTGATCGAGCCATGGCGTCCACAGAACCCCATGTAAGGAAACCGACCATGGCAGTAGCACTCGACCAACCCGTCGCAGACTTCCAGGCCCAGGCCACCAGTGGCCAGACCGTCAGCCTGGCCGAGCTCAAGGGCCAGCAGGTGGTGGTGTACTTCTACCCGAAGGACAGCACCCCAGGCTGCACCACCGAAGGCCAGGGCTTCCGCGACCAGCATGACGCCTTTGCCGCCGCCAACACCCTGGTGTTCGGCGTGTCGCGCGACGGCATCAAGTCGCACGAGAACTTCAAGGCCAAGCAAGGCTTCCCGTTCGAGCTGATCAGCGACAAGGACGAGGCCCTGTGCCAGCTGTTCGACGTGATCAAGCTGAAGAAGCTGTATGGCAAGGAATACATGGGCGTCGACCGCAGTACTTTCCTGATCGACAAGGACGGTGTACTGCGCCAGGAATGGCGTGGCGTGAAGGTGCCTGGGCATGTGGATGCCGTACTGGCAGCAGCCCAGGCCTTGAATAAAGGCTGAGGTTGAGTGGGGCTGCTTTGCAGCCCCTCGCGGGACAAGCCCGCTCCTACAGGGATCGCGTGGGTTGGGCCAATGCACTCTCCTGTAGGAGCGGGCTCGTCCCGCGAGGGGCCGCGACGCGGCCCCAGTAGCATCAGAGCATCGGTGAGACGCTGGCTTCCTGCCTGGGCCAGGCATCCAGCACGGCCTTGATCAAGGTCGCCAGCGGGATCGCAAAGAAGATCCCCCAGAACCCCCACAACCCGCCAAACAGCAGCACAGCACAGATGATCGCCACCGGGTGCAGGCTCACCGCCTCGGAAAACAGCAACGGCACCAGCACGTTGCCATCCAGCCCCTGGATGATCGCGTATACCGTCATCAGGTAAATGAACTGGTCGCCCCAGCCCCACTGGAACAGCGCGATCAGCGTTACCGGCACGGTCACCACCACTGCGCCCACATAGGGCACCACCACCGACAACCCCACCAGCAGCGCCAGCAACGCGGCGTAATTGAGCCCAAGGCTTATGAACGCGATGTAGGTAGCAATCCCGCAGATCAGGATTTCGATGCCCTTGCCGCGAATGTAGTTGGCGATCTGCCGGTTCATCTCGCTGCCCACCCGGTTCAGCAAGGTGCGCTGACGCGGCAGGTAGCCACTGACCCAACGCCCGATCAGCTCGCGGTCCTTGAGGAAGAAGAACACCAGGATCGGCACCAGCACCAGGTAGATCATCGCGTTGACCAGCAACGGCAGGCTCGATAGCGAGAAGGTCAGCGCCCATTGGCCGAACTTGCCGATTTCACCGCGTACCGACTCGATCGCATGCAGCACCTGCTCGTCCGACACCAGGTGCGGATAACGCTCCGGCAGCAGCAGCAACAGCGACTGCCATTTGCCAAGCATCCCCGGCAGCTCGTTGAACAAGGTGATCAGCTGATGCCAGAGCAACGGCACCAGCACCAGCATGAATACCGCCAGCGCACCCATGAACAGGGCGAACACCAGCATCACCGCCAGCCGGGTCGGCACCCGCAAGCGCTCCAGGGCATTGACCAGGCCTTGCATCAGGAACGCCAGGACCATGCCCGCCAGCACCGGCGCGAGCATGCCTCCGAGGGTGAGCACCGCGGTAAAGGCGAGGAACAGCAGGACCGCCAGCACCACTGCCTCCTCATCGGAGAAGTAGCGCTCTATCCAGTCGCGAAGCACTTTGAACATTGACGATCCTTGGGTTGGCTCAGGCCTTGCGCAGCCAGTAGGTGTAGGTACCGGCCTCAGCCGTTTCATGCAGCAGCGTATGACCGGCAAGCTGGGCGAAAGTGCGGAAGTCGCGCTGCGAACCGGCATCGGTGGCGATGACTTTCAGCACCGCCCCGCTGGCCAGGCGGTTCAGTTCCATCTTCGCCTTCAGCAGCGGCAGTGGGCAGTTCAGCCCGCTGGCGTCGAGTTCGGCGTCGCAGGTCAGGGTGTCACTCATCGGGCGCGTCTCCAGGGCGGGGCGGGCAGGCTTGGGAAAAGCTCGGTAGCATACCGCCACTGGTCTGCTCCGCGCGACCCGGCTACAGTAAGGCTTTTTCATCGACGCGAGCTTCTGCATGAATCTACTGCGCCCCACCCTGCTGGCGCTGGCCTGCCTGATGGCCCTTCCCGGCCACGCCGACGACCTGCCATCACTGGGCGACGCCAGTTCCGCGATCGTTTCACCCAAGCAGGAGCACGACCTCGGGCGCGCCTGGCTGAGCCTGCTGCGTGGCCAGGTCAACCAGCTCAATGATCCGCAGTTAAAGGACTACGTCGAAACCACCGTGTACCGGCTGGCCGAAACCAGCCAACTGCAGGACCGCCGCCTGGAATTCATCCTCATCGACAGCCGCGAGCTCAACGCCTTTGCTGCGCCTGGCGGCATCGTCGGGGTCAACGGCGGCCTGTTCCTCAACGCCCAGACCGAAGGCGAGTACGCCTCGGTACTGGCGCACGAACTGGCTCACTTGTCGCAACGCCACTTCGCCCGCGGCGTCGAGGCCCAGCAGCGCATGCAGCTGCCGATGATGGCGGCACTACTGGCCGGCATCGTGCTGGCGGCAGGCGGCGCTGGCGATGCCGGCATCGGCATGATCGCCGGCACCCAGGCGGCAGCGATCCAGGAGCAACGGCGCTTCTCGCGGCAGAATGAGCAGGAAGCCGACCGCGTCGGTATCCAGAACCTGGAAAGGGCCGGCTACGACCCGCGCAACATGCCGACCATGTTCGAGCGCCTGGCGCGCCAGTATCGCTTCGATGCCAAGCCGCCAGAATTCCTGCTGACTCACCCAGTGACCGAGTCGCGTATCGCCGACACCCGCAACCGCGCCGAACAGGCGCCCAAGGGCGGCGTCGAGGACAGCCAGCGCTACCAGTTGATCCGCGCCCGTGTGGCCCTCACTTACGAGGGCACCCCGGGCCTGGCAGCCAAGCGCTTCCGCGCCCAGCTCGACGAAGACCCGAAACTGGACGCTGCGCGCTACGGCCTGGCCCTGGCGCAGATCAAGGGTGGCCAGCTCAACGAAGCGCGGGAAAACCTCAAGCCGCTGCTGGCCAAGGCGCCTAACGACATCACCTACAACCTGGCGCAGATCGACCTGGACATCACCAACAACCGCCTGGCCGACGCGCAGCAACGTGCCGAGCGCATGCAGGGGTTGTACCCGGGCAACTACCCGCTGAAACAGGTGCGTGCCGACCTGCTGGTCAAGCAGAACAAGCCGGCCGAGGCGGAGAAGGTCCTGGACGACCTGCTCAAGAGCCGGCCGGATGACCCGGACGTCTGGTACGACATGGCGGAAGTGCGCGGGTTGTCGGGCAACACCATCGGCCTGCACCGGGCGCGCGCGGAGTACTTCACCCTGGTGGGAGATTTCGACCAGGCGGTACAGCAGCTGGACTACGCCAAGCGCCGTGCGGGCAGCAACTTCCCGCTGGCGTCGCAGATCGACCAGCGCCAGCGCGAGATCATGGAACAGAAGCGCATGGTTCAGGAAATGATGGGGCGCTGAGATCCTGGGGCCGCTTTGCGCCCCTTTCGCGACACAAGGCCGCTCCTACAGGGGTACGCGATCGCTTGTAGGAGCGGCCTTGTGTCGCGAATGGGCCGCAAAGCGGCCCCAGCAATCTCAAGCGTTACCGGAGAGCTTCAGGCGAGCCGCCTGGGTAAAGTCCAGCATGCGGTTCAGCGGCTTGATCGCCTTCGGCACCAGCGCCGGATCAACAAAAATCTCGTCCCCGCCGTTGCGCAAGCAGTGCAGCACCCGCTCCAGGGTATTCATCGCCATCCACGGGCAGTGCGCGCAGCTGCGGCACGCCGCACCGTTACCGGCTGTCGGCGCTTCGACGAACTCCTTGTCCGGGCACAGCTGCTGCATCTTGTAGAAGATGCCGCGGTCGGTGGCGACGATGAAGGTCTTGTTTGGCAGGGTCTGCGCCGCCTTGATCAGCTGGCTGGTGGAGCCCACCGCGTCGGCCAGCTCGATTACCGCTTCCGGCGACTCCGGGTGCACCAGGATGGCGGCGTCCGGATACAGCGCCTTCATGTCGGCCAGCTGACGGGACTTGAACTCTTCGTGAACGATGCAGGCACCGTCCCACAACAGCATGTCGGCACCGGTCTGCTTCTGGATGTAGCGGCCCAGGTGCTGGTCCGGGCCCCAGATGATGGTTTCGCCGTTGTCCATTAGGCTTTCGACGATTTCCAGCGCGCAGCTCGACGTCACCACCCAGTCGGCCCGCGCCTTCACCGCAGCGGAGGTGTTGGCATAAACCACCACGGTACGCTCGGGGTGCTGGTCGCAGAAGGCCGAAAACTCTTCGACCGGGCAGCCCAGGTCGAGCGAGCAGGTAGCCTCCAGGGTCGGCATCAGCACGCGTTTTTCCGGGGTGAGGATCTTGGCGGTTTCGCCCATGAAGCGCACACCGGCGACGATCACCGTCTCGGCCGGGTGGTTCTTGCCGAAACGGGCCATTTCCAGCGAGTCGGACACGCAGCCGCCGGTTTCTTCGGCCAGCGCCTGGATGACCGGGTCGCAGTAATAGTGGGCTACCAGCACGGCATTCTGCGCTTTCAGCTCGGCAGCGATGGCCGCACGGTATTCGGCCTCCTGCTCGGCGGTCAGCGGGTTGGGCTGCTTGGCGTCAAGGTGGGCCTGAACCAACAGGCGTTCGGAAATCTGGGTCATGATCGCTGGACCTGCAGGCGCGCGTGCGCGTCAAATCGAGTGTATCACCCGGCCCTGGCAGATCGGCTAGGGGTGCCGGACGGCAGGCATGCCGCCACGGCCCTCTGCGGGCGCGGATTATTATCGGACGCCGAAGGCTACAGACAATCCGGGGAATTCAAAAGCGGTTTTTGTGGTGCCAGTGCCGGCCTCTTCGCGGCTGAAGCCGCTCCCACAGGTACAACACAGGACTCAAGTGTTGTAGGGCACCTGTGGGAGCGGCTTCAGCCGCGAAGAGGCCGGCTCAGGTCAACCCATCAACCCTGCGGCTGCATCGCGGCAAAGTGCGCCGCCAGCAGCATGGCGAACTCTTCGACGGTCATCTTCTTGCCGTTGAAGTCGACCATGCCATCGGCATAGTGCAGGCTCGCCACCACATCGCTGCCCTGCACGGTGGCCATGCCGCTCTGCACCGCCATCATGCCGACCATCTCCCCAGCCTGGCTCGATTGCGAAGCAATCGCCTGGGCATCGGTCTGCCCTTCCAGCAGCGCCTGCAAGGTAGCCAGGTCGCCGATCATCGGCTTGGACAACGACAGCTTGCTCTTCACCTCGGTGATCAGTTGCTTGCTCAACTGGTCAGGCGGCAGGTCGAACGAGGCCGGGCTGGCGAAATCCATCGACAGGTCGAAACGGCTCTCGCCATTGGCAGTGCGGAATGCCAGGTTCTCGATGGCCAGCTTGGGCTTGGAGGCCAGCAACTGTTGCAGGTCGCCGTGGAACCTGGCTTTTTCCGCCTCATCCATCTGGATTTCCGGCACCGGCTGCCCGGCAGCCTGAGCCGCTTCGAACTCTGGCAGGTGGGCCTGGTACCACTTCGACAGCGACTGCAAGGCTGGGGCATTGAGCGACTTGATGCTCACACCCATCTGCGCGTTACCCACTGCGCGGCCATCCCAGGTGATGTCCGCGATCCGGTAGTCCACGCGACCACCCACGGTGTCCGGGCCATCCAGGGTTTGCAGAAGGTTCTGCTCAAGGCCCTTGAGCACCAGCACCTGCTGCTTGTCACCCAAGGTCGCCTTGGCCTCGGCCAGCAGCAGGTCGACATTGCCGACGTAAACGGCGTCATGCTTGCTGGCCGCCAGGTTGCCACCCACCTTCAATCCCGAGAGCTCGAGGGTAGCCGGCGGATGGTCCTCGCCGACCAGCTTCATCACTAAGCGATCCGCGCTGCCATGGAACTTCGACGCCTTGCCTTCCTGATCACCACTGACCTCCAGCGACATTCCCGAGAAGTCCAGGCTGCTGCCGTCGGCCTCGGTACGCTTGAGCGGTGCCACGGTGATGTTGCTGTCGACGTTGCCCGAGAAGCCCAGGCTGGTATGCGCACTGATCGGCGACTGCTCGCCTGCGGCAGCGAACCACGGCGCAGTGAGGTCATCCTTCTGCAGGCTGCTGCTGCTAGCGGCCAGTACCGGTACCAGCTTCAGTGCCTTGACCCGCGACCACGGGAACGGGCCATGCTCGATCTGGTCGGTCATGCCGAGGTCGAAACTGACCACTTCGCCGTGGCCAAGGTTGATGTCCTTGGCCTTGAGCCGGTACTGCGCAGTACTGCTGAAGAAGTGCTGATCGAGCGAGACCAGCTCGACGGTCATGCTGCCGCCATAGTTGGTCAGGGCCTTCTTGATCTGTTCGTTGCTGCGGCTGACGGCGTTGTCCAGCTCGCCAGGCAGCTGTTTGCCGGTGTACCAGGCGCCAACGGTGGTCACGACTGCGATGGCAATCGCCAGGCCGGAAAGGATCCCTACTGATTTCTTCATGAATAGAACCGATCGATGTCCATATGGGCGGGGTGCAAAAGGATATCACTGCGGTGACGGGCCGGTGACGACGCCTGGGCAGAAATGGCGACTTGGGAAATGTCCGACAATCCATCAGATCGTTAATTTTTACGAACATTGAAGTCGATCGAAACCGCAAAAAAACGCGCAAAAACCGAACATTCTGGGCGTTTAACCGATAAATATTTCAATTTCGCAACATCTTGTCATGTTTAACTTGACGCCTACCTATCAATCGTTTTTTATTTTCACCACCTCGCCCAGCGCCCGATCCACGAAGAAGAAAAAGTCGCGCCGTCATGATGCTCGGATGCCCCTGCCCGCACGCTTCAACCTCCTCGCCAAGGCACTGCCAGCCTGACGCCGGCGCCTAGCACGCGCCTATCTCTGCTCCAAACAAAAAGGTGAACAACATGGAGCCACACCAGCATGCAGCATGACCACAACGCCAACGGCAACGGCCAATTCCGTAAATCCCTGCGCCTCTGGCACGTGGTCATCATCGGTCTGGCGTACCTTACGCCCATGACCGTGTTCGACACTTTCGGCATCGTGTCCGGCGTTACCAACGGCCACGTCCCCAGCGCCTACCTGCTGGCCCTGGCCGGCGTTCTGTTCACTGCAGTGAGCTACGGCACACTGGTCCGCCGCTTCCCGCAGTCCGGCTCCGCCTATACCTACACCCAACGCGCCATCAACCCGCACGTTGGCTTCCTGGTTGGCTGGTCTTCGCTGCTGGACTACCTCTTGCTGCCCATGGTCAACGCACTGCTGGCCAAGCTCTACCTCTCAGCCATGTTCCCAGAAGTGCCGGCGTGGATGTGGGTGGCCGGCTTCGTCACCCTGATCAGCCTGATCAACATGCGCAGTATCAACCTGGTCGCGCATTTCAACCTGCTGTTCGTGGTCGTGCAGCTGATGATCATGTCGGTGTTCATCTACCTCTGCGTTCGTGGTCTGGACCAGGGCGAAGGGCTGGGAACCACCTGGAGCCTGTTGCCGTTCGCCGACTCGCAGACGCACCTCAGCGCCCTGGCTGCCGGCGCAACCATCCTGTGCTTCTCGTTCCTGGGCTTCGACGCGGTCACCTGCCTGTCCGAAGAAACCAAGGACCCGGGCAAGATCATCCCGCGGGCCATCTTCCTCACTGCCCTGATCGGTGGCGTGGTGTTCATCGCTGTGTCGTATTTCATGCAGGCGTACTTCCCGACCAACGCACGCTTCCAGGACCCGGAAGCGGCTCTGCCTGAAATTGCCCTGTATGTCGGTGGCAAGCTGTTCCAGTCGATCTTCATTGCCTGTACGGTGATCAATACCATCGCCTCGGGCCTGGCTTCGCAGACCAGCGTGTCGCGATTGCTGTACGTGATGGGCCGTGACAATGTGATCCCGAGCGGCGTGTTCGCCCGCTTGCACCCGCGCTACAAGACCCCGATCGTGAACATTGCCGTGGTCGGCGTCATCGCCCTTTCGGCAATCTTCTTCGACCTGGTCACCGCCACCTCGATCATCAACTTCGGCGCGCTGGTAGCCTTCAGCTTCGTCAACCTGTCGGTGATCAGCCATTGCTACCTGCGGGAGGGCAATCGCCAGGGGCTGGCCAACAAGATGAAGTATCTGGTGCTCCCGACCATCGGCTTCTGCATCATTGCCAAGCTCTGGCTCGACCTCAACGAGAACTCGTTGATCTTCGGCGGCCTCTGGGCACTGGCGGGGCTGCTGCACCTGGCCTGGCTGACCAAGGCCTTCCGGGTCTCGCCACCGAACTACGTCGCTGATTGACTCCAGCCACCGACAACGCCCGCGCCTGAACGCGGGCGTTGTTGTTGAACGATAAGGAAAGTCCTCATGCTGCTGCGTCGCCTGTCCATCCAGTGGAAGATCACCCTGCTCACCGGCCTCTGCCTGCTGGTCATCGTCGCCTTGCTGGTCGCCAGCTCACTGACCCAGTCGCGGCGTAGTGCGGCGCTGGTCAACCAGGCCAGTACCGAAATGCTCGAACACAGCGCACGCCTGCGCCTGCAGGCCCACGCCGAGACCCAGGCATTGCGCATCCAGCGCTACTTCATGGACGCCTACCAGTACGGCAACGGCTTCGCCCGCCTGGTACAGGTGCTCAAGGCCAAGGGCGGCACCGACCTGCGTGCCGAATTGACCCGCCAGGCCCACGCCAGCCTGGCTGGCAACCCGGACGTGATCGGCCTGTACCTGGTGTTCCAGCCCAATGCGCTCGACCACCTAGATAACCAGTTCATCGGCCAGGAGACCAGCGGCAGCAACGAAAGCGGGCGCTTCTCGCTGTATTGGTCGCAACCTCGCCCGGGCACCCTGGACCTTGAGGCGATGCCCGAATCGATGCTGAACGACAACACCCCTGGCACCAATGGCCTGGCCAAGAACCGCTGGCTGACATGCCCGCAGGAAACCGCCAGGGCCTGTGTGCTCGAACCTTACCTCGACGACGTCAATGGCCATCAGGTACTGATGACCAGCATCGCGCTGCCCCTGCTGGAAAACGGCAAGGTGGTCGGCGTGGTCGGCCTGGACATCGGCCTGGACAACCTCCAGCAACTGAGCCTGGATGGCCGCCAGGAACTGTTCGACGGCCAAGGCCAGGTCAGCATCGTCAGCGCTGCCGGCCTGCTCGCCGGGCACAGCCGTGACGCGAGCAAGCTGGGCCAGCCGCTGGACAAGCAAGTGGATCAGGGCATCCTGCGCGTGGCACGGCCGTTCGCGCCGATTCCTGACACCAACTCCTGGCAGGTGCAACTGGAACTGCCCGAGGCGGTACTGCAAGCGCCTGCCCTGGCCCTCAACCAGCGCCTGGACAGCCATAATCAGAGCGCCAACCTGACCAGCCTGCTGATCGGCCTGGGCGCAGCCATCATTGGCCTGCTGCTGGTCTGGCTGACCGCGCGTGGCGTTACCCGGCCGATCCTGGCCGTGGCCGCCCGCCTGGAAGGCATCGCCAGCGGCGAAGGCGACCTGACCCGCCGCCTGGACTACGCCCGTCAGGACGAACTGGGCCAGCTGACGGGGTGGTTCAACCGCTTCCTCGACAAGCTGCAACCAGTAATCGCCCAGGTCAAAGGCTCACTACTCGAAGCCCGCGGCACCGCCGACCAGTCCGCCGCCATCGCCAGCCAAACCAGCAATGGCATGCAGCAGCAGCAACGGGAGATCGAACAGGTCGCCACCGCCGCCAACGAAATGAGTGCCACCGCCCAGGATGTTGCCCACAACGCCGCTCAGGCGGCCCAGGCTGCACGCGGTGCCGATCAGGCCAGCCGTGAGGGCTTGCAACTGATCGCCAGCACCCGTCAGACCATCGACCAGCTGGCAACCGGCATGAACACCGCCATGGACGAGGCCCGTGCGCTGGAACACCGCAGCGAGCAGATCGGGTCGGTGCTCGAGGTGATCCGCGCGATCGCCGAGCAGACCAACCTGCTGGCCCTCAACGCCGCCATCGAAGCCGCACGCGCAGGCGAGGCCGGGCGTGGTTTTGCCGTGGTCGCCGACGAAGTACGCAGCCTGGCCCAGCGCACCCAGGTCTCGGTGGAAGAGATCCGCCAGGTAATTGAAGGGCTGCAGCAAGGCACCCAGGACGTCGTCGGCGCCATGCATGAAGGCCAGCGCCAGGCCCAGGCCAGCGCCACGCGCATGGAGCAGGCCCTGCCCGCACTGGAGCGCATTGGCGAGGCCGTGGCGGTGATCAGCGACATGAACCTGCAGATTGCCTCGGCGGCCGAGGAACAGAGTGCCGTGGCCGAGGAAGTGAACCGCAATGTGGCCGGGATTCGCGACGTGACCGAGTCGCTGTCGGGCCAAGCCGATGAATCAGCACGTATCAGCCAGGCGCTGAATCGACTGGCCAACCAGCAGCAGGCGCTGATGGAGCAGTTTCGCGTCTAGCCTGTGCTGGCCCATTCGCGGGTAAACCCGCTCCCACAGCTACAGTGCCACACTCAAGGCCTGTGATATCCGTGTGGGAGCTGGCTTGCCCGCGAAGAGGCCCGCACAGCCAACACAGCAACATCGTTATTGACCGAGCAAAACACATGCAAACCGCAACCCGATCTTCTTTCTTCGACATCACCAGCGAACAGGGCCTGTTACGCACCTCGATCGCCGTCACCTTGTTCATCGCCACCATTGGCATCGGCTTCGGCCTGGCTTCCGGCTCGTTCTCGATCGTCTTCGACGGCGTCTACTCGCTGGTCGACGCCAGCATGAGCGGCCTGTCGCTGGTGGTGGTCAAGCTGATCACTTCCCACGCCACCAGCCTGCAACTCTCGCGCAAGCTGCGTGAGCGCTTCACCATGGGCTTCTGGCACCTTGAGCCGATGGTCCTGGCACTCAATGGCATCCTGCTCAGCGGCGTCGCCATCTATGCGCTGATCAACGCGGTCAGCAGCCTGCTGCAAGGCGGTCGCCACCTGGAGTTCGGCATCGCCATGGTTTATGCGCTGCTGACCGTGGTCGCCTGCGCAACCATCGCCGTGGTCGAGAACCGCGCCAACCGCAAGCTGAAGTCGGACTTCGTGCGCATGGACGTCAAAGGCTGGGTGATGTCGGCCAGCATTACCGCCGCGCTGTTGATTGCCTTCTGCTTCGGCTACGCAGTGCAAGGCACGCAATGGGAGTGGGTATCGCCGTACATCGACCCGGCGGTACTGGCCTTGGTGTGCCTGGTGATCATTCCGCTGCCGCTGTCGGTCGTACGTCAGGCACTGTCGGAGATCTTCCTGGTGACCCCCGGGGACCTCAAGCTGCACGTCGACACCGTCGCCCGAGAATTCGTGGCCAGGCACGGCCTGAAGTCCTACAAGGCCTACGTGGCCAAGGTCGGTCGCTCACGCGAGATCGAACTCTACTTCATCGTGCCCGTGGACATGCCAGCACGCTCGATCGCCGAGTGGGATGCCTTGCGCGACGAGGTCGGCGAGGCCGTTGGCGGCGAAGGCCCGGATCGCTGGATCACCGTGGTGTTTACCGGCGATCCGGCCTGGGCGGAATAAACCGCGCTCGCTAGTACTCGCGGCCGTCCAGCTGGCCGAGGTCAGCGGCCAGTTGCAAGCGCGCGGTGTACCAGTCGACCACCGACGCGACCCGCCGTTGCTGCGCGTTGGCCAGATCGTTCTGGGCATTCAGCAGCTCGATGATGCTGCCGACCCCGGCCTTGTACCGCCCCAGCGCCACCCGGTGCGACTGGCTGGCACTGGCGACCAGCCGGCGGCTGATGACCAGCGCCTGGGTACGCGCCTCCAGGGACTGGCGGCTGCGCCAGACACTCAGGGCGATGGCTCGCTGCGCACCATAAAGGTCCTGCTCCCGCGCCGCCGCTTCCGCCTCCGCCGCCCGCGCCCGGCGACGGGCCAGAAAGCCATCGAAGATCGGCACGCTGACTTGCACGCCCACGGTCCAGGTTTCGATCTGCTGCCGCGAGGCCACCTGTTCGACCGGTGTATCATCATGCCGGTAGTCGCTGTACAACGAGAACGTCGGCCTCCCCTGGGCCCGCTCCGCCTCGGCCTTGGCCAGGCTGGAGGCCCATTGGGCGCGGGCGCTGTCCACTGAAGGGTGGACCTGCCGGGCCTGCTCCATCAATGCATCGACGCTTTGCATGAAGCTTGCTTCCTGGCCCTGCGGCTCGTCCAGCGGCTCCAGGCGCAGCGGCGCGGAAGGTGACAGGTTCAAGGCGCTGGCCAGCGCACCGTTGGCGATGGCCAGGTCGCCCTCAGCCAACACCCTCTCCAACTGCGCCTGCTCGAAGGTGGTCTGCGCCTGCAGGCGATCGGCGCGCTCCCCCGCCCCAGCCTGGTGCTTGGCGGTGGTCACCCGCAAGCTTTCGGCCGCCAGCGCCTCGATGCTGCGCCGGGCCTCGAGCAAGGCGCTGCTGGCCTGCACCTGGTAGAACGCCTTGCTGATACCGAGCACCACCTGCTGGATCTTTTCCACCCGACTGCTGCTGGCCGCGTTGAGCAACTGGCGGGCGCTTTCCACCCTGGCCTCGCGCAAGCCGAAGTCGTACAACACCCAGTTGAGGCTCAGCCCATAGCCGCTGGTCCGGGCATTGAGGCTGGAGTTGGCTTCGGGAAAACCGTCATAGCGCGTCCTGCGGTTGGCCCGGCCGATGTTCGCCTGCCCCTGCAGGGTCGGCCAGTAGGCCGAGCGTTCAGCCTCCATGCTGGCCTGGCTGCTTAGCTGGGTTCGCCAAGCGGCCTGCAGCTCGGGGTCGGCGCACAAGGCCATGGCAACGGCGCGGGACAAGGCCAGCGGCTGGTCTGCGGGCAATGGCCCGGGGCAGGCCTGCAAGGGCTGCGCGGCCTGGCCTTGCAAGCTGCACAGGCAAATCACCATGGCCAGCATTGCACGGTGCTTCATGATGCGTTCGTCACTCGCCCGTCGAGCAGCGCCACCACTCGCTGGGCCGAGCGGATGGTATCCGGCCGATGGGCGACGATCACGCGGGTGATGTGCAGCGCTTCCAAGGCCTGGTTAACTGCTGCCTCGCGCTGGATGTCCAGGTGGCTGGTCGCTTCGTCGAGGAACAGCAGCTTCGGCCGCCGGTACAGCGCCCGGGCCAGCAGGATGCGCTGCTTCTGCCCACCGGAGAGCACCGCGCCCATGTCGCCTACCAGCGTGCTGTAGGCCATCGGCATGCGCACGATGTCGTCATGCACGGCAGCCAGGCGGGCACACTGCTCGATCCAGGCCGGGTCGGCGTCATTGCAGAAGAAGCTGATATTGTCGGCGATCGAGCCGGCGAACAGCACGTCGTCCTGCAGCACCGTGGCGCTGATCCGGCGCAGGCGGCCTATCGAGCGGGCGTCGATGGGCTCGCCATCGAGCAGTACCTGCCCTTCCACCGGAGTCAGGATGCCCAGCATCACATTCAGCAGCGTACTTTTGCCGCAACCTGAAGGGCCGATGATGGCCAGCGACTCACCCGGCTCGATCACCAGCGAAACACCGTCCAGCACCCAAGGCTCGTAGGCACAATAGCGGAACCTCAGCTGACGTACTTCCAGGCGCGGCACGGGCCCTTCGTCTGCCTCGGGCAACGGCGGCGACAGCGGTTCGGCGGCTTCCAGCACGATGTCGGCCAGACGCTCACCATGCAGGCGCAACATCACGACATCGACCAGTTTGTCGATCAATCCGGACACGCGGCTGTTGAACTGGTCCTTGTAGGCACTGAAGGCGATCAGCATGCCGGCACTGAATGCACCGTCCATCACCTGCCGGGCGCCTAGCCAGATCACAAGCAGGGTCACCATGCCGAACAGCAGACCATTGAATGCCCGGTAAAGGAGTTGCAGCTTCTGCGGCCGCAACCCGGCATTGATCTCGTCGACCAGCAGGCCACTCCAGGTGGTCGCGCGTTGTTCCTGATGAGCGAACAGTTTCAGCGTGCGCACACCGCGCATGGTTTCGAGAAAATGGCTCTGCTGCCTGGCCGCATGTACCAGTTCATCCTCGCTGGCCCGTCGCAGCGGTCCGAACCACACCCAGCGCGCCATCCCATAGAGCACCATGGCAAACACCGCAATCAGCGCCAGTGGCGGGCTATAGAAAAACATCAGAACTAGCGTGACCACGGTCATCAGGCCATCGAGCATCGCTTCGATGAACGAGGTGGTGAGGGTGCGCTGGATCGCCTTGAGTGAACCGAAGCGAGAAACGATATCGCCCAGATGGCGCCGCTCGAAGAACGCCACCGGCAGGCGCACCAGGTGGTTGAAGACATTGATCTGCCACTGGCTGCCGAGCAGCGTACCCAGGTACATCAACGCCCACGAACGGCCCAGCGCCAGCACCTGCTGGGCCAGCAACATCAGGCCGAAACCGATGGCCAGCACCGCCAGCAGGTCGCGGTCGGCACTGACCAGCACTTTGTCGATCACCGTCTGCATGAAGAACGGCGCCAACACCGTGCATAGCTCCAGCGCCAGGCCCAGCACCAATACCTGGGTGAACACGCCGCCAAAGCCCTCGACCCTGCCCAGCAAGCGCCGCAGGGACAGCGGCGTCTTCGCCTCGCCCGGCTGGAAATCGCTGTGCGGCCACAGCTCCAGGGCGATGCCGGTGAAGGCCCTGGAAACCTCCTCAAGGCCCAGCTTGCACACCCCGCGCGCCGGATCATGAATGACCACCCCGCGCGGGCCGACTTCCTTGAGCACCACGAAGTGGTTGAACTCCCAGTGCAGTATGCACGGCAGACGCAATTGCGGCAGTGCCTCCAGTTCCAGGCGCAGCGGTCGCGTAGCCAGACCCAAGTTGCCGGCCATGGCCATCAGTTGCTTGAGCGTGGCGCCCTTCATGGATGGCGAGAGCTTCTGGCGCAAGCCGTGCATGTCGTGCACCTGGCCATGGTAGGCGGCAATCATCGCCAAGCAGGCCTGGCCGCATTCGGCAGCCTCGACCTGCAGCATGACGGGCAGCTTGCGGCCGATGCCGAAACTCAGGGACTGGTAAAGGCTCACAGGCGTTTTCCTATGCCGCGCAAGGGCTCGAGCAGCCATTCATACAGCGGCAGCTTCTCCAGCATGATGTCCGCGTCCAACTGCATGCCGGAACGCAGGCGCTCCTCACCGCCGCGGGCGTACAGGCTTTGTCGCTCCAGCGTGACCTTGACCCGATACAGGGGCCCTTGTTCGCGCAATGCCTCGGAGGGCACACCCACGGTCATGACCTCGTCAGCCGGCAAGGCACTGCGGGAAACCGAGGCAACGGTACCGCGGGCCAGGCCAAAATGCTGGTAGGGGAACGCCTGGTAGCGCAGCAGCACGCTATTGCCCGGCCGCACAAAGCCGGCCGAGCGGCTTGGCACATAGAGTTCCGCGTACAGGCTGCTGTCCTGCGGTACCAGGCTGAGCAGTGGGCGGCTGGTATCGGCGCGCGCCCCGTTGACCACGCCCAGCGCCGCCACCTCCCCTGCCACCGGGGCGGTTATCATCACCTGGCGCTTGCCCTCGCTTTCCAGCAAGCTGCTCTGGCTCTCCAGCAAGCGCCGCTGCAGCTCCGACATCTGCTTGGTCTGCTTGTAGGGCAGCTCAGCCAGCTCGGCACGCAATGCGGCGCTTTCGCTGCGCAAGGCGAGCAGCGAGCGGTTCAGCTCCTCGGTGCGCAGGCGCATTTCCAGCACGGCATCCTGGCGGGCCTGGAGCAGGTCACGGGAAACGAAGTCCTGGCGCTGCAACTCGGCGTAGCGTTCGGCGATTCCCTGGGCCAGGGCTTGGCGCTGGCGGGTCAGGGCAATCTGAGCAGCGACTTTCTCCTGTTCGCCTTCCAGCATGCCGAGGCGACGAGACTTGCCTTCACGTTCTTGTTGATGAAGCACCCGGGTTTTATCTATTTCATCGGCCAGGCTACTGTTTCGCCGGGCAAGCAGCCGGCTGATGGCATCCTGGTTGGCGGCAGCCTCGCCATTGCGGGTGTCGCTGGCCAGGGTCAACAGGGCCTGGCCCGCCTTCACCTGCTCGCCATCGCCGATCTGCAGCCCCTCCACCACCCCGACCTGAGGGGCGAAGACTTTGACCACCCCAGCCTCAGGAACCAGCACACCAGTTACGGCTTCGCGCCGTGTGTAACTGGCAAAGGTGATGAACAGGCCAACGGTGATGCAGAACAACACTGCGCAGGCGCTGGCGATGCGCAAGGACGGTGGCGATATCAAAATCACGCTTCCCAGGTCGTTGCGTGCCCCTGATTGCAGTGCTTCCTTACGAAATAGCATTCCCTGGCCTACTACTGGCAGTTACGAAGTCGCCCCGCAGCAAGTCCGGCTCCGGGCCAGGCCAGACTAAACAAGCCAGTCACACCGGGCACTAGTACAGATGCACTAGTGGTGTGCTCCGCGAGAACGGCATCACAGTATGGCAATAAGACATTAGGTCACCCGTCCTATTGCCCCGAGTGGCGGCCACTTCACATGATTTGCCAGTCCGGTAAATGCCTTACCGGTGACGGAACAACTCAATTGGAAGAGGACTAATCCATGAATACCGAGCATGAAACCCTGCGCACACTCGACGATGACGAACTGGAACAGGTCAGTGGCGGCATCTCCGCTTTCGGCTATCACGCCGGAGCCAGCGTCGTTAACTATGGCCAAGGCCCAACCCTGCATGTGAGCTGGGGCAGCAACAACGGCAAGTACAACTTCTTCGAACTGAAGTTGTGCTGATTGGCCAGGCCCGCAGCCGTCGAGGTTGCGGCCTTTGTCGTTCATGAAGGCCAGGAACGACAAAGCCCGCGACCGTTGCCGGTTGCGGGCTCTGACTTATTGCATATGGTGGGTCGTGTAGGATTCGAACCTACGACCAATTGGTTAAAAGCCAACTGCTCTACCAACTGAGCTAACGACCCGCTGGATGGCGCGTATAATACTGATTTCTAACGAGAAATCAATACCTGAAGCAACCTTTTGTCAGAAGTAGCGAGTCGGGTCTTCCACACCGGCCGCCTTGAAACCATCAGCACGCAGGCGGCAACTGTCGCATTTGCCACACGCCTGGCCTTCATCATTGGCCTGGTAGCAGGAGACCGTCAGGCTGTAGTCCACGCCACGGGCAATACCCGCCTGCACGATCTGCGCCTTGCTCATGTTCTGCAGCGGAGCCTGAATGCGGAAGCCCTGCCCTTCGACACCCGCCTTGGTGGCCAGGTTGGCCATGCGCTCGAACGCCTCGACGAACTCGGGGCGGCAATCCGGGTAACCGGAATAATCGACGGCATTGACGCCTATGAAGATGTCGCGCGCTTCCAGCACTTCCGCCCAACCCAGTGCCAGCGACAGGAACACCGTATTGCGGGCCGGCACGTAGGTCACCGGAATGCCCTCGCCCGGGGTCTCCGGCACATCGATGCTGCTGTCGGTCAGGGCCGAGCCGCCGATACCATCGAGGTTGAGGCCAATGACCTTGTGCTCGACCACGCCCAGGTCACGGGCGACGCGAGCGGCGGCATTCAGCTCGGCGCGATGGCGCTGGCCATAGTCGAAGCTCATGGTGTAGCAGCTGTAGCCTTCAGCCTTGGCCATGGCCACGACCGTCGCCGAATCAAGGCCGCCAGACAGCAGGATTACCGCGCGTTTCTCAGTCATCTCTTTTACTCCTCAATCAACGTCCGGGTTCGTCGTTCCACAGCAGCTTGTGCAGCTGCATCTGGAAGCGTACGGGCAGGTTGTCGGCGACGATCCAGTCGGCCAGGTCAGTAGCGCTCACCTGGTGATGGCTAGGCGAGAACAGCACTTCGCCCGCACGTTCGGCCAGGTTGTACTGGATCAGCTTGGACACCGCCCAGTCATAGTCCTCGCGGGAACAGATGACGAACTTGACCTGGTCGTTGCGGGTCAGCTGCTCGATGTTCTCGTAGCGGTTGCGGTGCGACTCTTCCGACCCCGGGGTCTTGAGGTCGACCACCCGGCTGACTCGCACATCGGTGCCCGAGATATCGAGGGCGCCGCTGGTTTCCAGCGAGACCTCGTAACCGGCATCGCACAGGCGCTGCAACAGCGGCAAGGCGTTCGGCTGGGCCAACGGTTCGCCGCCAGTGACGCAGACGTAACGCGGCTTGAAGCCGGCCACCTGCTCAAGGATCGAATCGAGGGTGCGAATGGTGCCGCCGGTAAAGGCGTAGGCACTGTCGCAGTACTGGCAGCGCAGGGGGCAACCGGTCAGGCGCACGAATACCGTGGGCAGCCCAGCCGTTCGTGTTTCACCCTGCAAAGAGTAAAAGACTTCGGTGATGCGTAATGTGTCTTGCATGCTCGCCACGGGCGTGACAGCTAAACAGGCTGTCCGCCTCCGTCAGGCACTGTCGCGGACTCGACATGGCGTTATCCGCTACAGCGTGTTTATAAAAAGGGCAGTGATTCTAACGAAAAAACCCGCGACAGGCGCGGGTTTCTTGCAAAGGTGCAACTTAGAGCTTCTGCAGGTCGCGCTGTGCCAGCTGCGCGGCAGATGTGCCGGGGTACTGGGTGATGACTTGCTGCAGGATGCCCTTGACCTTGTCGGTGTGGCCCATGCGGCGCTCGACGTCAGCAAGCTTGTACAGCGAATCTGGCACCTTGCTGTGCTTGGGGTACTTCTGACTGACCTGGGCGAAGGCCTGGCTGGCCGCTGGCAGGTCGCCCTTGGCCAGGTTCACCTCACCCAACCAGTACTGGGCGTTGCCGGCGTACTGGCTGTTCGGGTACTTGCGCAGGAAGGCGTTGAACGCCTGGCTGGCCTTGTCGAAGTCCTTTTGCTTGATCTGGTCGAAAGCGGCGTCGTAGTAGAGCTTTTCTTTCGCCGGATCACCGGGCTCGCTGCTGGCGGCCGGTTGTTGTGCAGCGGCACCAGCGGCGCCTGCTGCTGCACCGACGGCGGCATTGGATGCACCACCGGTGGAGGAATTGTCGGGGGTCGCGGCAGGCGCGCCACCACTGTTGATGCGACGATCAAGATCCTGGTAACGCTCCAGGTTTTCCTGCTTCATGCGAGACACATCGTTCTGCAGCTCTTCGATGATGCCTTGCTGACGGGAAAGTTGATCCTGCATCTGTTGCAGCTGCATGAACAGCTGGCCCTGTGCCGAGGCAGGGGTCGAAGCCCCTGCGCCGGCATAGGCGCCGCTCGTGCCATAACCGGAAGGTGGGTAAGCACCCCCGTTGTCATCAACTACAGGAACCGCAGCCCACGCCGAAAGCGGCAGGCTGAGTGCGAGGACGGTTACAGCACGACGGCACATACGCATAAGAACTTACTTACGCAGTTCTACGCGACGGTTCTGAGCCCAGGACTGCTCGTCGTTGCCGGTGGCAACTGGACGCTCTTCGCCGTAGGAGACCAGTTCCAGCTGAGCAGGGGAAACGCCCTGCAGAACCAGGTAGCGCTGAACGGCTTTCGCACGACGCTCACCCAGAGCCATGTTGTACTCGCGGGTGCCGCGCTCGTCGGTGTTGCCTTCCAGGACAACGCGGTTGCCGTTGGCTTTCAGGTCCTTGGCGTGAACGTCCAGAGCGCGCATGGCTTCTGGCTTCAGGTCCGAGCTGTCGTATTCGAAGTAGAAGGTGGTGATTGCGCGCAGGGCGGCTTCTTCGCTCAGGGAACCGTCAACAGCGCCAGTGTTGGCACCGTAGCCAGCGTTCGGGTCAACAGCGCCTTCACCAGCGTTGTCACCGCCTTTCGAGGAGCAACCTACAGCTACGGCCATGGCCAGAGCCAGCGCAGCAAATTTACCAAACTTCAGCATTTCCATCGTGAAACTCCTAATGAAACCCCAGTGTGTTAAGCAAAAACGTATTACGCCGCAATCAGTTCAGGTAAGGGGACCAGGACGGTTCTCTGACTTCGCCTTGAGCGGTAGGAAGTGGGAGCCTCACACGGCCGTTAAGCGACACGAGCATCAAGACTCCCCGGCCCTGCTGGCGGGTGGCGTAGATTAGCATGGTGCCGTTAGGCGCGACAGTGGGCGACTCATCAAGACTCGTTTCCGAGAGAATCTTTACACTTCCGCGCTGCAAGTCCTGTGCCGCCACCTTGAAGTTGGTGAAGCCCTGCTGACGATGGATCATGACCAGGGTCTTTTCGTCCGCCGACAGTTTCGGGTTAGCGTTGTAGTTACCCACGAATGTCACACGCTCGGCACCACCACCACTGACCGACTGTTTATAGATCTGCGGCTTGCCGCCACGGTCGGAGGTGAAGTAAAGGGTGTTGCCATCCTTGCCCCAGAACGGTTCGGTGTTGATACCCGGGCCTGCGGTAACGCGGCTGATCTGGCGCGAAGCCACGTTCATCACGTAGATGTCCGGGTTGCCGTCCTTGGACAGCACGAATGCCAGGCGCGAACCATCAGGCGACCAAGCTGGCGCACCGTTCAGGCCTTCGAAGTTGGTCACCTGCTCGCGGCGGCCAGTATCGATGTTCTGGATGAAGATGCGTGGACGCTTCTGCTCGAACGAAACATAGGCGATACGCTTGCCATCCGGCGCGAAGCGTGGCGACAGGATCGGCTCGCGCGATTGCAACAGAGTCACCGCACGGGCACCGTCGTAGTCCGAACGCTGCAGGGTATAGCGGGTGTTGTTGACCGAGAAGCGCTCGGCGGTCACGTACAGCATGCGGGTAGAGAACGCACCCTTGATGCCGGTGAGTTTCTCGAACGACTGGTCGGCAATGTAGTGCGCCATGTCACGCAGCTGGTCGGTGCTGCCCGCCACACTACCGGTCAGCACTTGCTGCTCGGTGGCGACGTTGAACAGCGCGTATTGCACCTGCAGGCGACCGCCCGACGGCACGATGCTGCCAACCATCACGTACTGGGCACCCAGCGCTTTCCAGTCACGGAAGATGACTTCGCTGGCCTGGGTAGGCTGGCTGATCATGTTCTGACGCGGAATCGGCGAATAGTAGCCCGAGTTGCGCAGGTCGTTGCCGATGATATCGGCCATGTCTTCTGGCAGCACGCTGCCACCCTGCAGACCGAACGGCACTACCGCGATGGGCGTGGCCCGATCGCTGCCGCTGGTGACCAGGATGTTCTTTTCCTCTGCCATGGCCATGCCGGCCACGCAGCAGAGCATGACCAGCATTCCTCGAAGGAGTTTAATCACAACGCTAGATCCTCAGGAGTAAATGTCATCTTGAACGAACGATAACGGTTGAAATCGCTCGGCTTCATACCCTGCATCTCGGTCAGACGACCGATATTCTTCACTGCCGCCACCGCCGAACTGTCGAACGGACCATCGCCACTGGACTTGATCACGCTGACACCGGTAACGGTGCCGTCCGGCAGCATGTTGACCTGCAGGGTCACCGTCATGCCCTTACGCGCGGAAGGCGGACGTGCCCAGCCCTCGGCCGCTCGCATGCGGATCAGATCGTCGAAGTCGCCGGCCACCTGGTCACCCTGCTCGTCAGCCAGGGCCTGCTGCCGCTCGGTGGTGTCGGACAACAGCTCGGCCAGGGCCTGAGCTTTCTTGTCTTCCGCCGACTTGCGGGCCGCTTCCTGTGCCTTCTTCTTCTGAGCATCTGCAGCGGCCTTTTTCTTGGCCTCTTCAGCTGCCTTCTTCTTCGCTTCCTCGGCCACCGCTTTCTTCTTGGCGTCCTCGGCTGCTTTCTTCTTCGCGTCCTCGGCGGCCTGCTTCTTGGCCTCCTCGGCTGCTTTTTTCTTGGCTTCTTCCTCGGCCTGCTTCTTCGCCTCTTCCTCGGCCTTCTTCTTGGCGATGTCGGCCTGTTGCTTCTCGGCGGCCTTCTTCGCCTCTTCGGCTTTCTTGGATTCGGCGGCTTTCTTGGCTTCGGCAGCTTTCGCAGCTTCCTCGGCCTTCTTGGCTTCGGCGGCTTCGCGTGCTTCTTCAGCCTTTTGAGCGGCGTCGGCTTTCTTTTGTTCCGCGGCCTTGATGGCCTCCTGCTCGACCTTCTTCTGCTCCAGCTGCTCGACTTCGGTCTGGCGCGAGGCGGTTTTCTTCGCTTCCCCGGCAATCTTCTGATTGGTCTGGGTAGTCGCCTGGCTCTTGGACTTGAGCTGATACAGGGTAGCCTGAACGATCGGCTTGGAAGGCGGCAGTTCAGGTGTCATGGCAAAGCTGACGAACAGCAGGGCAAACACCAGCACATGCAGGCCGATGGCCCAGACACTGGGCCAGAAGTAGCTTTCCGAGGCGGATGGCTCTCGCTGTTGCATCAGGGCGCCTCGGTAATCAGGCCAACGTTACCGACACCGGCCTTCTGCAACCCGCCCATGGCGCCCATGACGGCGCCGTAGTCGACAGCCTTGTCGCCACGAATGAAGACCTGGGTCTGCTTGCCCTGGTCGCGACCGGCGGCAATGATCTTGGTCACTGCGCTGGTCATGTCCGGCAAGGTCATGGCCTTGTCCATCTGCTTGTCGGTGTCGACTTCGCTGCCGAGGTTCCAGTAGTAGGTCTTGTCGGCCTTGATGGAGATGGTGAGGATCTGGACGTTGTTGTCCTGCGGCAAGGCTTCGCTGGAAACCTTGGGCAGGTCGACCTTCACGCCCTGGTTGAGCATGGGCGCCGTCACCATGAAGATGACCAGCAGTACCAGCATCACGTCGATGTAGGGCACCACGTTCATCTCGGCGACGGGCTTGCGTTTGTGGCGAACTCGGGCCATGGGCTTCTACCTGATTACTCTTCGCTGGTGTGCACTTTGCGGTGCAGGATCGCCTGGAACTCGTCGGCGAAGGTGTAGTAACGGCCGATCAGCACTTCGCTGCGCGCCGCGAAACGGTTGTAGGCGATAACCGCCGGGATGGCCGCGAACAGGCCGATGGCAGTGGCGACCAGCGCTTCGGCGATACCCGGGGCCACGGTGGCCAGGGTGGCCTGCTGGGCACTGGCCAGGCCGCGGAACGAGTTCATGATGCCCCACACGGTACCGAACAGGCCGATGTACGGGCTGGTCGAACCGACGGTGGCGAGGAACGGCAGGCTCTGTTCGAGCTTCTCTTCTTCACGCGAGATGGCCACGCGCATGGCACGCGCCACGCCTTCCATCACCGCGTCCGGGTCAACGCCCTGCTGCTGTCGCAGGCGCGAGAACTCCTTGAAGCCGGCACGGAAGACCTGCTCCACACCGGAATCCGGGTCCGGGTTGCTGCCTGCCTGACGATACAGCTTGGACAGGTCGATACCCGACCAGAAGCGCTCCTCGAAGGCATCCAGCGCACGACGACCGGCGCGCAGCATGGTGCTGCGCTGGAAAATCATGATCCATGAGGTGACCGAGGCGGCCACCAGGGTCAGCATTACCAGCTGTACCACCACGCTGGCATTGCTGACCAGACTCCACATGGAGGTATGGTCGACGACGTTAGCTTCCACGCTTATTCTCCTGCGTTCGATTGATTACCCGAGCCGTCCGCCACAAAGGCGTCGCGCAGCTCCGGGGGTATGGCTCGGGGTTTGAAAGTGTCGGCGCGCACGGCGGCCACCAGGAACTGCCCTTCGCAGAGCAGCGTTTCATCTTTTTCCCGCCAGACCTGCTGCACGAAGCGCAGGCTGGCGCGATTGAGTTCAAGTACTTGCGCCGTGACCCTGAGCTCGTCGTCCAGGCGTGCCGGCGCGTGATAGCGGGCTTCGCTGGAATGAACCACGAACAGCAGGTTGTCCTCGGCCAACTGCGCCTGGGAAAAACCCAGATGCCGCAGGCGCTCGGTGCGCGCGCGCTCCATGAATTTCAGGTAATTGACGTAATACACCACGCCACCGGCATCGGTATCCTCGTAATAGACGCGACAACGGTGTGCGAACGGTTCCAGGCCATTTTGCGCGCGCATACTCTAGTGCTTACTCCTCAGCTTGCCAATCCGCTGCGGCAACTGTTTTTTCTTCATTAATGTCGAATTGCCAGCGCGCCATCGGCATGCCAGCGGTAGGACCACGAAAAGCCGGTTTTGATCTGTCATTCATCGCCTGGCTCGGAAAATTCACCTGCGCCTCCCAGACTGCCAGGCACATTCAAGCCAAAGTGCAGGTAGGCGTGCCGGGTGACCACACGGCCGCGCGGCGTGCGCATGATGTAGCCCTGCTGGATCAGGTAGGGCTCGAGCACATCCTCGATGGTATGGCGCTCCTCGCTGATGGCTGCCGCCAGGTTGTCCACGCCCACCGGGCCACCGTCGAACTTTTCGATCATGGTCAGCAGCAGGCGGCGGTCGGAATGGTCAAAACCGCGCTCGTCGACGTCCAGCAGGTTCAGCGCCATGTCGGCCACGGCCTTGGTGATCTGCCCCTTGCCGCGCACCTCGGCATAGTCGCGCACGCGGCGCAGCAGGCGGTTGGCAATACGGGGCGTGCCGCGGGCGCGACGAGCGATCTCATAGGCGCCCTGCTCTTCGATGGCCAGGCCAAGGATGCCGGCCGAGCGGCTGACGATGGTCGAAAGGTCCTTGTCGCTGTAGAACTCCAGACGCTGGACGATACCGAAACGGTCACGCAACGGGTTGGTGAGCATGCCGGCGCGGGTTGTGGCGCCAACCAAGGTAAACGGCGGCAGGTCGAGCTTGATCGAGCGGGCTGCGGGACCTTCGCCGATCATGATATCGAGCTGGAAGTCCTCCATCGCCGGATACAGCACTTCCTCGACCACCGGTGACAGGCGGTGAATTTCATCGATGAACAGCACATCGTGCGGCTCGAGGTTGGTCAGCATCGCCGCCAGGTCGCCCGGCCGTTCGAGGATCGGCCCAGAGGTGCTCTTGACCGAAACGCCCATCTCCTGGGCGATGATATTGGCCAGGGTGGTCTTGCCCAGCCCGGGCGGGCCAAAGATCAGCGTGTGATCGAGCGACTCGCCGCGCCCGCGTGCCGCCTGGATGAACAGCGCCATCTGCTCGCGCACCACCGGCTGGCCGATGTACTCATCCAGGCGCAGCGGGCGGATCGCACGGTCCTGGACCTCTTCTCGGTCGCGGCCACTGGCGGCAATCAGGCGGTCGGCTTCGATCACTTGGTAATCATCCCTTTAAGGCTGCGACGAATGAGTTCTTCGCTGCTCAGGCCAGCCTTGTCCTTGATCGCGGCGATGGCCTTGCTCGCTTCCTGCGGCTTGTAGCCCAGGGACACCAGGGCGCTGACCGCGTCGGCCTCGGCAGAAGACTCGCTGGCCACCGGCAGCGGGCCATCGGAGACCAGGGTGAACATGGCCGGAGAGGTTTCCCAGGCCTTGAAGCGGTCCTTCAGCTCGACCAGCAGGCGCTCCGCGGTTTTCTTGCCGACACCGGGCACGCGCACCAGCACCGAGGCGTCCTGGGCCTGCACGCAGCGCACCAGCTCGTCCACTTCCAGGCCAGACATCAGCGCCAGCGCCAGCTTGGGGCCCACGCCATTCAGGCGGATCAGTTCGCGGAACAGCTCGCGCTCGCGCTTTTCGGCAAAACCGTAGAGCAGGTGGGCGTCTTCGCGCACCACCAGATGGGTATGCACGGTTACCGGCTCGCCGACCTTGGGCAGTCGGTACAGGGTAGTCATCGGCACTTCCAGCTCGTAGCCCACGCCGTTGACGTCGATAATCAGGTGCGGCGGCTGTTTTTCCGCCAGGGTGCCGCGCAAACGTCCAATCACGTTCCGATCCTTTCTCTCGGGGAGCCGGTCGAAGACCGCTCAACCCTATCAGCAAATGCACCGGGTGAACGTTTCACCCGAACAAAATGTGTATCAGCGCATGAAGCGCTTAAAGACGCAAGCGCCCGCCGCGTCGCCGCGCAGTGGCCAGGCCGTGAGGCACCAGGCTGGAGCGGGTATGAGCGTGGCACAGGGCGATGGCCAGGGCGTCGGAGGCGTCGATTTGCGGCTTCTGGGTCAGCTTGAGCAGGTGCATGACCATCAGCATCACCTGTTCCTTGTTTGCCCCGCCGCTACCGGCGACGGCCTGCTTGACCTGGCTGGCACTGTATTCGGCGATTTCCAGGCCGGCTTCAGCGGCAGCAACGATGGCAGCACCACGAGCCTGGCCCAGCTTGAGCGCAGAATCGGCGTTGCGCGCCATGAACACCCGCTCGATGCCCATGGTCACCGGGCCGTGCTGGGCGATGATCTCGCTGACGCCGCGAAAAACAATCTGCAACCGCTCAGGCAGCTCGCCGCTGCCGGTGCGGATGCAGCCCGACGCCACGTACTCGCAACCACGGGCGGTCTGGCGGACCACACCATAGCCGGTGATGCGCGAGCCGGGGTCGATACCAAGAATCAGAGTCATAGCGCCTGCATGTTCAAAATGTACCGGCCTATTCGCGGGCAAGCCCGCTCCCACAGGGAGCGCATCAAACCCGAGCCTGATGCAACACCTGTGGGAGCGGGCTTGCCCGCGAATAGGCTTTCAAAGCCAACGGAAGAACCTTAGCCGAGTTTCTCCATGATCTCGTCGGAGATCTGCGCATTGGAGTAGACGTTCTGCACATCGTCCAGGTCTTCGAGCATGTCGATCAGCTTGAGCACCTTCTCGGCGCCTTCCTGGTCCAGTTCGGCGCTGGTGGTCGGCTGCATGACGATTTCCGCGTCGGCAGCCTTGAAGCCCGCCTCTTCCAGCGCATTACGCACGGCGTAGAAGCTGTTGAACGAGGTGAACACCTCGAACGAACCATCGTCGTTGGCCACCACGTCGTCGGCATCGGCCTCCATCGCGGCTTCCATCAGGGCATCTTCATCGACGCCCGGGGCGAAGCTGATCTGGCCCTTGCGCTCGAACAGATAGGCTACCGAGCCGTCGGTGCCGAGGTTGCCACCACACTTGGTGAAGGCATGGCGCACAGCGGCGGCGGTACGGTTGCGGTTGTCGGTCATGGCCTCGACCATGATCGCCACGCCACCCGGGCCATAGCCTTCGTAGCTGAGTTCTTCGACGTTGTCGCTTTCGTTGGTGCCGGCACCACGGGCCACGGCGCGATCGATGATGTCACGGCTCATGTTGGCGCCCAGGGCCTTGTCCAACGCCAGGCGCAGGCGGGGGTTGGAGCCGGGGTCGGCACCCCCTTGCTTGGCCGCGACGGTCAGCTCACGGATCCACTTGGTGAAGATCTTGCCTCTCTTGGCATCCTGGCGCTCTTTGCGGTGCTTGATGTTCGCCCACTTGGAATGACCAGCCATAACGACTCCGAATCCTTGAAACAGAAACAGGTTCCGCCCCGAAGGGCGGAACGTGGGAATACTGCGCCGAAGCGCCGGGGCGCACCCGCCGGGATGCGCCCGGGGCGATTACTCGACCTTGGTCTGCTCGCGCAGACGGATGTGCAGCTCGCGCAGGGCCTTGGCGTCGACCATGCCAGGGGCTTGGGTCATGACGCACGCGGCGCTCTGGGTTTTCGGGAAGGCGATCACTTCACGGATCGACTGGGCACCGGTCATCAGCATGACCAGGCGGTCCAGGCCGAAGGCCAGGCCACCGTGGGGCGGTGCACCGAACTTCAGGGCGTCGAGCAGGAAGCCGAACTTCTCTTCCTGTTCTTCTGCCTCGATGCCCAGCAGGCGGAATACCGCTTGCTGCATCTCTTTGCGGTGGATACGGATCGAACCGCCACCCAGCTCGGTACCGTTCAGGACCATGTCGTAGGCACGGGACAGCGCGGTGGCCGGGTTGGCCTCGAGCTCTTCCGGGGTGCACTTCGGCGCGGTGAACGGGTGGTGCAGTGCGGTGAAGCTGCCGTCTTCGTTCTCTTCGAACATCGGGAAGTCGACAACCCACATCGGTGCCCACTCGCAGGTCAGCAGCTCGAAGTCGTGACCCAGACGGATGCGCAGCGCGCCCAGGGCCTCGCTGACGACCTTGAACTTGTCGGCACCGAAGAACACGATGTCACCGTCGACAGCGCCAACGCGGTCGAGGATGTTGTTGAGGTTGGCCTCAGGGATGTTCTTGACGATCGGCGACTGCAGGCCTTCGACGCCTTTGGCGCGCTCGTTGACCTTGATGTAGGCCAGGCCCTTGGCACCGTAGATGCCGACAAACTTGGTGTACTCGTCGATCTTGCTGCGCGGCATGCTGGCGCCGCCTGGCAGGCGCAGGGCGGTGACGCGGCACTTCGGATCGTTGGCCGGGCCTGCGAAGACCTTGAAGTCGACATCCTTCAGCTGGTCGGCAACGTCGACCAGTTCCAGCGGGATACGCAGGTCAGGCTTGTCGGAACCGTAGCGGCGCATGGCCTCTTCGAAGGTCATGTGCGGGAATTCGCCGAATTCCAGGTCCAGCACTTCCTTGAACAGCTTGCGGATCATGCTCTCGGTGAGGCCCATGATCTCGGCTTCGTCGAGGAAGCTGGTCTCGATGTCGATCTGGGTGAATTCCGGCTGGCGGTCAGCACGCAGGTCTTCGTCGCGGAAGCACTTGGCGATCTGGTAGTAGCGGTCGAAACCGGCAACCATCAGCAGCTGCTTGAACAGCTGAGGCGACTGCGGCAAGGCGAAGAAGCTGCCCGCGTGGGTACGGCTCGGCACCAGGTAGTCACGCGCGCCTTCTGGAGTGGCACGGGTGAGGATCGGGGTTTCGACGTCGAGGAAGCCGTTTTCATCGAGGAAACGACGGATGCTGCTGGTGATGCGCGAACGCAGGCGCAGCTTGTCGGCCATTTCCGGGCGACGCAGGTCGATGAAGCGGTAGCGCAGGCGGGTTTCCTCGCCGACGTCGGAGTACTCGTTCAGCGGGAATGGTGGGGTTTCCGCTTCGTTCAGCACGTTCAGCTGGTAGCCGAGGATCTCGATGGCACCGGACGCCATGTTGGCGTTCACTGCACCGTCCGGGCGCTTGCGCACCTTGCCGGTGATCTGCACGACGTACTCGCTGCGCACACGGTCAGCGGCGGCGAAGGTTTCGGCGCGATCCGGGTCGAACACGACCTGGGCCATGCCTTCGCGGTCACGGATGTCGAGGAAGATCACCCCGCCGTGGTCGCGGCGACGATGGACCCAGCCGCAAAGGGTGACTTCCTGGCCGTCCAGGCTCTCGTTCAGTTGGCCGCAATAATGGCTGCGCATCATGATGGTGGTTTCGCTTCTCGTGATTCGTGTATTCGTTGGAGGCCTTGGCCGCCCGGAGGGCTAATACTGCAAGACCCGGCTACTGCAATTCAACTCAGTCGGCCTTGTCGCCGCCTGCCAGGTTCTTTTTCGCCCCGGTCTTGAAGTCGGTTTCGTACCAGCCATTGCCACTCAGGCGAAAACCGGGGACCGACAGCATTTTTTTCAATGCCGGCGCCTGACAGGCCGGGCAGTCGGTCAGCGGCGCGGCGCTGATCTTCTGCAGCGCCTCCATCCGGTGATCGCAGGAAGCACATTGATAGTCATAAAGGGGCATGAACGTCTCTCGTCAACCACAACGCTGGCTGCCGGGGCAGCAAAAAGCGGGATTATATATGGTTAACCGACACTGCGCAGCCCGCCGGGCGATCAGCGTGCACTCGGCGGATCACGTAACCAGGCGACACAGATCACCCGGATCAGCCCGCTGAAGTTGCGCACCCCACCCTGACGCAAGTGCACTTCGCGATCGACATAGGACAACACGGCACTGACCGAGCACTGATTCGCTACGGCGATCTGCTCGAGGATACCCCAATACACCGCCTCCAGGCGCAGGCAGGTGGAAAAACCATTCAACCGCACCGAACGCGATACAGGCTGAGTCTGCATCATGTCGAAGTCGGTCCTGAACGGGTCGATGCACTGCTTCCCAGGCCAGTGCCCCCCCCTCACCACTCGCTTGATTGCTTGCATCGCGCCACTTCCTCAGTTCATTCAACTGGGGCCCAGTGAAGCGCTGAGCGAGTCGCCTAAAGCAGCGGCAAAATCTTCCCGCACAAACGAAAGGACCCGGCTGACAAGGATTCAGCCGGGCCCTCGGATAATTACTACACGATTAACCGATCATTTACCGTCGAGCAGCACCCGCAGCATCCAGGCCGTCTTCTCATGCACCTGCATGCGCTGGGTCAGCAGATCGGCGGTCGGCTCATCGCTGACTTTGTCCACCACAGGGAAAATGCTCCGCGCAGTGCGCACTACCGCCTCTTGACCCTGGACCAGCTGGCGGATCATCTCGTCCGCAGGCGGAACACCCTCCTCCTCCTTGATTGAGGAGTGCTTCGCATAGAAGGCATACGAGCCGGGTGCCGGGAAGCCCAGTGCGCGAATCCGTTCGGCGATCGAGTCAACCGCCAGCGCCAGTTCGTTGTACTGCTCTTCGAACATCAGGTGCAGGGTGCGGAACGACGGACCGGTGACGTTCCAGTGGAAGTTATGGGTTTTCAGATACAGCACGTAGGTATCCGACAACAGGCGGGAAAGCCCTTCGACGATGGACTTGCGATCTTCTTCACTGATACCGATATCGATTGCCATGAAGTTCCCCTTTCCATAAGGCTTGATGATCAAGCGGGCCCGACACACTGTATCAATACTTGGCGCAATGTGCCCATGACACAGGGCAAGCCATCGGCACCTGCCGCCTGCGGTTTGAGAAGCCCCCGCCTTTGCTGTTAAATAGGCACGGTGCCACCCGTGCGGACTGTCATTGCCGGGTGCATAGGCTGGCCTCAGCGTGTTCGCGCTTTACACCTCATGCGCACCGTGCCGCCAGCTCTTCCTGTGATCGGCCTTATCAACTGTGAGCCAACCCATGTTCAAGATCGTCCATCTGGTGACGGGCGTTGCGGCTTTGCTGCTATCGCTCATGCCCAGCCTCAAACCCGACGCAACACCCTTCCTGCAGCAACCCGACGCGGTCTATCTGACCCTGCTCGGCCTGCTCAACCTGCTGCTAGCCCCGGTCGTGCCCCTGTATTACCGCGGTGCTCGGCAACAACTGCAATACCTGGCCTGCGCCCTGCTGGTGGTGGCCGTGGTCCTGCAGACCCTGACCCTGCTGGCGCGCCCGGAAATGGGCAACCTCGCGGCACTGGTCTGCTCCGCGCTGGCCGTCGCTCTGCACCTGGTAGCCGGCTTCGCCCGCAGCGGCAAAAAGGCCCGCGCCAGCCAAGGTGCATCACAGGAGGCCGGCAAGCGCGATACCGGCACCGTGAAGTGGTTCAACACCTCCAAGGGCTTTGGTTTCATTTCCCGCGATTCGGGCGACGACATCTTTGTCCACTTCCGCGCCATCCGCGGCGAGGGCCACCGCATCCTGGTCGAAGGCCAGCGCGTGGAGTTCTCGGTGATGCACCGCGACAAGGGCCTGCAGGCCGAAGACGTGGTCGCGGTGAACCGCCGCTGACCCTGCGCCGCCCTGGGGCAAGCCCAGGGCGGCGACTTGTCAGTAATGAGGTGGCGGCGCCTCTTCCCCTTCACTGCCGTACTGTCCGACCATCTCTTCATAACGCTTGATCAGCTCGGCCACCTGCAGTTGCAGGCGTTCGATGACGCGCCCCTGCTCGACCACCACATCATTCAGCGCCTGGATCGTGTCGTCCTGGAACGCCTGACGGGTTTCCAGTTCGATGATGCGCAACTCCGCCGACATGTCAGGCCTCCTGGTAATCTTGGGTCAGCAGCGTACGCAGACGCTGACGAATGGCATCTACCTGCTCCGGCGCATACCCGACGGCCGGCACCTTGCCCCAGACCGGCGCTGGCCAGGCAGCATCGCCGTGGTGGCGGACGATGACATGCATGTGCATCTGGCTGACCACGTTACCCAGGGTGGCAACGTTCATCTTGTCAGCCGCAAACTCGCGCTTGAGCGCTTCGGCCAGGTAGGTGGTTTCCTTCCACAGTTGCGCCTGGTCTTCCTGGCTCAGGTCGAACAGTTCGCTCACACCTGCACGCTTGGGCACCAGGATGAACCATGGGTAATTGGCATCCTTGCTGAGCAGCAGACGGCACAGCGGAAAATCACCCAGTACCATGGAGTCCTGCTGCAAACGCGAATCCATATCAAACACGATCAATCTCCAACAATAACCATATGCGCCAAGGATACTCTGCTTCGCCAGCGCCAGCATGCGTCAGACGCGCACCTGCACGCTTTAAGCTCATGAATCTCCACGACTTGCACAATGGCGGTAACACAGCGCTACTTTTCGCACCAAAATGAGGCCACAAAAGTGTGCGCCACTACGCTTCTACCCACATCAATGACTCAGGATCAACAGTTGTCGGTAACACATTGACTTTTATGGCAGCTTTTTCTTTTACACTGCACATTAAAGCCGGCACACCATCAGACAAATCCCGCCCCGTGTTTTCGGCACTTTCCGACCTTTGGCAGCGAGCACTGTGAAAATTTCATGAACCGTTGTTAATTTTGAGCACGCTTGTTGCATTCTCTTCACGCCAAGTCGGCACGACACCTGCATTGACCGGGTGACGCGACAAATAACAACAGCGACATTGGGTACACCAGGGAGTTTCCCCAGCCAGAATCTGTAGTTACAGAATCGTTACGGCAGTGGAACGGCGCTGGCGTTGTACGACCCGGTTAATCGGGACGTGATTTGCGACATGGAAATACCTAAAAGCGACATGACAATAAAGTTCCCGAAAGGATGATTTTTGCCATATCGCCAACAACAGTCAGCGTGCTATACATTTCCGCCGACATAACAAGAAAGAGCTGCCCCATATAACTAAAAGACTTGGGCGCAGCGGTACTCTTCCTAAAAACCAAAGGAGCAAATCACGATGCGCGTGATGAAGTGGAGCATGATCGCCCTGGCCGTTGCGGCAGGGACCTCGCAGATGGCCGTTGCCTCGTCCCAGGACGAATCCAAGGGTTTCCTCGAAGACAGCAAGCTGAACGTCAAGACTCGCATGCTGTACTTCAGCCGCGACTTTCGTAACAACGAGCCAGGCACCCAGAGCCGCGTTGAAGAAACCGGCCTCGGCTTCCTCGGCACTTACGAGTCGGGCTTCACCCAGGGCGTAGTCGGCGTGGGCGTCGATGCCATCGGCATGCTCGGCGTGAAACTGGACAGTGGCAAAGGTCGCCACAGCACCGGTCAGTTCCCGACTGACGCTGACGGCCGTGCGCAGGACGAATTCTCCGAAGGCGGTGGTGCGGTCAAACTGCGCATCTCCGATACCGTACTGAAAGTCGGTGACCAATTTACCGCCATGCCAGTGTTCGCGACCGATGACAGCCGCCTGCTGCCAGAAGTAGCCCAAGGCGCGCTGATCACCAGCAACGAAATCAAGGGCCTGACCCTGAACGCCGGTCGCTTCACCGCGTTGAACGCCCAGTCCCAGACCTTCCATGACAGTCTGCACCTGAAAGAGGCAGACGTTATCGGTGGCACCTACGCCTTCACCGACAACCTGTCCACCAGCCTGTACTACTCCAAGGTCGAAGACTACTGGCGCAAATACTACGCCAACGTCAACTGGGCACTGCCACTCTCCGACAAACAAGGTCTGGTGTTCGACTTCAACATCTATGACACCAAGAGCGATGGCCAAGGCCTGCAGCGCGCCGAGAAAGATGGCGTGACCAAGCTCGACAACCAGGCCTACAGCCTGTCGGGCGCCTATAACATCGGCGCTCACACCTTCACCCTGGCCTACCAGAAGGTCCACGGTGACGGCGACTACGGCTACGGCGTGGACGGTGGCGGTACCATCTTCCTGGCCAACTCCGTGGCCCGTTCCGACTTCAACGCTGAAGACGAAAAATCCTGGCAGGCTCGCTACGACCTGAACTTCGCCGAATTCGGCGTACCAGGCCTCACCTTCATGACCCGTTACGTTCGTGGTAGCGATGCCAACACCGGTTCCACCAGCAATGGCAAGGAATGGGAACGCGACGTAGACGTCAAGTACGTACTGCAGGAAGGCCCGGCCAAAGACCTGAGCTTCCGCGTTCGTCAGGCCACCTACCGTTCCAGCGATGGCGTCTACTACGGTTCGAGCTCGATCGACGAACTGCGCCTGATCGTCGAGTACCCGCTGAGCATCCTGTAAGCCTGGCTTATAGTGCCCCGCACCTGAAAAAGCCCGGCACACTTGCCGGGCTTTTTTCTTGGCTGACAACGGCCACGCCCTGGGGCATTCTGTACGCCTTCGTTTCGCCCCCGTACAATGCGGGGCTATTTCAACGTCTTAGGCAATCGACACGGCTAACCATGCGCACCAGTCAATATTTGCTCGCCACCCAGAAAGAAACCCCTGCCGACGCAGTGGTCATCAGCCATCAGCTCATGCTGCGTGCCGGCATGATCCGCAAACTGGCCTCCGGCCTGTACACCTGGCTGCCGATGGGCCTGCGGGTGATGCGCAAGGTCGAAAACGTTGTGCGCGAGGAAATGAACGCCGCCGGCGCCCTGGAAGTGCTGATGCCAAGCATCCAGCCTGCCGAGCTGTGGCAGGAATCCGGCCGCTGGGAACAGTACGGCCCTGAGCTGCTGCGCCTGAAAGACCGCCACCAGCGCGATTTCTGCGTAGGCCCGACCCACGAAGAAGTGATCACCGACCTGGCCCGCAACGAGCTGTCCAGCTATAAGCAGCTGCCGCTCAACATGTACCAGATCCAGACCAAGTTCCGTGACGAGATTCGCCCACGCTTCGGCCTGATGCGCGGCCGCGAATTCATCATGAAGGACGCCTACTCCTTCCATGCCGACCAGGCTTCCCTGCAGGAAACCTACGACCGCATGCACCAGGCGTACACCAACGTCTTTACCCGCCTGGGCCTGGATTTCCGCCCAGTGCAGGCCGACACCGGTTCCATCGGTGGCAGCTATTCCCACGAATTCCACGTCCTGGCCGAGTCGGGCGAAGACGACGTTATCTTCAGCGACAGCTCCGACTACGCCGCCAACATCGAGAAGGCCGAAGCCATCCCGCGTGAAACCGTGCGCCCTGCTCCAACCGAGGAACTGCGCCTGGTCGACACCCCGGAAGCCAAGACCATCGCCCAACTGGTGGAAAACCACGGCCTGGCAATCGAAAAGACCGTCAAGACCCTGATCGTGCGCGGCGCCGAAGAAGGCAAGCTGGTCGCCCTGATCGTCCGTGGCGACCACGAGCTCAATGAGATCAAGGCCGCCAAGCTGGAACAGGTTGCCGATCCGCTGGTCATGGCCACCGACGCCGAACTGCGCGAGGCCATTGGCGCCGGTGCCGGTTCGCTCGGCCCGCTGAACCTGCCACTGGAAATCGTGATCGACCGCTCGGTCGCCCTTATGAGCGACTTCGGCATCGGCGCCAACATCGACGACAAGCACTACTTCGGCGTGAACTGGGAACGTGACCTGCCCGTTCCACAAGTTGCCGACCTGCGCAATGTCGTCGAAGGCGACCCAAGCCCGGATGGCCAGGGCACCCTGGTAATCAAGCGCGGCATCGAAGTCGGCCATATCTTCCAGCTCGGCACCAAGTACAGCGAGGCACTCAAGTGCCAAGTCCTGGGTGAGAACGGCAAGCCGGTCATCCTGTCCATGGGCTGCTACGGCATTGGTGTGTCCCGCGTGGTCGCCGCCGCCATCGAGCAGAGCTACGACGACAAGGGCATCATCTGGAACGACGCCCTGGCACCGTTCCAGATCGCCCTGGTACCACTGCGTTACGAAACCGAGGTGGTCCGCGAGGCAACCGACAAGCTGTACGCCGAACTGACCGCAGCCGGCTACGAGGTGCTGCTGGACGACCGCGACAAGAAGACCAGCCCCGGCATCAAGTTCGCCGACATGGAGCTGATCGGCATTCCACACCGCATCGTCGTCAGCGACCGCGGCCTGGCCGACGGCAACCTGGAGTACAAGCACCGCACCGAGTCGGAAGCCCAGCAGCTGCCGCTCAATGAAGTGCTGACCTTCCTGCAGGCCCGCGTTCGCCGCTGATAATCAATGCACGAGTAATCATGTCCAAGCGAAGTACCTATACCTTGGGGGGCGCCGCACTATGCGGCGCCCTGCTCGCCAGCGGTTGCGCCAACCAGATGTCCCAGCGCAGCGATCATGAGGAGCGCGTCGAGCGAAAGCTGCTCGAACATACCCTGCAGATCGATGTCGGCGAGCCGAAGGTGATGGAGCTTCCGCAACGGCGTGTGCGCATCCATGAGCAGAAGCGTTTCGAGGTCACCGAATACGAGGTCACTCGCCGCTACGACCGCTACACCCCTTACCAACCGTGGCGGGAGATCTACGAGATCCCGCTCGGCGCGGTAGCCGTGGTCGCTGGCATTGGCGCCAACGTGGTCAACGTGTTCGCCCTCGGCAACCTGCCGCAGAGCATGACCCACGACTGGCTTAGCTACGGCGTGGACGGCCTCAACCCGTTCATGAACACGCCGTCCAATGGCCGCGCCCAGCAAAACCTGGCGGGCATCAGCGAAGTGCAGAAGGACAAGCGCGAAGAGTTCACCAGCGTGCCCTGGAGCGAACGCCTGGTCGAGGTCAAGGCGGGCAAGATGACTCACGAGCTGACCACCGACAGGAACGGCGTGCTGCGCCTGAACCTGCTGGACAGCCCGTTTTCGGAACAGCACCTGAACCACGTCGGCACCTTGCATCTGCAGGTGATCGATGAGGACAACGCGATTCGTGGCGATGCCAGCCTGCTGGTCAGCGCCACCTTGCGCAACAAGCTGCGCGAGGCCCATGAGCTGATCTTCGATGATCTTGAGGACGACGATGTCGGCCAGTGGGTACACCGGGTAAAGCGTTTGTCCGAGCTGGGCTTGGAAGAGGAAGCCAGCGAGATGGAGCAGAGCCTGATCGAGCTGACACGCAACGATCCGGAGCTGCAGCAGGAATTCCTGTCGGCACTGACCAAGGCCACTGGCCGGTTGGTCGCTGATCCCGGCGTGCAGTAGTTATAAAGAAGGGGCCGATTTTACGGCCCCTTTTCAATTGCCCGGGAACAGCTCCAACTGCTCATGCGCCCCGCGCAGATCCCGCAACCTTACCCCTACCCCGAGCAAGCGCACCGGCTTGCCACCCCGAGCAAACGCCTGGCGTAGCAACTGACGATAGCTTTCCAGGTCCCTGCCCGCCCCCGCTTGCTCCAGGGTGGTCTGGCTGAAGTCATGGAACTTGACCTTTACGAAGGGCTTGTCCGGCCGGTAACTGCTGTCCATCCGGTCAATCCTCTCATTGAGGCTTTCGAGCAGCTCAGGCAATCGTTCCAGGCAACTGGCCAGATCTGGCAGATCATTGTCATAGGTGTTTTCAACGCTGACCGACTGCCTGCGGCTATCGTTGTGAACCGCACGCTCATCGATCCCTCGGGCCAATCCCCAGAGCCGCTCGCCAAAACTACCGAATTCACGTGCCAGCGCCAGCCGCGACCATTCACGCAAGTCAAGACAGGTGTCGATACCCAGGCGGTTCAACTTGTCTGCGGTCACCTTGCCCACACCATGCAGCTTGGCCACAGGCAAGGCAGCCACAAAGGCCTCGACCTGCTCCGGGGTAATCACGAAGATGCCGTTAGGCTTACGCCAGTCGCTGGCGATCTTGGCCAGGAACTTGTTCGGGGCGACCCCCGCAGATACCGTGATATGAAGGCTACGGGCGACACGTCGGCGAATGTCCTCGGCGATTCGCGTGGCACTGCCGGCATACCACTGGCTTTCACTGACATCCAGATACGCCTCATCCAGTGACAACGGCTCGATCAACTCGGTGTAGTCACGGAAAATGGCGTGAATCTCGCGCGAAGCTTCCCGGTAAGCCTCAAAGCGCGGCTTGACGATTTCCAGGTCCGGGCAAAGCTTGAGGGCATGCCGGGACGACATGGCGGAACGCACGCCATAGGCACGCGCTTCATAATTGCAGGTGGCGATTACCCCGCGCCGGTCCGGGGAACCACCGACCGCCATGGGGCGACCGGCCAGTCGCGGGTCGTCACGCATCTCGATGGCGGCGTAAAAACAATCGCAGTCGATGTGGATGATCTTGCGCAGAGACATTGATGACGGGCACCACTGTAAATTCATACAGATAGTAGCGCATGCCGCTGATACTGAGACAGCCTGCTTCGATAATCGGCTTGCAAGCCCCGTCACGCCTGAGCCGCAGCCAGGCATTGACGCTAAGGGATTGAACGAAAAAGGGTTTTCTACAATATCGCTTGACATGGGCGAGAAAATCCGTAGAATTCGATCTCACAGGCGCGGGATGGAGCAGCCTGGTAGCTCGTCGGGCTCATAACCCGAAGGTCGTCGGTTCAAATCCGGCTCCCGCAACCAGATTCGAGAAAAGGCCACTGTTAACGCAGTGGCCTTTTTCTTTGCCTGGCATTCAAGACCTGATGCAATTGTTAGCCATTGTGCAGTTAGTTCTTGACTTGGCCGTCCAAGTCTATAAAATGCGCCCCTCTGACGCGGGATGGAGCAGCCTGGTAGCTCGTCGGGCTCATAACCCGAAGGTCGTCGGTTCAAATCCGGCTCCCGCAACCATATTCGTCAGAACAAACCCCGCCTGCGTAACAGCAGTGCGGGGTTTGTTGCATTTCGTCGCCTGATAAATCCTCGCCCTGCTCCCAAACCCGCTCGTTTGAGGTGTCGTCGTGAGGATGAACTATCTTTAACACTGCCGGACGACTGAAAGTAATGTTGCCCGGAGTAATATCTGGATACGTTTACCAAAGGGACTTTCACTTGGCCGCAGCTCTTCCCCTCCTCGCGCATCACGCACGAGGCATCTCATGACATCGCACACCCCCGAACCCCAGGTGCCGCTCGCCTCGGCACTGCCGACTGCCGCCCAACGCCTGCCTTGGCTGGAACGAATGAGCCGATACCGTCAGCCGATTGGCCTGGCCGTGACCTTGCTGCTGTTTGCCATGGCGCTGATCGCTTGTCGGCATCTGTTGAGCGAACTGGACATCTACGCCCTGCACGATGCCATGCTCGACGTCCCGGCAAAGTCTTTGATCGGTGCCCTGCTGGCGACTGTGGCAGGCTTCGTGATCCTGCTGGGCTACGAGTGGTCGGCCAGCCGTTACGCGGCCGTCAAGCTGCCTCCGCGATCCTTGGTGATGGGCGGTTTCAGCGCCTTTGCCATTGGTAACGCGATCGGCCTGTCGATGCTCTCGGGTGGCTCGGTGCGCTATCGTTTGTATGCACGTCAAGGCCTTGGTGCCGCCGAAGTGGCACGCATGACCGTGTTTGCCAGCCTGTCCCTGGGGTGCGCACTGCCACCACTGGCGGCGCTGGCCACCTTGAGCAACCTGCCGGCAGCGGCAACCGCCCTGCGCTTGCCTTCGACAGTGCTGGCCGGCATCGCCATCGCCGTTCTGACCATCACCACCGTGCTGGTGATCGGGCTGTATCGCCGTCGCCTGCCGGAACAGCCGCTGGCCGACAACCTGCTGGTCCAGCTGGGCCGTCGCACCCTGCGCCTGCCGGGTGGCCGCCTGGCGGCCCTGCAGCTGCTGATCACCGCGCTGGACGTGGCCGCTGCAGCCACCGTGCTCTACCTGCTGCTGCCGGAAGCGCCTCCTTTCGGTGCCTTCGTGCTGGTCTACCTGCTGGCCCTGGCCGCTGGTGTGCTCAGCCATGTACCGGGTGGCGTGGGGGTATTCGAAGCGATCCTGCTGGCGGCCTTCGCCGACCAGCTTGGCGCCGCGCCACTGGCCGCCGCCCTCCTACTGTACCGGCTGATCTACGTGGTGCTGCCGCTGCTGCTGGCCTGCGTGCTGCTGCTGGCCAACGAAGCACGCCGCCTGCTGTTCGCCCAGCAAGCGATCAAGGCGGCTTCGGGCCTTGGCGCACCAATCCTGGCGATTCTGGTGTTCCTGTCGGGTGTGGTGCTGCTGTTCTCCGGCGCCACCCCGGAAATCGACACGCGCCTGGAGCACATGGGCTTCCTCGTGCCACACCGGCTGATCGATGCCTCGCACTTCGGCGCCAGCCTGATTGGCGTGCTTTGCCTGTTGCTGGCCCAGGGCCTGCGCCGGCGCCTGTCGGCAGCCTGGCTGCTTACCACTGTGTTGCTGCTGGTCGGCGCACTGCTGTCGATCCTCAAAGGCTTCGACTGGGAGGAAGCCAGCCTGCTGACCCTGACTGCTGCCCTGCTGGCCATTTTCCGCCGTTCGTTCTACCGGCCAAGCCGGTTGCTCGAACTGCCATTCTCACCGGTGTACCTGGTGGCCAGCGCCTGCGTGGTCGGTGCTTCGGTGTGGCTGCTGCTGTTCGCCTACCAGGACGTACCCTATACCCACAAGCTGTGGTGGCAGTTCACCCTCGACGCCGACGCCCCGCGCGGCCTGCGCGCCGCCTTGGGCAGCGCGGTGCTGCTGGTGATCGTCGCCCTGACCTGGCTGCTGCGCACCGCCCGCCCGGTCATTCACCTGCCTGATGACGTCGAGCTGCAGCGCGCCAACCGCATCCTGCTAGCCTCCGACCAGCCCGATGGCGGCCTGGCATTGACCGGCGACAAGGCACTGCTGTTCCACCCCAGCGACAATGCCTTCCTCATGTATGCCCGCCGCGGCCGCAGCCTGGTGGCGTTGTATGACCCGATCGGCCCGGCCCAGGAACGCGCCGAGATGATCTGGCAGTTCCGCGACCTGTGCGACCTGCACCATGCCCGCCCGGTGTTCTACCAGGTGCGCGCGGAGAACCTGCCGTTCTACATGGACATCGGCCTGACTGCCTTGAAGCTGGGCGAGGAGGCGCGGGTGGACCTGCGCCGCTTCGACCTCGAAGCCAAGGGCAAGGAAATGAAGGACCTGCGCTACACCTGGAACCGTGGCGGCCGGGATGGCCTGAGCCTGGAGATCCACGAACCCGGCCACGCTCCGCTGGCCGAGCTCAAGGAAATCTCCGACGCCTGGCTCGGCGGCAAGAATGTACGCGAGAAAGGCTTCTCGCTGGGGCGCTTCAGCCCCGAGTACCTACAGCACTTCCGTATCGCCCTGATTCGTTTCCAGGGCCGGCCGGTGGCCTTCGCCAACCTGCTGGAAACCCACAGCAACGAACTGGCCAGCCTCGACCTGATGCGCGCGCACCCCGAAGCCCCGAAGCTGACCATGGAATTCATGATGATCGGCTTGATCCTGCATTACAAAAGCCATGACTACAGCCGCTTCAGCCTGGGCATGGTCCCGCTTTCCGGCCTGCAGCCACGCCGCGGCGCACCCTTGACCCAACGACTGGGCTCGATGGTGTTCCGCCGTGGCGAGCAGCTCTACAACTTCCAGGGTCTGCGGCGCTTCAAGGACAAGTTCCAGCCGGACTGGGAACCTCGTTACATGGCCGTGCCGGCCGGGCTCGACCCGCTGGTGGCACTGGCCGATACTGCCGCCCTGATTGCCGGCGGCCTGACTGGATTGGTGAAACGTTGATGATCCGACGCTATTGGCTGTACGTACTGATTCCCCTGCTGCTGGCCGCCCTGGCTGGCGCTGCGGGCTTTTGGCTGTGGGCCCGCCCTGCCCCTGAGGCACGGCTGGAGCAGCTGACCCTGAATGACACCAGCATCATCCGCGTCACCCCGGGCGTGCACGCCAAGGCCCGGGTCGCCATCGGCGTGCCCCAGGACCAGGCCCTGACCGACAAGCAGCTGCTGGACCTGAGCCAGGCCGGTGAGGCGCAGCTGGTGCAGGTGATCCTGCCGCCGAACGACTGCACCAAGCAGCAACAGGCCATGGATCAGGCACTGACCCAGCTGTCCGACAAACCGACCCTGGTCGCTGGCATCGGCCCTGGCGCAGCCCAGGCATGGCGCTGGCTGGCCACCCAGAGTGACGACAAGGCCCGGGCCATTTCCGTCGACTTCACCCTGGAACAACCCGGTTGCAAGGTCGAACTGCCGAAGTCGGCCGCCCACGGCCACTGGAATGTTGCCTGGAACGACAACCCGGACGACGCCAGTGCTGCCTTCGTACGCGATCAGGCCAACGCCGAAACCAGCATCAGCGACTATGACATCCACCTGCCACAGGTGCTCAAGGCCCAGCTGACCCAGGCCCTGGTCGGCCGCGACGGCAACGCCCTGGCCATTCCGGTGGTAGAAGTCCCTGCCGGGCAGACCACCGATACCGTCACCCTGTTCCTGTCGGGTGACGGCGGCTGGCGAGACCTGGACCGCGACGTGGCCGGTGAAATGGCCAAGCTCGGCTACCCGGTGGTCGGTATCGACACCCTGCGCTACTACTGGCAGCACAAGACCCCGGAGCAAAGCGCCGCCGACCTGTCGGAACTGATGCAGCACTACCGCCAGAAGTGGGGCACCAAGCGTTTCGTGCTGACCGGCTATTCGTTCGGCGCCGACGTGCTGCCGGCCATCTACAACCGCCTGCCGGCCGAAGACCAGCAGCGTATCGACGCGGTCGTGCTGCTGGCGTTCGCCCGTAGCGGCAGCTTCGAGATCGAGGTTGAGGGCTGGCTGGGCAAGGAAGGCCAGGAAGCGCCTACCGGGCCGGAGATGGCCAAGCTGCCGGCGTCCAAGGTGGTCTGCGTGTACGGTATCGAAGAGACCGACGAGAGCGGCTGCACCGACAAGACTGCGGTGGGTGAGCGCATGAAGCTGCCAGGCGGCCACCACTTCGACGAGAACTACCCGGCGCTGGCCAAGCGCCTGATCGACGAGATCGAGACCCGTCAGGGTAAGTCCAGCGTCGCCGCACAGAACTGACAATGAAAGGGGCCGCATTGCGGCCCCAATTCTTCAGATCTCGACCTGGGTACCCAGCTCGATCACCCGGTTCAACGGCAAGTTGAAGAAGCGCAAGTTACCGTTGGCATTCTTCAGCAGGAAAGCGAACAGGTTGCCCCGCCAGCGCGACATCCCCTCCAGACGCGACGCAATCACCGTTTCCCGGCTGAGGAAGTAGGTGGTACGCATCGGGCTGAAATCCAGCTCGTCCAGGTGACACAGCCTCAATGCCGCCGGCACGTCCGGCTCGTCCATGAAGCCGAAGTGCAGCAACACGCGGAAGAAGCCATCACCATAGGCCTCGACCTCGAAACGTTCGTGCTCCGGCACCCGAGGGCGGTCTTCACTGACCACTGTCAGCAGCACCACCTGGCTGTGCAGCACCTGGTTATGCAGCATGTTGTGCAACAGCGCATGAGGCACCGCATCTGCCCGCGCCGTCAGGAATACCGCCGTGCCTTCTACTCGATGCGGCGGCTGCACACGGATACTGCTGATGAACACCGGCAGCGGCAGCCCGCCTTCATCAATCCGTTCCACCAGGATCTGCTTGCCGCGCTTCCAGGTGCTCATCAGCAGGTACAGCACGCCGCCTGCCAGCACCGGGAAGGCACCCCCCTGGACAATCTTCGGCACGTTGGCAGCAAAGAACAGCCCATCGACGAAGAGGAAACCGACCAGGATCGGCACCGTCAGCACCGGTGGCCATTTCCACAGCAGCAGCATCACCGACGACACCAGGATGGTGGTCATCAGCATGGTCCCGGTCACGGCCACACCGTAAGCCGCCGCCAGGGCGCCGGAGGACTCGAAGCCGATCACCAGCAGCACCACGCCGACCATCAGTGTCCAGTTCACCGCACCGATGTAGATCTGCCCCTGCTCGTCGCTGGAGGTGTGCTGGATCTGCATGCGCGGGATATAGCCCAGCTGGATGGCCTGGCGGGTCAGGGAGAAGGCCCCGGAAATCACGGCCTGCGAGGCGATGACCGTGGCCATGGTCGCCAGCCCGACCATTGGCAGCAGCGCCCAGCCTGGCGCCAGCAGGTAGAACGGGTTGCGGGCGGCGTCGGGGTTCTGCAGCAAAATCGCGCCCTGGCCAAAGTAATTGAGCACCAGTGCCGGCAGCACAAGGGCGAACCAGGCGCGGGCAATCGGCTTGCGCCCGAAGTGCCCCATGTCGGCATACAGCGCCTCGGCGCCGGTCAGCGCCAGCACCACCGCGCCGAGAACCGCCACGCCGATGCCCGGGTGCACGACGAAGAAATTCACCGCCCAGCCAGGGTTGAACGCCTTGAGCACTTCCGGGCTCTGGGAGATGCCATGGGCCCCCAGCGCAGCGAGCGCGAGGAACCAGACCACCATGATCGGGCCGAACAGCTTGCCGATCTTGTCGGTACCGTGCTTCTGCACCAGAAACAAGGCCACCAGCACCACCAGCGAAATCGGTACCACCCAGTGGTCGATACCTTCAAAGGCCAGGCCCATGCCCTCTACGGCGGACAACACCGATACCGCCGGGGTGATCATGCTGTCACCGTAGAACAGCGAGGCGCCGATCAGGCCGCAGACGACCATCAGCGAACGCAGCCGCGGGTAAGCCGCCGTGGCCCGCCGCGCCAGCGCGGTCAATGCCATGGTACCGCCCTCGCCCTGGTTGTCGGCGCGCAGGATGAACATCACGTACTTGAACGACACCACCCACAGCAGAGACCAGAGGATCAGCGAGAGGATTCCCAGCACGCCATCATGGTTGACCGGCACCCCGTAACCGCCGGTAAAGACTTCTTTGAGGGTATACAAGGGGCTGGTACCGATATCGCCATACACCACCCCGACCGCTGCCACGAGCAACCCCAGCGACCGTGTCGCACCCTGCTTCCCCGCGTGCCCGCCTTCGGCGTGACTGCTTGCCTGAACCATCGAACACTCCCGCAGATGGCCTTGAAGGCCGGTAGAATTCACGCCTGCGTCAGGGGCATGCATAAGCCCCGGCGCAATGGCGCGAAGCATAGCGCAGCGTTCGTCGCTTTTCTGCTGGTCAAGCGACCGTGCGCTCGCTAGAATTGCGCACTTTTTGATCAGAGGCGCCGAAAGCGCCCGTCAAGATCGCCCCCGACTGCGGCAGGGCGAACTGCATTCAATACCGAGGTTAGTCATGTCCACCACTCCCGCCACCCCCAAGGTTGGTTTCGTCAGCCTGGGTTGCCCCAAGGCCCTGGTCGATTCCGAGCGCATCCTGACCCAGCTGCGCATGGAAGGCTATGAAGTCGTGCCCACCTACGAGGACGCCGATGTAGTGGTGGTCAACACCTGCGGCTTCATCGACAGCGCCAAGGCCGAGTCGCTCGAAGTCATCGGTGAAGCGATCAAGGAAAACGGCAAGGTCATCGTCACCGGCTGCATGGGTGTCGACGAAGGCAATATCCGTGACGTGCACCCGAGCGTGCTGTCGGTGACCGGCCCGCAACAGTACGAGCAGGTGGTCAACGCCGTGCACGAAGTGGTGCCGCCCCGCCAGGACCACAACCCGCTGATCGATCTGGTACCGCCACAGGGTGTCAAACTGACCCCGCGCCACTACGCCTACCTGAAGATTTCCGAAGGCTGCAACCACAGCTGCAGCTTCTGCATCATCCCGTCGATGCGTGGCAAGTTGGTCAGCCGCCCGGTCGGTGAAGTGCTGAGCGAGGCCGAGCGCCTGGTCAAGGCCGGCGTCAAGGAAATCCTGGTCATTTCCCAGGACACCAGCGCCTATGGTGTCGACGTCAAATACAAGACCGACTTCTGGAACGGCCGCCCGGTCAAGACCCGCATGCTCGAACTGTGCGAAGCACTGAGCAGCCTGGGTGCCTGGGTGCGCCTGCACTACGTCTACCCGTACCCGAACGTCGATGACGTGATCCCGCTGATGGCCGCCGGCAAGATCCTGCCGTACCTGGACATCCCGTTCCAGCACGCCAGCCCCAAGGTACTCAAGTCGATGAAGCGCCCAGCCTTCGAAGACCGTACCCTGGCACGCATCAAGAACTGGCGCGAGAAATGCCCCGAGCTGGTGATCCGCTCGACTTTCATCGTCGGTTTCCCTGGCGAGACCGAGGAAGACTTCCAGTACCTGCTGGACTGGCTCACCGAAGCCCAGCTCGACCGCGTCGGCTGCTTCCAGTACTCGCCAGTCGAAGGTGCCCCGGCCAATGACCTGGGCCTGGAAGAAGTGCCGGATGACGTCAAGCAGGACCGCTGGGACCGCTTCATGGCGCACCAGCAGGCCATCAGCGCCGCCCGCCTGCAAATGCGCATCGGCAAGGAAATCGAAGTGCTGATCGACGAAGTCGAGGAGCAGGGTTCGGTTGGCCGCAGCTTCTTCGATGCCCCGGAAATCGACGGCAGCGTGTTCATCGACGGTAACCACGGCTTCAAGCCGGGCGATAAAGTGCGTTGCCGCGTGGTGGATGCCGACGAATACGACATGTGGGCCGAGCCCGTTTAAGGCAGCCTGCACATCAAAAAGCCCCTGCCCGGTATTCCCAACGAGGAATACCCGGGCGGGGGCTTTTTTGTCAGAAGGTGTGAAACACCATCAACCCACCTTCTGCATCAGGGCTGGCATCGGAAAAGCCCTTGACTGCATACAGTTGAATCTTCCATTCCCGGTTGAGCTTGTGGGTCAGGAACAGGGTCAGTTCCTGGATCTCCGAGCCTGTCGAAACGACTTTTTGCCGCCAGTCGTACGAGGCGCCCGCCGAGGTGCCTTTTGCCACAGGAATGGCAAAGCCCAGGCTGGTAAAGATCGGATCCCTGAAGTCGCTGCCTGGGGGATCGCCGAACTTCTTCCAGCCCAGAGTTGCGAAGCCGGTCACCGGGCCGAATGCCTGGGCGATATCGACCTGGCCGGCATAGTCGTACTCGCCGGTGCCCAGGCACTGTTTTTCATCTGCAGTGGGGAATTTGACCTTGCCGATGAAGTCCAGCATGAGGCCGCCGTCACTGCCGTCGAGCAGTGCGTAGTCGGCGCTGGCAACCGTGTCGCCCAGCCCGCTCTCCACCGCATGGCATCCGCCGGGCAAGGGGTCACCATTGGGGCCTACTTCAGGGTTGGTGATGCGCAGCCAAGGCACAGTGACCTTGTAGGTCATGGGGCCGGTTTCATACTTGCCGACCACGGGGACGTACCAGATTTCCGAAGTGGTGCCCGTGCCATAGTCGCCACTCGAATAGTCCATGCCAATGGAGGCGCTGAAAGTGTCGGCCTGGACCGACGCACCGGTAAAGGACAGCAGACAGGCGAAAAGAGGGAGCGCGGGTCTCATCTGCACCTCGGGTTCCGTCGGGAAGTGTGATCGGACTTACCCAGCCTAGTTGCCTAATGCCCGGACCGCTCCGGATGCTCTACTTTTTCGACCTTCTCGACTTTTTCTACCGTTTCGGGCTTTTCGACTCTCTCTACTTTTTCAACTTTCTCGACTTTTTCAGGCTTTTCGACCTTTTCGACTTTTTCCACCTTCTCGACTTTCTCAGGTCTTTCGACCTTCTCGACTTTCTCAGGTCTTTCGACCTTCTCGACTTTTTCCACCTTTTCGACTTTCTCAGGCCGTTCGACCTTTTCGACTTTCTCCACCTTCTCGACTTTCTCGGGCTTTTCGACTTTCTCTACTTTCTCGACCTTTTCCACCTTCTCGACTTTTTCGAGCTCAACTTTTTCAACATGCTCGACCTTCTCCACCCGGTCGGAGCTGCCACTGTTGCTGGTCTCGCGCTGCTCCACGCTGTCGACATGCCCTGACTTTCCAGACCTGTCCTCACTTTCAACGCTGTCATGGCCACTGGACTCGCTGATCGAACTCCGTCCACTGTGATCGTCACTGTCTTCGCTGCGGCTGCTGGAGGCGCCACGCTCACCCTGGCCACTGTTGCTCGAGCTGCCCGAGCCGCTGGTACCGTGCTCGCTGTTACGCCCGGAATGCCCTCTGTCCGCACGGTCGCCGCGGTCATCATCGAACTCGATGCGGGAGGCCCGTAGCTCGTGCGTGGCACTGAATACACCGCTTATCCGCACCCGTTGATCAAGCGCAATGGCTGCAGGCTGCTTGCCGACCATCACAGTATCCTGCCCCAGCGTCACGTTGATGCCGCCGACTACCAGCTGATGCGCCTGAGTGCGCTGCACCAGCCCCTCGATCACCGCAGTCTGCACTCTGCCGGCAAACGGCAGGCTCGGGTCAGCGCGGGTTTGCGCGACTTCCAGCTGGTTCCCGGTCCATTGGCCGCGCACCAGCATTTCCCGCGCCGGCGCCACGCGCGTCCCCAGCTTCAGCCCCTGCAGGCTGCCTGGGCGATCGACAGTTCCGATGGCACTGGCCTCCCGGAGCCCTGGCGCCCGCTCGATACGGCTAGCCACCACTTCACCTGCCGCATCGCGCATGCCGCTGACCCTGACCGGCTCGCCGGGGCGCAGCCCTTCAGCCACGCGAGCCCCGGCGGCAAGGCGCACAGGTTGCCCCATGACCCGCAGTGGCCCCGAAGCATTCGGCAGCGCCGTCACCGGCCCCTCGTAAACGTTGAGAATCGCGATGCGCCCGGCTTGCAGGCCGCGCTGTGTGCCATAGGCCTCCACCGCGACAACCTGGCCGATCGCCAGATGAGCGCTGCTGGCAGGGGCACCGTTTTCACTCACAGGTACATCCTTGCCGTAGTGCACTTCCTGGCCGTTGACGCAGATCGAAGCGAACCCGGTGATGGTGCCGACGATCCCCGTGCCACCGGTACCGCCCGGGCGCTGGATCGGGGCACCGCTACCGCCCACGCCGCCATGGCCATGATCGATAAAGGTACCGTCTACACCCTCCGCCACCGCGCCAGTACCGCCCGTTCCGCCGGGGCGCTGCGGGAGCGGCGCCCCCGTGCCACCCACCCCGCCGTTATCACTGCGCACGCCGGTTCCGCCAACTCCGCCGGTTCTGGCGCCTGTACCACCGGTGCCCCCCGGAAACTGCATGCCCGTAGCCCCAGCCATACCCACTTCATCACGGCTGACACAAACCGGTGCTGCAATTACTTCGGCAGGCGCCACCAGGTTCAGCCCGAAACCCAGGGCAAGTGCGACGAGGCTGAGGCAGCGCGCGAGGGGGGTCATGAGTCGGCTGTCTTCGACGAATCGGGGTCGGTGGCTTCAGTGTAGAAATACAGCCCGACGGTAATGCGCTGGCGTTCCTCATGGCTCGGCACGTCGGTGTTTTCCAGCTCGGCAGCCAACCGGCTAAAAGCCAGCAAGGTTTGCATGCCATCCTTGGAGACCGCTTCACGCAGCGTGCCGACGCTGGCCAAGGTCAGGGCATCGTAGTGCACGCTGCGTTCGAAAAACGGCAGGCCTTCGCCACTGAGGTTATGCACCGCTGCGCAGGCGTGGTCATGCAGGTTGTGGCCAAAATACGCGGCTTTCTCTTCAAAGCCTTTCTGCGGAACGAATGCCTGGGCTTCGAGGTGAACGCAATCCTGATCATCGAGGCGAACGATGCCCAGGCGCAGCCACTCATCCAGTACCACCCGCCCACGGATGTCGGTACTGATCTTCGCCACCAGGGCATCGAAAGAGCAATCGCCGCCAACGCTGGCTAGCCGTGGCAGCGCCAGCGCCTGCCCGGCCTCGGAGCAGAACGGTGGGCTGGTGGTCCATACATTCACCAGCTGCGCGCCTAAAGTGATGTTTTCCGGCAGCTCAGCGTCAGTCGCGTCATTTTCACTTCGCAGCCGCCGGACATCCTTGCGATGCACGCCGGTAAGCAGGCTGATACGGCTGTCTGTCGGCACCTTGTCGTCCAGGCGAAACTCGCGATGAGCTACATCGACGAAGACTTCCTTGAGTACGTCGGTGAACATCGTATAGGTCACCCCTTTGCGCAGCATCAGGCGCACCAGGGGCCGCATGACCCTGCGCAGTGCGCTCAACATGGACGGGGGGATAGAGGGCGATTGCATGGAGCGCATTCCTTGACAGTTGAACCCAGCATACGATGCGGGAAAACATCCCGCACGAATCGTAACTACTTCCCGCAGAGGATGAGAAAAAGCTGTCAGCCCTCACTGCAAACGCGTGATAGGGTCTCACTGCCCGAGACCCGCTCATACAAAACCCGTCCCCTGGGTCTTGTATGGGCTGTTCATTGCCAGTCAGCTCCTGCTGTTGTCATCGCCGACTTCGCCGGCGGCATGAGCACCGCGGTCATCACCTTGTTCGCGACCCACATGGTTGCCGTTATCGTCACCAGGTTCACCACCAACGTGATTGCCATGATTGTCGCCAGGTTCACCGCCAACATGATTGCCATGATCATCACCGGGCTCACCGCCAACATGATTGCCATGATCGTCACCGGGTTCGCCGCCAACGTGATTGCCATGATCGTCGCCGGGCTCACCGCCAACGTGATTGCCATGGTCATCACCCCTTTCAGCATGGCTGCTGCTGCGTCCGGAGTTTGAATTGCCATCGTGGCCCAGGCCTGCTTCACCATGGCCGCTGCCACTGTTACCGGCATGGCCGCCACCGCTGCCGCCGCCACCACTTCCACCGCCGCCGTGGCCACCACCACCGCCACCACCGCCGTGGCCACCACCGCCACCGCTTCCACCGCCACCGCCGTGACCACCACCGCCACCGCTTCCACCGCCACCGCCGTGACCACCACCGCCACCGCTTCCACCGCCACCGCCGTGACCGCCACCACCGCCACCGCCACCGCCACCGCCACCATCCTTGGCATAGGCGCTGGAGCCATGAGAAATCGAATCTGGAACCAAAACGATGGCCGTCGACAGCACGCTTGCAACGGCAACCGCCAATAGAGCTTTTTTGAACAGCATGTGGATTTGCATTTTCCGTCTCCAGGTCTTCGCCATGAGAACGCCAAATCAAGCCGGGAATCTGTTGTAAGTTCTTTCTTTTCTTTGCGTGGGAATTTTTCCCACGCATAATTAATAGACCTCCGCGTCCCAGGCTTCAAGCCGTGCACGCAGAAGCCGACCAGTGGTTGGCCTGCTATGTTTGCTCTATCGCTCAGGAGGAACACCGGCATGCATTTGGCTCTGACGCTGCACACCCCGCGCTACAGCGACTACAGCGAGCTGGTGCAGATCTGGGATGAGTCGGTGCGCGCGACCCATGACTTCCTTCCCGAGGCCTACATCCTGTTGCTGCGCGAACAAGTGCTTCGCCGCTACCTCGACGCCGTGATGCTGATCTGTTGCAAGGATCGCCAGCGAATCTGCGGCTTTGCCGGTGTCGCCAACGGCTGCGTGCACATGCTGTTCGTCGCACCGGAATACCGCGGCAAGGGCGTTGGCCAGCGACTGCTGCGTTATGCAATCGACGAATTGAATGCCGAACGCCTGGACGTCAACGAACAGAACCCGCAAGCCCTGGGCTTCTACTTGCACGAAGGCTTCGAAGTGGTCGGCCGCTCGGAAACGGATGGCTTGGGGCAGCCCTATCCCCTTCTGCACATGAGGCTGATTCCTACAGCGCCTTAGGGCGGCGTCCGAATATGCCGTAGTCTGCGTCCAAAACGGCGCATTTGACACAGATTCCCATCATCAACCGCGCACAGGCAGGTACAATGTAGGTCTTTCCCTGCCTTGCGAATTGCCCCATGTCCGAACCCGTCCGCCTGTCCAAACGCCTCATCGAGCAGCTTGGTTGCTCCCGCCGCGAGGCCGAGCTGTACATCGAAGGAGGCTGGGTCACGGTCGATGGCGTGGTGGTCGAGCAACCTCAGTTCAAGGTCGACGACCAGCGCGTCGAACTGCTGCCGGGAGCACGCGCCGAGGCATTGGACCCCGTCACCCTGCTGATGCACCAAGCGGCCGGTATCGACAGCGAAACCGCCCGCGCCAGCATGAACATGGGCAACCTCAGCGAGGCCCACCGCGAAGGCGTACGGCCCCTGCACGGGCACTTTGCCCGCCTGACCAGCCTGGCGCCGCTGGAACGTGGCGCCACCGGCCTGCAGGTGTTCACCCAGGACTGGCGCGTCACCCGCAAGATCGACGCCGACCTGCGCCGCATGGAGCAGGAGTACATCATCGAAGTGCGCGGTGAGACCACGCCTCAGGCCTTGGAGCGCCTGGCGCGCGGTGCGACGCGTAATGACCGGGAACTGCCCAAGGCCAAGGCCAGCTGGCAGAACGAAACCCACTTGCGCCTGGTCGTGAAAAACCCGCAACCCGGGCAGATCAGCGAGCTGTGTGCCTACCTGCGCCTGGAAGTGCTGGGCATGCGCCGCATTCGCCTGGGCGGTGTATCAATGGGCAAGCTGCCCGTGGGGCAGTGGCGTTACCTGGCAGCCACCGAACGTTTCTAAGCAATGCGCCACGCCCCGGCGTGGCTACTGAACAGGATTTTGCAGCAATGAACCACAACGATGTCCTACGCAGCTTGCGCTACATGCTCAAGGTGAACGACGCCAAGATGGCCGAAATCATCGCGCTGTCCGGCCTCGAAGTTAACCCGATCGTACTGGCCACCTACTTGAAGAAGGAAGACGAAGCCGGTTTTGTGCGTTGCCCGGAGCGGGTCATGGCGCACTTCCTCGACGGCCTGGTGATCCACCGCCGTGGCAAGGACGACAGCCGCCCGCCACAGCCGGTCGAGCTGCCGGTGACCAATAACACGATCCTGAAAAAATTGCGGGTGGCCTTCGAGCTCAAGGAAGAAGACCTGCACGCCATCCTCAAGACGGTCAATTTCCCGGTGTCCAAGCCTGAACTGAGCGCGCTGTTCCGCAAGGTCGGGCATGACAACTATCGCCCGTGCGGCGACCAGCTGCTGCGCAACTTCCTCAAGGGCCTGACCCTGCGCGTGCGCGGCTGAGTGACCATGCAGCATACCGTTGCACCGGTCGGCATCGTCCGCTCCTGCTTCAAGGAGAAGTTTGCCATCCCGCGCCAGCCGCAGCTGGCGCCAGCTGCCCGCGGGGTGCTGGAACTACTGCCGCCGTTCGATCAGGGCGATGCGGTGGCCGGGCTGGAGCAGGTCAGCCATGTCTGGTTGCTGTTCCTGTTCCACCAGGCCCTGGAAGACAAACCGCGCCTGAAAGTGCGCCCGCCACGCCTGGGCGGCAACAAGAGCATGGGCGTGTTCGCCACCCGCGCCACCCATCGCCCCAACGGCATCGGCCAATCGGTGGTACGCCTGGAGGGCGTGGAACCAGGGCGCCTGTTGCTGTCCGGGATCGACCTGCTGGACGGAACGCCGGTACTGGACATCAAACCCTATGTCCCGTACGCCGACAGCGTGGCCGGGGCAAGCAACCTGATGGCAAGTGATGCGCCGGTCGCGATTGCCGTTGGCTGGAGCGACAGCGCCCTGCCCCAGGCCCACGCACATGGGCTGCGCCTTGGCGAACCGCTGGTGGAACTGATCGAACAATGCCTGGCGCAGGACCCGCGCCCGGCTTATCAGGTGCCACCGCCGGAACGGGTATACGGGGTGAAGTTCTGGGATGTGCAGGTCCGCTGGCATTACCCGCAACCGGATCAGATCCAGGTGCTGGAAGTCGTTCGGGAAGGCTGAAAATCACCATCTTGCAGGCATAAAAAAACGCAGACCCGGGTCTGCGTTTTTTCGTTGCTGCGTTCGTCTTACTTCTCGACGAATGCACGCTCGATCAGGTAGTCACCCGGCTCGCGCATGCGCGGGGAGACCTTCAGGCCGAAGCTGTCGAGCACTTCGCTGGTCTCGTCGAGCATGCTCGGGCTGCCGCAGATCATCGCGCGGTCGTCTTCCGGGTTGATCGGTGGCAGGCCGATATCGCTGAACAGCTTGCCGCTGCGCATCAAGTCGGTCAGGCGGCCCTGGTTTTCGAATGGCTCGCGGGTCACGGTCGGGTAGTAGATCAGCTTGTCACGGACCGACTCACCGAAGAACTCGTTCTGCGGCAGGTGCTCGGTGATGAACTCGCGGTAGGCCACTTCATTGACGTAACGCACACCGTGAACCAGGATCACTTTTTCAAAGCGCTCGTAGGTTTCCGGGTCCTGGATGACGCTCATGAACGGCGCCAGGCCAGTGCCGGTGCTCAGCAGGTACAGGTGCTTGCCCGGTTTCAGGTCGTCGAGGACCAGGGTGCCGGTTGGCTTCTTGCTGATGATGATCTCGTCGCCTTCCTTCAGGTGCTGCAGCTGCGAGGTCAGCGGGCCGTCCGGGACCTTGATGCTGAAGAACTCCAGGTGCTCTTCCCAGTTCGGCGAAGCGATGGAATAGGCGCGCATGAGCGGACGGCCGCTGTCCTGCTGCAGGCCGATCATCACGAACTGACCGTTCTCGAAGCGCAGGCCCGGGTCGCGGGTGCACTTGAAGCTGAACAGGGTGTCGTTCCAGTGGTGCACACTGAGGACACGTTCGTGGTTCATGTTGCTCATCGATGGGGCTCCTGAAGAAAACGCAGCGCGCAAGACGCGCAGTTGCGCGATAGTTTAGGGGCAGCGAGAATATCTGTTAACTGAATTATCAAGATATGTGTTATCGGTTATATAGATATGCGATTTACACTTCGTCAGCTCCAGGTATTCGTCGCCGTGGCCCAGCACCAGAGTGTGTCGCGGGCTGCCAGCGTGCTCGCGCTTTCACAGTCGGCGGCAAGCACTTCCATCACCGAACTTGAGCGGCAATCGAGCTGCCAGCTGTTCGACCGCGCCGGCAAGCGCCTGGCGCTCAATGCCTTGGGCCATCAATTGCTGCCCCAGGCCGTCGCCCTGCTCGACCAGGCCAAGGAAATCGAAGACCTGCTCAATGGCAAGTCCGGCTTCGGCTCCCTTGCGGTCGGTGCCACACTGACCATCGGCAATTACCTGGCCACCCTGCTGATCGGCAGCTTCATGCAGGTACACCCGGAGAGCCAGGTCAAGCTGCATGTGCAGAACACTGCGCATATCGTGCACCAGGTTGCGCAATACGAAATTGATCTGGGTCTGATCGAAGGTGACTGCAACCACCCGGACCTGGAGGTGCAGCCGTGGGTCGAGGACGAGCTGGTGGTGTTCTGTGCTCCGCAACATCCACTGGCCAAGGCCGGACGCGCCGATGTCGAAGCTCTGTCGCAAGAGGCCTGGATCTTGCGCGAACAGGGTTCTGGCACACGCCTGACCTTCGACCAGGCCATGCGCCATCACCGCACCAGCCTCAACATCCGCCTGGAGCTGGAACATACTGAGGCGATCAAGCGTGCCGTGGAGTCGGGGCTGGGTATCGGCTGTATTTCCCGCCTGGCCCTGCGCGATGCCTTCCGCCGCGGCAGCCTGGTACCGGTGGAGACGCCGGAGCTGGACCTGATGCGCCAGTTCTACTTCATCTGGCACAAGCAGAAATACCAGACCTCGGCGATGCGTGAATTCCTGGAGCTGTGCCGTAACTTCACTGCGGGCTTTACCCGCAGTGACGAGATCGTCTTGCCACCGATCGCTTAAAGCAGAATCACACCCCATACCAGCGCGACCATGGTCAGCGCCACCAGTTGCGCGGCGCTGCCCATGTCCTTGGCGTTCTTCGACAACGGGTGGCGCTCCAGCGAGATGCGGTCGATGGCTGCTTCCACTGCCGAGTTGAACAGCTCAACGATCAGGCCGAGCAGGCACACGGCGATCATGATTGCCCGCTCGGCACGGCTCACCGGCAGCCAGAAGGCGATCGGGATCAGCAGTACGTTGAGCAGTACCAGCTGGCGGAAGGCGGCCTCGCCCTTGAAGGCGGCGCGCAGACCGTCCAGCGAATAGCCGGCGGCGTTGAAGATGCGTTTCAGGCCGGTCTGGCCCTTGAATGGCGATGTCATGTGAGTCACTTCACAACAGAAAGGCCAGCAGACTAGTGCGGCACGGGTCAAAAAAGCGTGAATCCAGGCGTTGTCAGCTGCTGGCAACCGATTCAAGTTGTTGCAGCAACAGCGCCGCCTGGGTACGGGTGCGCACGCCCAGCTTGCGGAAGATGGCGGTTACATGGGCCTTGATGGTCGCTTCCGACACACTCAGTTCATAGGCGATCTGCTTGTTCAGCAAACCTTCGCAGACCATGGTCAGCACGCGGAACTGCTGTGGGGTGAGGCTGGCAAGGCCTTCGCTGGCGGCCTTCGCCTCGGCCGAGACGTCGACCTTCTCGAAGGCTTGAGGTGGCCACCAGACATCGCCGTCAAGCACTTTTCTCACGGCATCCTGAATGACTTCAAGGCCGCTGGACTTCGGAATGAAGCCGCTGGCACCGAACTCGCGGGACTTGACCACTACGGCGGCCTCTTCCTGCGCCGAGACCATTACCACCGGAATTTGCGGGTACTGGCCGCGCAGCAGGACCAGCCCGGAGAAGCCATAGGCTCCCGGCATGTTCAGGTCCAGCAGGACCAGGTCCCAGTCGGCTTTTTCGCTCAGGCGGGTTTCCAGTTCGGCGATGCTCGCCACTTCAACCAGGCGCACATCGGGGCCCAGGCCGAGGGTAACGGCCTGGCGCAGAGCGCTACGAAACAGCGGGTGGTCATCGGCTATCAGGATTTCGTATGTGGCCATCGATCTATGGATCCTGTTCTGTGCCAGGCGCATGCGGGGTAGTGAAGCGCCTGGCGGGGAATCGGCGCCAAGGATGCCGAGCACGGCTGGAGGTGGTCAAGCCAACTACCCTGCCGCCTCGCCCACCCTGGCTGCCAGCCCCGTCATTATGAACCAAAGTGAGACTTATGCCCTTTGGACTATAGGAAGGTATGCAAACGCTGGTGGGTGTCGTCCTGATCATCCAGCGGCAGGCGACGCTTGCCACTGAGGTAATGCAGGCTGAACACGTCGAGGTAAGCATCCAGCGCCTGGGAAGCCTGGTTGTCACCCGCCAGGTCCAGGCACATGGCAGCGACTTCGGCGGTGCAGAAATGATCGTCACGCTTGGACCGGCGCAAGCGATAGCGCGACATCTGCTCGGCTTGCAAGCTAAGCACCGGGAAGCGATCGAGATACGGACTCTTGCGGAACATCTTGCGGGCTTCGGTCCAGGTGGCATCGAGCAGGATGAACAACGGGCGCTTGCCCGGTTCGCGGACGACCTCGCTGACCACCCGCTCCTCGGCGACGAACTCGCCAGGGAAGACGATGTAGGGCTGCCACTGCGGGTCGTCGAGCAACGCCAGCAGGCCTTCGTCCACCGACGTGCGTAGCCAGCCAAAGGCGCTTGTGTCTTCGATCAGGTCGGCGATCAGCCAGCCAGTGTTGGTCGGCTTCAATGGCTCGGTGTCATGCATGATCAGGCACACGCCGGAGTCGGCCTGCACCTTGGGCTTCCACGCACACAGGCAATGGGTGGCGATCACCCGGCAATCGGGGCAACGCTCGGCGCGTGAACCACGGGCAATAAAAGGCTTGATGCTGCGTGCCAGGCGCTCGGCACGCAGGCGTGCTACCGCGTGGCTCATGCTGGCAAGCCTGTGGACGGGTTGTGACTGGACACTGCAAGGACTCGGAAGGTGCAAAACGCCAGTCTACCAGAGCAGGCGCCATTTGGCCGTGCAGCACAACCAACCGCCCCTTATAATCGGCGCCATTGGCCACCGTGAATTTGCCTGCGTTGCAGCGGGTTTCATGGAACGCCCGCCGCCGGCGCATGTCAAAGCGCCAGTCATCGAACCAGGAGAGATTCATGCTGCGTCTTATCGTCCCGACCCTGAGCCTGCTGCTCACCCTGCCACTGGCAGCCCAGGCTGCCTCCAAGCAGGAGTTCGAGCTCAACAAGCTGCTGCAGAAGGTCGCCACGGAAAGCAGTGTCGGCACCCCTCGCGCCATCAACGAAGACATTCTCGATCAGGGCTACACCGTTGAAGGCAAGGCGCTGGTCAACCACCTCAGCGTACGTGCCGAGCATGCCGCACGCATGCAACAAAATCCGGCCCAAGTCCGCAGCCAGTTGGGCGACAGCGTCTGCCGCAACAGTGGTTTCCGAAACCTGATGTCCAAAGGTGCGGTGATGGTCTATCGCTTCACCGTGTACAAGACCAATCAGCCGGTCATGGACCAGGCCTTCGATGCTGCCAGCTGCACCGCTGGCAACAAGAAGAAGTGACTAGGTAACTCGCTCTCCCTCGGCGCGCCGCGACTCTTCGTCGGCGCGCATATCTGCCAGCAGTGCCTGCAGGTAGCGGGACTGGCACTCAAGCGCTGCGAGCCTGCGACGACACTCTGTTTCCAGGCTCACATGGTGATCCTGGGCTGCATGTTCCAGCTGCTGGTACAGCTGCCGGTCTACCTCGATGACCAAGCGATGCATACCGCCACCTCCTGCATCGACACGTTTCGCTTCTCCAGTTAACCAAACCCTCACCGGAGCTGGTCGCCGGCCGACGAGTGGCCGCTGTGTTCGCGCCTGCACGATCAGGCGCAAAGGTCTAGATTGATAGCGAAGGCCCGAAAAACGCCTAGCCGGACTGTCACTCCCGTCCACGGTCTTGAAGGGCTACTGCAATGCTCGGGATGCACACTCGAGTCACGGCAGCCAGCGACACACGTAGTGTCGCGGCCGGGCCACAGCATCGGCCCGGTCAGAGGTTTTGCTGCAGAAGGAGACGTTGAATGCCTTACCAATCGAATGAACACTTGTTCAATCACTTCAGGGACCACGGCATCGACCTGAGCAAGATCGACCAGCAACTGCAACTGGTCGCGCCGGACAGCCCCAACCTGCCGCTATATCGCGACATGATGCTCACGGTCTTGCGCATGGCCCACGACGACAGCGACCGCTGGAGCGCCAAGATCACCTTGCAGGCCTTGCGCGAGCTGGACCACTCGTTCCGCATGCTCCAGCGCTACCGGGGGCGACGCAAGGTCACCGTGTTCGGCTCGGCACGCACCCCCGTGGAACACCCGATGTACGCCCTGGCCCGTGAACTGGGGGCGACCCTCGCCCGCTCCGAACTGATGGTCATTACCGGGGCTGGCGGCGGCATCATGGCGGCCGCCCACGAAGGCGCTGGCAGTGACCATAGCCTGGGCTTCAACATCACCTTGCCCTTCGAGCAGCATGCCAATGCCACGGTGGATGGCACCGACAAGCTGCTGCCGTTCCACTTCTTCTTCATTCGCAAGCTGTTCTTCGTCAAGGAGGCCGATGCACTGGTGCTCTGCCCCGGCGGCTTCGGCACCCTGGATGAAGCGCTTGAAGTACTGACGCTGATCCAGACCGGCAAGAGCCCACTGGTGCCGGTGGTACTGCTGGACTCACCGGGTGGCACGTTCTGGCGCGACTGCCTGGCGTTTATCAGCCGCCAGCTCGAAGAAAACCGCTACATCCTGCCCAGTGACTTGAAGCTGCTGCGGCTGGTGCACAGCGCCGATGAGGCCGTCGAGGAAATCAACCAGTTCTACAGCAACTATCACTCCAGCCGCTGGCTGAAGAACCAGTTCGTGATCCGCATGCACCATCGGCTCAGCGAGGCCGCACTGCAGGACATTCAGGAGGGGTTTGCTGACTTGCGCCTGAGTGGCCGGTATCACCAACACGCCGACAGCGGTGCCGAGCACGAGGTGGGTAACTTCAACCATCTGACGCGGCTGACGTTTGCCTTCAATGGCCGTGACCAGGGGCGACTGCGGGAACTGGTCGATTTCATCAACTTGCCGGAAAACTGGGCCAAACCGGAGCCGATGCATACTACCCAGCGGGCTCGGGAGGCGCTGAAGGTCAGCTGAAGGGTAATTTGCGTGATAAAGCAAATGGCCTCATCGCTGGCGTGCCAGCGATGAGGCCATTTGACTAGTAATCATCCAGATCCCGGCCGCTGAGCAACCTACCGATCATGTCCATGGGGAAACCGCGGTAGGCGAGAAACCGAGTCTGCTGGGCGCGACTTCGAGGATCCTGGGGGCGAAGCCCGGCGAATTTGCGCTGCCAGGTATCCCGCAGCAGCGCTGCCCAATCCACTTCGCTTTCACGCAGGGCCTGCTCGATATCACTTCGATTCAGCCCGCGCTGGCCAAGCTCCTCGCGAATACGCGCCGGCCCATAGCCGGAGCCAGAACGGTATCGGATGAAACTCTCGAGATAACGGGCTTCGCTAAGCAGCCCTTCTTCGGCGAGCCGATCGAGCGCAGGCTCGATCAATTCATCCGGGGCACCGCGCTGACGCAACTTGCGCGTCAGCTCGACGCGACCATGCTCGCGGCGCGCGAGCAGATCCATGGCTGTCCGCCTAACGGCGACGGGGGTGTCAAGTACGGCGGACATACCAGCTGCTATCAATAACCGGCGTCGGCGTCAGCCATGTCGTCGGCATCGGCTTCAGCGGCCGCAGCCTTGCCAGCTTCGGCAACAGCACCGGCCTTGAGCAGCTTCTCGCGAATTTGCTTCTCGATCTCGGCACCAATGGCCGGGTTTTCTGCCAGGTATTTGGCCGCGTTGGCCTTGCCCTGGCCGATCTTGTTGCCTTGGTAGGCGTACCAGGCACCGGACTTCTCCACCAGGCCTTGGGAAACACCCAGGTCGATGATTTCGCCGTTGCGGTAGATACCCTTGCCGTAAAGGATCTGGAACTCGGCCTGACGGAACGGAGGCGAGACCTTGTTCTTGACGATCTTGACGCGGGTTTCGCTGCCGACCACTTCGTCGCCTTCCTTGACCGCGCCGGTACGGCGGATGTCCAGGCGCACCGAGGCGTAGAACTTCAGGGCGTTACCACCGGTGGTGGTTTCCGGGCTACCGAACATCACGCCGATCTTCATGCGGATCTGGTTGATGAAGATGACCAGGCAGTTGGCGTTCTTGATGTTACCGGTGATCTTGCGCAGTGCCTGGGACATCAGACGGGCCTGCAGGCCGACGTGCATGTCGCCCATTTCACCTTCGATCTCGGCCTTCGGCACCAGTGCAGCCACGGAGTCGACGATGATTACGTCAACGGCGTTGGAGCGCACCAGCATGTCGGTGATTTCCAGGGCCTGTTCGCCGGTGTCCGGCTGCGAGACCAGCAGGTCGTCGACGTTGACGCCCAGCTTGCCGGCATATTCAGGGTCGAGGGCGTGTTCGGCGTCGACGAAGGCGCACGTAGCGCCATTCTTCTGGGCTTCGGCGATGACCGACAGGGTCAGCGTGGTTTTACCCGAGGACTCCGGGCCGTAGATTTCAACGATACGGCCTTTTGGCAGACCGCCGATGCCAAGCGCGATGTCCAGGCCCAAGGAGCCGGTGGAAATGGCCGGGATGCCCTGGCGCTCGTGGTCGCCCATGCGCATGACCGCGCCTTTGCCGAATTGGCGTTCGATTTGACCCAGGGCCGCAGCCAAGGCGCGCTTCTTGTTGTCGTCCATTGAAATCCTCACGTGTTCGACTTGGCCCTGACGGCCGGAATACCTGTATAAGTAGCCAGTATTATTCCACAGGCTGGCGCGCGCGCAAACCCCTGTCGTCGATTTACTCGGTGCCAAGCTGTAACAAGCCGTCTAACGCGGCGATCACCGTCTGTCGGCGTACCGATTCGCGGTCACCGTCGAAGTGCCGGCGTTCGCTGCTGACATGATTTCCATCGGCCCAGGCGAGCCACACGGTCCCCACCGGCTTGGCCGGTGAACCGCCGTCGGGCCCGGCCACGCCACTGACGGCCACGGCAAAGCGTGCGCCGCTGGCGGCCTGGGCGCCACGGGCCATGGCCTCGACCACTTCCTGGCTGACCGCGCCAACCTCGGAGAACAGCGCCTCGGGCACGTTCAGCTGACGGGTTTTCTGGGCATTGGAATAGGTTACGTAACCGGCCTCGAACCAGGCCGAGCTGCCGGGCACCCGGGTGATGGCCTCGGCGATGCCACCGCCAGTGCAGGATTCGGCGGTGGTCACTTGCGCGCTGAAGCGGCGCAGGTGTTCGCCAAGGCGGGTGGAGAGAACGGTGATCGGGTCCATGACAGATTCCTCGCAAAAACTGGTCGTCACCCTAACAGGCCCCTGAATACACGATCAATGGCTGGCACGACGCTGCGCGAGCAACCACAAGGGGTAGTGAATGAACACGAGATAGGCCGCCAGCAGCGAATACTCGAACATCACCATGAACATGGCCGCAAACACCGGAAAGAGCACACGGCTTTCACCAAATATGCGGTATTTGGAGCGCCCTGCGGAGGCGTCCAGGTAACTGAAATAGCTGTAGTAAATGCTCACCGTAGCGATCGCTACAATCGAGCAGCACAACAGCACGAAGCGTCGCCGATTGATGGCCAGCAATGGTTCCGCCGGGCGGAAACGATGCTTACGCCAATGCAGTATCAACACCAGGGAAACAATTGGCGCAGCGATAACTACGTAATTGGCTATCACCTTGGAGTCCAGAGGAAAGCGTGAAGACCAAGGGCCGACTCTGCCAAACAGGTGCAAGTCGATGAAGTTTTCAAAACGCGATGAAAAATCACCTGCAGGTAAAAGAAACATCCACGCCGCAACAATGAAAATGGGCAACAAACTCACTAGCGTGATACTTGCCGGTCCTGATAAACGGGACAACGTCTTGCATGTTCGCATGCCTTATCGCTCACTCCCTGCGACGGATTTTGGCGCCCCATACCCAGAAGCGCCATGAAGCGCCATGTTCCACCATCTGAACAACATTTGAAAATCAATCGGCATACAGCTTGCGGACATAATCCTGACAAGCCCGCAACGCAATCAACCCCCGGTCCCCTTCATCGGTGATGGCGATAATTCGTCGAGCATGCGCCGGCTCAAGTCCGGCGCGTACGGTTGCATGATCCACGCTGCCGGCGCCGGCGGCGGCAGGCACTGCGTTGCAGGCGGCGTCGCGCTCGACCAGGACCGACAGGCGCAGATCGGCAGTAGCAAGGCGATCACGCAGGCGAGCCTGAGCGTGTTGCGCATCGGCAAACTCCTTGAAATGACGGCTTTCACTTTGTTCCAGGCGTTGTTCGAGGGATTGGCGCTGACCGCGCTCGGCGAGCAGCCGGGCAGCCTCGGCATCGGCCTGGGCTTGCGCCTGCTGCGCCAGTTGCCGCCCGTAGCGCCAGCCCTGCACCTGCCAGGCCAGCGCTACGCACAGCACCATCAGCAATGCACCGAGGCCCAGTTGCAAGCGGCTCAACACAGCACCTCGCGCGCCCGCGCCCAGAGCTTGAGGCGATCCTCCAGCCCATTGAGCCCACCATTGATATGGCGCGTGATGCGATTGAACTCGCCGCGGTCAGCCAGGCCATTGAGCCCACGCGAATGCCAAAACCACGCCGCCGACTCGCAGGCCCAGCGCGGCTGTTCGAGCAACTGCGGTTGCGCCAGCAGGCGCTCGTCGCCGAACAGCGCACGGCTGCAGGCCTGATAGTTGTTGCGCCCGGTGACCTGGATCAGGCCGCGCCCGCAGTACAACTGGCCATCGCCATCGGCCTGCGGCGTGTTGCCCAGGCGCAAGGCCAGGCTACCGGTGTCATAGCGCGCCAGGTAGCGGTCGTTGCCCAGCTCCTTCACATAGCGGAACTGGCCGGACTCGTGGCCGACCTGGGCGACGAACGCCGCCACACGCTTGGGGTTGTCGATTTCCCAACGTGGCAGGGTGACGTTCAGTGCCGACAGAAAAACGCCTGCAACGGGGCGGGCGTTCGGCAAAATGTGTAGCAATTGCGTTTCAGTGAGCATGTCTGACACTCCTTCCCTGTATCGTCCTCAAGCCTTGATCGCAGCCTTGCGGCGGGGCGCTGCGCCCTTGGCCTGTACCTTGCCCGCCTTGCCGCCATTGCCCTGCAGCGTGGTGCGCCAGCCCGAGGCGGTGAACACCTGCTCCACCGAGTCGATCTGGTATTGCCCGTCGAGGCCATCGACAAAGCCCTGCAGGGCGATGCTGCGTTCGGCGAACAGGTCGGTGCGCCCAGGCAGGTCGAGGCGCACATGGGCGGTGCTGCGGTTGAAGCTGGCCAGCCGCGCCCTGGCCGCCTGCTCGGCGGCGGCGCGGTTGGGGTACAGGTGACGGTCGGTGTGCACCGGCCGCTGGCCATCCGCAGCCCCGTCGTTGGCCAGTTCGACCGTCATCAGCTCACCGCTGGCACTGTCCTGGTGACGGGTGCGTACGGCCTTGCGCGCGGATTTGTCGTCCAGGCGGAAATACCATTGGCTGACATCGCTGCGGGCAATAGCGACTACATCCAGGGGCTTGCCGCTGGCGCTCTGCCCGCCCTGGCGCGGCAGCACCAGCAACTGGCCGTTGGCGAGCTTGGCGGTGCTGTCGTACTGCAAGGCCAGGCGGGTGATGAAATTGAAATCCGATTCGTTGTACTGATCGACCCGCGGCACCAGGGTGAGCACCGGGCAGATCGCCTGCCAGCCATTGCGTGCGCCGATTTCGGCAACAATGCGCTGCAACGGCATGCCCTCCCAGCTGCCGCTGCGGATGGTTCGGCCAGTACCACGCAGGTCACTGGCCTTGCCACGGATCACCAGGGTGTCGGGCGGGCCGGATAACTCGACCTCATCGACGGTGTAACGCCCCAGCCGGGTCAGCGGCTGGCCGGCGTACCCCAGATGCACCTCGATCAACGCGCCACGCGCGGGCAGCGCCAAGGCGCCATCGCGGGCGTCGATGCGCAGTTCGAAGTCGTCCGACTCCATGCCCGGCTTGTCGGTGGTGCGCAGCAGCAACAGGCGGTCGTTGATCAGCGCAGTGATGTCCTTGCCGTCGGCCTGGATGCGAAATTGCGGTTGCATGGCATCAGTCCCACAGCTGCACGACGTTGGCCTGCGCCAGCGCCAACATCGGCAAACGAATCATCACCCCGCTGCGAAACGGCTGGGCCTCCTCGGCCAGCCCCTGGTTGGCCTGGAGCACCGCTTCGACACTGCCGTCGAGGTGCCCGTAATAGTGATGGCAGAGGGTATCGAGCACATCGCCCTCAGACGTTTTGCAAGTCTTGTCCATAGCTGACGAACTCCAGTGAGAAACCTTGTTTGCGGGGAATGCCACCGGCCAGCAAGGCGCCCTGGTCTTCCTCGATGCTGGTCAGGCACCAGGTACCGAGCACTTCGCCGTAACCGGTAGTCAGCGACAGCGGCAGCAGCTGGCGGCCAATGCCGCGCAGTGCCTGCAACTGGCCGAGGCCACCTTTGAAACCGGGGAAGATCGCGCCGCGGATGCTGATGGTTTCTTCACCGAGGCTGACCGCCTGCTGGGCGTTTTCCCGGCTCAGGCGCTCCTGCCCCGCCCAGCGAAAACGCGTTTGCCGGCGCAGCTGGTCGAAGGCGGCGGTGTCGAGGTTGAAGTAGTAAGGCGCAGCGTTGGCCTTCAAAGGTTGCAACACCAGCAGGTGCGGGAACGGCTTGATCGCCTCGGCCGCCGGCGTAGCCTCGGGCGCGAAGCCAAAGGTCGACAACACGCCCTTGGCCACGGCCTTCACATCGCCGATCACCCGGCGGATTGCCGCGTCGGCCTTGCCCAGGTGCTCGGCAAAGGCATCGACCTGGTCCCGCACCTTGCGCACCACCTCCAGCGTCTGGTCGTACTTGGCGACCACCTTGTCGACGCGCTGCTTGGCCGAGTCGATGGCGCGCATCGTGCGTTGCAGGCGCTTGCCGATTTCCTTGCCGATCCATGGCAGGGCTTCGAGTTCGGCGGCCGCCTCCTTGGCGTGGCCGACCGCCTGCTGTATCGGGTCGAGCATGGCGTCGGCATGCCGACGCCCCTCCTCGCCCGCCTTGACCAGTGCATGCAAGCCGCCTTGCAACTGTTCCAGGTAGGTCATGAAAACTCCTCATACGTAGATGGGATCAGAAAGCTGTGTAGAGGCATTGCGACTAATCAGCTCTTGCAAGGTGCGTTTCACTATCGCTTCCAGTTGCTGCAGGGTCGCTGGATGATCAAGGCTGCCATTGACCGTTACCGGCATGCTGGTGTTGAAGGTGTAATGCTGATCGATCGGCTGTTGGTCGTTGAGGGAGGAAGAAACCGGGGTAGCAGGGTCTGGCAGGACAGTCGATGCAGCAGGAACACGCATGGGTAACGGACGTTCATCCTTTTCCTCACGCGGTTCTACAGGTGCAGCAGGCCGTAGCAGCGACACAGGTGCCAACGGCTGCTGCCTTGCTGTCTCAGGCTGGTGCGCAGCGGACGGTACCAACAGCCGCCTGATGATCCGGGCGCCGACCTGCTCATCGACCGACTCCCCTGTCGGCCGGGGAGTGACCGAATGCTTGAGCGGATCCAGCAGTGACACCTGCTGTTGGCGCTCCGCAACCGGTGATGACAGAAGGCGCCTGCCGGTGGTCGTGCCCAGTTGAAGTTCTAAGAAGGAGTGGTCCGGTATGGGTGTGACCGGTTGCTTTGCAGGATCAAGAAGAGAAATCGGTGCTAAAGGCTTGCGGGCCACCTCATCCTTGGTCAGGCTCCTGACTATCCACCCAGCCAATTCGCTTCCGGCCTTGTCACCGATTGCCGATCCAACGGTCATTCCGATAGAAGGGTCAACGAAGGGCAAGAATCGTTTAACGACCAGGCCACCTGCAATCGAGCCGGCCGCGCCCCCAACCGCTCCGCCATACCCTTCTGCCGCTTCCTCTGCCGTGGTTGCGGTCATGTAGGTATGGCCTGCCTTGAGGGCCACCTCCAGCAAGACACTCTTCCCTTCGGACTTGAGAAGCTCGCCGACTGTCCTCCAGGGTGTCAGAGGCTTGCCGATATCGGTAGGCGATGGGCCTGCGTCTGCGCCGAGCGGATAAGGCTCATTGGCTGCCGGGCGATCCTTCCCTGCCCATCCCTTGAACTGTTTCATACCCAACGCCGGTAGACGCCGACCGACATCTTGAATGCCTGTAACCGAGCCGAAACTTACACCGGCCAGCATGTCCAGCCCCAGTTTCCCCCACGAGTCGGCATCCTCCTTCCGGGATTCACCCGTTTCGGTTACAGCTGCTTCGCCTGGAGCACTCGACACAGGATCAGGTGCCAGGCTCTTACCTGCTGCTGCCCCGGCCTTATCACCTAGAAAGCCGCCCAGCACCTTGCCGTACTCGACATTCTTGCCTGCATACCTGCTCAAGACCGCACCCAATGCGCTCCCGGCAAGTCCTCCGGCGGCGCCGCCCAATCCTTCACCCCACTCTTGGGCTGTGGAAGCGCTCGCGGCAGTGGAACCGACTTTCAGCAGCGCATCCAACCTGCCAGCCCGGGCGGCTGTCTTGCCCGCTTCGATTGCTTGCGTACGCCGCCGCGCACGGTCAACTGGGGCAGTTGAAGGTGTTGCATCGGCACCCAGCGGGTAGTCATCGATATCGAGGGGCCTGGACCGTCCACTGGGACCAGCCCTGATCGAGAACTGGCCGATAACAGCACCCGTCTGAATCTCCCTGTCATCGTTCGAGGCGCCATCACCCGCGTGGTCGACAGGCTCGGCAGTCGGCACAACTGCCGTCTCGGTCTCATACTGTTGAGGCGATTTCTGCCTCATTGCCTGCAGAACAAGCCCAAGTATCCGCTTCTGATGACTGAACACTTGGGCCAGGCTGACTTGATCGCGCTCAGGATCGGAGCGCGGCTGTTGCAATACATCCGTCGCCGTAGATCTGTCCGCCATCCTTATCTCCCTTCATTCGGTGAGCCACCAGACCATGTCGCCGTACGACATGGTCATGATTTCGCTCGCGGAAAAGCTCAGCTCCTTGGCCAGCCGCCTGGCGGCGGCCTTCTGCCGGGCCGGGTCAAAGTTCGTCGTCCTGCACCAGGCGAAAATAGCCGCTTTGCAGGCGGCTATAGTCCTTCAGGGCTAGGCCTTCGAGGTCCTTGATGCCGACCTCGGCCAGCGACGCGAACAGGTTCAGCTCGCGCTGCTCGTCGTCGACGCCGCCACCGGCCTGGGCATTGCGGATATCGCGCACGGTCGGTGCGCGCAGCGACAGGCTGTCGACCTGCACACCATTGGCTTCGCTGGGACGCGACAAGCGCACGGTGACGCGGTCGGCACTCAGGGTCAGCCACTGTGGCTGCTTTTTCGCTTGAGCCATGGTTGCCCCCTTACAAGCCGAGCGCGGCGCGCTGGGCGGCCAGTTGGTCGACGCCGTCGATCACGCGCTTCATGCCCAGCGCGTCGATCTCGTAGAGCAGGCGGCCATCGACTTCGAGCTTGTAGTAGCTCAGGCCGACGCTGTGCTTGATCTCGGCCTTGTCGCCGGACTTCCAGTCGCCCATGTCGATTTCCTTGAGAGTGCCGCGCAAGGTCACCACCACCGGGGTGATGTTGCCCTTGAGGCCCTTGAAGGCACCGCGGAAGGTGCCATTGAAGCCGCTGCCATCGGCCAGGCCGAAGAACTTCAGCGCTTCACGGCGCACGCCGGTGGTGGTGAAGGCCGCTTCCTGCTTCTCCATGCCCAGGTCCATCTCGACCGGCATGTCCATGCCACCGGGGCGGTGTTCTTCCATCTTCAGGGTGAGTTTGGGCAGGGTCAGGCTGGGTACATCGCCCTGGAAGCTGACGCCATCGACGAACAGGTTCAGGTTGGCCAGGGTTTCGGGAATCATTGCCATGTAAGTGTGCTCCTTAAGCAGCGGAATCGAGGACTTCGGTCAGCCACTGGTTAGTGACTTCAACGCGGAAATTGGGGTTTTCGGCAGGCGGCACGTCGGTGAAGCGGATGTTCCAGTACACCTTGCCCTGCTCAAGCGCGCTGGCGGTGTTCAGCTCCGGGTCGGCGAAGACCTCGAAGTTGATGATCGCGCCCTGGTTCTTCAGGTCGCGCATGAAGGCCTGCAGGCCCTCGGTGACGTCCTTGACGTAGGTGGCGGTGATGGCGCGATCGACGGCCCACTTGTGGCCGTAGAGGATCGCGTCCATGACGATGTCCATGGTCCGCACACGGGTGACAAAGGCCCATTTCGGGTCGCTGGACAGGGTGCGGTTACCCCACAGGCGGAAGCCGTCGTCGCGGATGATGGTGGCGATGTTGGCGTTGTTCAGCAGGTTGGCGCGACAGCTGTCGTCGCCATCGAGGAACTCCACCGGGCGGGTGGTGCCGGTGATGCCGACGAACTCCTTGTTCGACGGCGAGGCCCAGAAGCCGTATTCGCTGTCGGTCCAGGCGAACAGGCCGGCGACCCAGGCCGAGCCCGGCGCATCGACGGTAGCCTCCTCGCCGTTGTCGAAGTACTGCACACCCGGGTCGACCAGGAAAGCGCGCTTGGCGCCGAAGTTCTTGGCGTAGTCGATGGCCGCTTCGTCTGTGGTGTTCGGGCCGTCGATGATGGCGATACCGCGCAGCTTGTCGGCCAGGGCCACCAGTGCGGTGCCGACCGCCTGGGTCGCGCTGTGGCGCGGGGCTGCCAGCAGCCGTGGCTGGGCGTTGAAACGGCTCTTGCCGTCGAGCAGCGCCTGCAGGCCGGTGCGCTTGCCGTCGGCTTGAACGCTGCCGATGATCGCTGCGGTTTGTTCGGCCGCATCGTCCAGCTTGGCCACGCCACAGGCGACGATGACTGCCTTGGCACGGGTGAAGATGGCGCGGCAGGCCCTGGTAATGGCCGCCTGCTCACCGAAGGCGGCGACGGCTTCACGTTCGCTGGTGATCAGCACCAGGTCGTTGGCCTTGGCGGTGGCGCCAGCACCTTCGGTGAAGGTGTCGACCAGGCCAATAATCGAGGAAGAAGGCAGCGCGATGCTGCGGGCGCCGGTGTCGACGTTGGTCACGGTGACGCCGTGGAAGAATCCGCTCATAAAATCTCCAGATACAAGAAGCCCCGTCACACGGGGCCAAAGTGATACAGCAGAAAAGAAAACGCCCCGGCAGTGCGGGGCGTCAGGTGAATAACTGATCGTCTTCAGGGCTCGGCGGCCATTCGACGTCGGTTGGGAAACCGGTTTGTTGCTCGATTCGCCCGAGCTCGATCCGATAGGTTTTCCAGGCCTGCAGCTGCGAAAGCTCCGATTCGGTGGCTCGATCCAGGTCGATGGCATCCTGCAGCGGCGCAATGCGCATACTGGCGAGCACCAGGCGTTCGTCGCGCTGGATCAAGGCTTCCTGGCGCATGCCCAACTGCTGAGCCGCGCTATCGAGCACCCAGACCTGCCCGTCCCAGTGGTGATAAGGCCCTGGGCGAGGCTCATGAGCCAGCCCGACGGGCAAGGGCCCGAGCTGCAAGAAGAGCAGCGGTTCGCCGGTGACCGTGCTGAATAACTCTCCGCGGTGGTCCTCGACCAGTTCCCATGCGGTCTGGTCGCTGTTACGGACGACCGCATAGCCCTTTGCTGCCTGCGGAGGGGCATCAAGATACGCGCGGGCCGGCACCAGCCAGTTGCCCAGCACGACTGGGTCAGGGTCGGCGGTACCGGTCCCGCAGAATTGCCAGTTGAAAGGGTCCGCGTGGTAGATCGTTGGGGCGTCCATGGTGGCCTCGTCAGTACTTGATATAGGCAATCAACGCAACGTTGCGTGGTCGCGACTCGCTGCCACCGCTGGCAAGCACGGTGGCGGCATGTGTGTGATCGCCGGCAGTCCATGCCGTCGCGCTGATGTCGTGAGTGTGCTGGCCGGCTGCATAGGTCTGCGCCGTGTCGCCGTTCTGCAGGTTTGCAGTGGTGAAGTTCGGTGAGCCGCCACCGACGTTGTTGTTCTGCGCACGTGGAGCACCGTGGGTGTGCTGGCCGGCTGCCGCAGCCGTGCCGCTGACCGAGTGGACATGCGCCCCCGCCGTGGCAATGGTTGCAGCATGGGTATGGCTCGCGTTCTGGTGATCCTGCCATGACCCGAGCGTGCGATTGAGGTCCGCGCCTCGGCCTTCATCCAGCGCACGGATGAAGTCACCTCGAAGGTCCGGCACATTGAAGGTGGTTGTACCGTTGCCCACCCCGTAGGTGGTTCCGATGGCAGCGAACAGCCTTGGATATTCGGCCCGGCTGACGGCCGCGCCATTTGCCTTGAGATAACCACGTGGCGCTGCAGCACAGGCGAAGAAAGTCACCTCTCCTGGAGGCACCCCCTCCAGCGTACTCCAGTCGCTCCAGACACCCGCAACGGCCGTACGGCTCCATTCGTTACCGCCGACGACAATCATCTTCTGCACACCGTGGTTCGAAGCATTGCCCCACACCTGCAGATAGCCAGCCGTGGCATTTGGAGGTAGATGCGTGCACCCCGTACCGACGTAATACAAACCACCTTCGTAGACGGTATTGAGATCCTTGTTCAAAAGGTCCGGCATATCGGGAGTGCCAATCCCGTATTGCGCCAGGGTATTGCGAACGAAAGCGGTGTTTGCCAACTGCGTACTGCCGGTGCCAAGTGCCGCCGTAGGCGCAGTTGGCACACCTGCAAACGCCGGGCTACCGAGCGGTGCAAACTCGACAGGTGCCCGCCAGGTACCGTCATTGTTGCTTGATCGCAGAAGCAAGCGGTCGGTGTAGGGGATATTGGCCAGCTCGAACCCGCGGTTGTTCGAGTAGGTAAGGCGCTGCACAAAGGCATAATTTGTATAGGGCGATGTGCTTGCCGGGTAGTAGTAATTACCAGAAGGCTGTGAGCTCAACTCTTCGGCGGTGGCCGGGATGGCACCGGTAAACGCAGTCCCAAGACCGAATGCCCCCAAAGAATCACGCAAATGCTTGGTGTTCACCAGTCCAAGGCTGTTATCCGAAAGGGGCAATGTCGGGCACTGTGGCAAACCGGTGAACACAGGGCTGGCCAAGGGTGCCTTGAGGGCCAATGCACTGTCGACAGCAGCCTTGGTGTATACGTCGGTGAGGCCGTAGCCCGCCACCGTGGTCGGATTGCTGGCTGCCGTTACGCGCCCATACTTGTCGACCGTCACGCTACGATAGGTGCCTGCCGCGACACCACTACGGCCAAACGCCATTTCGAATGCCAGCCCCGATACGCCCAGGCTGATGAGCGGGTCGGTGACCAATTGCCAGGCGCTATCACCATTGGTCGCGCCCTTCTCGACCAGCACCAGCAAACCCGGCGTAACCTTGGCGCTGGTGTCGGCATCCGAGGCTCGGGTCCAGTCACCGCTACCGGCGACATACAGGCCATTGTCCTTGGCCGCCGTCTGGTTCTTCACCAGGACCCGGTTGCCGGCCAGCAGTGTCACGCCGTCCACCGCCTGCAAGCCGCTCAATGCAATGTTTGCCGTGGTTGCCACAACCACCGAATGCTTGAAGTCCTGGCGAGCCAGCTCTTCAGTCACCCATTCGCGAGTGGCCAGGACCACTGCCGGGTCGATTTTCAACTGCACGTTACTGGTACTAGAGACCACCAGGTTCATGCGTACGACCTGAGTGCGACCCGAGCCTTGGCTGAGCAGTGGTTTGTAGGTAGGCGCACAATTGGCTACCGCGATCAAGTCACCATCGGCGTCGTAAAGACCGATTTCCCGGATCCACTTGCCTCCGACATCCGCCGGGATGACCTGCTCGGCAACGATGATCGAAGTATCTTTGTCATCGACCTTCAATTGATTGAGCGGTGCCCTACGCCATTCGCTGATCAAAGCTTTCTGCGAGGCATTCGGGCTCGGGTCGGTGCCATTGGCATCGCCAACCCCCATCTGAGTGATTTTCCACGCAATGCCCAAGGCATCTGCGTTGGCCTGTTTCGCCGCGCCCACGTTGGTGAGAATGGCATAGAACTGAGAAGTCTGGTCAACCATGTGCAATGTCCAAGGTATCGATTGTATGTTCGCGGCCACCCCGGCCTACGACGCCAATGACCTCGATGTCACGTGGCGCCAGCGGGTAGATGTCCAGTTCGTCGCCGTCCTGGATCGTGCAGCCGACATGAAAAGCGCCCCGGCTTTCCAAGCTGATGACAAGACCGGTCAGGTGGCGACTGACCGGACGGGCGTCATCGATCAGCGATGACAGTTCCTGGTAGGTGCTTTCGCTGATGCCCGCATCCGAAACGCCGATCTTCAGTGTGAAGGTGCCCGCCGCGGCTGGCGGTGTGGCCTGCCACCATTCCTGCACTTCAATCAGGTAGCCGAAGGGCTCCACCACCCGCCGAAGTGCACCGAGGGTGCCTTTGTGGGCGTGGACGAAGAATGCCGAGCGGATCACCGAGCGCTTGATCTCGTCGCTCCAGCTGTCCTCCCAGCGGTCTACCGACCAGGCCCAAGCCAGGTGATAAAGCAGGTGCCCGGGGCAGCTGTCAGGGCTGTAGAGCAGGCGCAGGCTGACCTTCAGGTCCTCATCGGCCGCCACTTCGATGGCCCGCTCCAGCGCTGTGCGGTTGAGCGGCAACAGGCTCTGCATGTCAGCCACCCCGCTTGAGCGTGAAGCCCGTGCACCAGGCGGCCTGGGATTTGCTCGGGCGGATATCGGCCCAGCCGTTCAACTCCACCCGGCTGACACCATCGATATGCAACTGGGCATCGATACCTGAGCGGGCTACTTCCAAACCCAGCCGTCGCCGCGGGTTGATCCAGGCCTCCAGGCGGCGCTGGCATTCGGCAAGAATCGCCTCGTACTCCGGGCCGCTGTCAGCCAGGTACAGCACGGCATCGATGCGGTAGGGCAAGATCTCGGCACTGCGCACATTGACCCGGTCGGCCACCGGGCGGATATCGTCGTCGTTGAGATACGCGGCCACCTGCGCCAGTAGCTCTGCGCTGGCCACGCCATCGCCCTCCAGGCCCAGCACGGTGACATCCACCACGGCCGGCGACGGGCTTTCGGCGGTGGCGTCAGCCACCTGCCCCGAAGCGTTGCGGGCATGCAGGATGTAACTGTTGCGTGGGCCTGCGGTGGTCAGGCCTTCGTAGACCAGTTGCACCCGCTCGCGCAGGGCATCGTCCGACTCCAGCAAGGCCTCGACGGGCGGGACGCTGGCCAGGTCCTCGGCCTGGATCACCAGACGCTGCAGGCTGACGTTGGCCGCCAGCTGGTCCAGGTCACTGTTCTGGGCGTAAGCCAACAGCAACGCCTTGGCGGCGTCGTTGATGCGGGCCCGGTTGAGCAGCTTGCGGTAGGCACCGACCTCTAGCAGCTTGGTGACCGGATCGCTCTCCAGGTTGGCGGTCCAGGCATCGCCCAGGTATTCGCGGAAGGTGCCCAGGTCGGACTGGTAGAGGGCTTCGTAGTCGAGGTCTTCCAGCAGCTGTGGTGCTGGCAGTTTCGACAGGTCGACCTGGCTCATACGCTCACCTCCACCATTGCCTCGTCGCCCAGGTAGCGGCCACTCAAGGCCAGGCTGACCTGGCCGTCGAGCACGGCGACGACCTTGACCCGTTCCAGTTGCAAACGTGGCTCCCAACGGCGCAGTGCGCGGGCCACTTCGGCCTGCACGGCGCTCTTCCAGCCCTCATTGACCGGTAGGTCGACGAAGCGCCGCAGCTGGCTGCCGTACTCCGGGCGCATGCGCCGGCTGCCCAGCGGCGTGGTGAGGATGTCTTCAATGGACTGGCGCAAATGATCGATGCCGGCCAGCGGCTGGCCGCTGCGGCGGTCCATACCGATCATGGTGCACCGCCCTGCTCATGGGTATGCATGGCATTCTCCTGATATGAAAAAGCCCGCATGGGCGGGCTTGATTCAGTGTTTGTGATTGGCCGTGTTGCCGGCGGTATCGATGATCCGCCCACCGCCGTTGATGTCGCCGCTGACCTGCAGTGGGCCCTCGATCGTGACCTTGCCAGTGAGGTTGATCGCTGCCGCTTGCAGGCTGATCGCAGCTTCGCTGACTTGCACGGTGCTGGTACCGACCTTGATGGTCGCGCTGCCGCCAGGCAGTTCGATGTCGTAGTGGCTGGCCTGCCAGTCGTAGCTGAGCGAACCACCATCGGCGAAACGCCAGACCTCGGCATGCTCACGGGTGTCCGGCGCACTGCCGGCATTCCCATACAGGCCGGGCAAGAAGGTGCCCTGGGCCGGCTCGCCGCTGGGGCTGAGCAGTACGCCCTGCTCGCCCAGGCTGGGGGCTCGCCAGTGCCGCGCCTGGCCGGCAGCCAGGGCGTGCCAGCGCAGCCAGGCGCTGGTCCAGCCGCTACCGTCTGACACCCGCACCCGGGCGGCGGCAAGGTCCACCGCCACCACCCGGCAGGGAATGACCAGGCACGCCAGCATGCGGTCATGCATGGCGCTGACGTAGCTCATGACAGGTCCTCGGGGGCGATGTACTGCGCCTCATTACCCAAGCCGATATCGGGCGCGAAACCCAGCATCAGGCGACCGGGCGGCTGGTCCGGCCAGTTCCAGCGTGCCTCGCCAAGCAGTACCGGCTGGTCCCAGCGCACGGTCCAGGCGCTGCCCTCGAACTGCGCCTGTACGTTGCGGCTGGCCTCGACGAAGTCCAGTGCCCAATGCTGCTGGCGCAGCAGGTCCATCAGTTGCGCGGCGAGCAGGCTGCCCTGCAACCGCGCTTCGGGGTTGGCGCTGTCGGCGGTGATGTCCGCCTCGAAGGTGGCAATCAACACCGAGCGACCATCACGCGGCGCTGCATCTGCCGTCATTTGCACGATGCCGTGGCGCAGTGCCGGTCGTTCCGGGGCATTTCCTACAGCGGTGTAGGCATCGACCGATGCCAGTTCCGGCATTGCCTCACGAATGGTTGCGGTCACGGCCGCATGCAAAGTGGCCAGTTCGCTCATGCATATTCTCCTTATCGCTCGTCGGCCTGGGTGCTGTCGCGCAAGCCCAGGCGCCGGATCGCCCAGCGTTCGTACAGGCGCATGGCGACATCGGCGCCGCCAACCGCGGTCATGCAGCCCAATGCACTGGCCGCCCAGATCGACAGGCCGCCGGCATACAGCAGCATCACCGTCGACACGCCGCAGACCATGCAGGCCCCGGAGCGCAGCGCCAGCCGTCGCAGCAGCGACCAGCCCGTGGCACCGGCCTTGTCGGCCCGCCACATTTCGCCGCTCAGGCCGCCCAGCAATGCCAGGACGATTACCAGCCAGAGCGGCATCTCCAGCAACGCTTGTTGCTCGTTCGTCACTGTCCTGTCTCCTGTGTAATGCCTGCTGGCGGGGGCCAACAGGCGGGTTGTGGGTACTCTGCATATTTCAAAAGCCTCGGCATTCCAAAAAGCCCGGCTCGCCAGGCTCTTCAGTAATGCGTTGTCGAACCGCCGGCCACGACTGGTGACGCCGTGCGGTTCCGCTACAAATTGGTGACTCCGACCGCGGCCGCCTGCCCGCCGGATAACTGTTCGTGGTGCTTTACGCTGCACACCCGGGCCAGTTGCCAACCCTCTGGACAGTTGAGGCCTGCCCATCGCTGCCTGTGTAACAACCGGTTTCCGTCCGGCTTGAGACACAGGCTATGCATTAATGCATATGCAGTCAATGCATTTCTTCAAATTTCTATGCGCTGATTTTTGCTGATATGCATGCAGGCCATGCACGGCCTTATGTGTAGGGATTTTCTGCAGACGAAAAAAAACCCGCCGAAGCGGGTTTCTTGGAAGCGGGCTTGTCAGCGAGCGTACATGCCCCACCAGAACACATGCCCAAGCAGGCTGATCTGCTCGTCCTGCATCTGCTGGAAGCTGTAGTCCTCGTCGGGGTGTTCATCGCGGTTGAAACTGCGCAGGCGGATGCCGGTAGGCAGGCGATAGACCTGCTTCACCCGCAGCTGGCCGTTATGGTTGATGGCATAGAGGTCGCCATCGATGATGTCGCCGATCGAGCATTTGCCGGTATTCACGCCAACCGTCGCACCATCGCGCAACACCGGCAGCATGCTGTTGCCACGCACGGTCACGCACTTGGCCTGGTCGAACTGCACGCCATTGTGGCGCAGGCTGCGCTTGCCGAAACGCAGCCGAGCACGCTCGCTCTCTTCGATGACGAATCTTCCTGATCCTGCTGCCAATTCGACCTCGCGAAGGAAAGGTACCGACACCTCGTCATCCTCGACGGGGGTTTCATCGTCCCACAGGCTGATGTCGCTGAGGTCCGCATGGCCGTGGGCCGGCAACGCGGTTTCGCGCGACTCGCCGAGCTCGGCACGGCCGCGCAACTGCTCGGTGCTCACGCCGAAGTAGTCGGCGATCTTCGACACGTGCTTGTCGGAAGGGTCGACGATCTTGCCGCCGAGAATCCGCGACAAGGTGGATTGAGGGACACCCGTGCGCCGGTACAGCTCCGTCGGGGACAGGCCGTGGCGGTCGAGCAGTTCTCTGAGTACGGTGGCTACATTGCGTTTTTGCATAGCATGCATAATGCAGGCATGCGCAGGCAAATGCAACGCACTTGACTGCGCGCGCATGCCCCATGGCCGGCGCCTGCATCTGGTTGAAAAAGCCTGTACCATTGCCGGTTTCACAATCGCCAACCAGATCACCCGCTGTAAGGCCCTGAATGTCTGATCTTTCCGCACACACACCAATTGTGCTGGAGTAGTCATACGAAAAGGCCGCCACGCCCCGGAACACGGGGGATTGAGCGCTTTTCGCCTTCCAGTATTAGCGTATCCATTGGCATAGATTGGCATGGAATGGCGCATGGTTTGCCCCATTTTTGCCCCATGAGCCCCCCCTCAAAGGCCGAGCTGAGGGAATTACAAGTCTCTCTGCTGGCGGGCACCACGGAGGGGCGATGATGGATTGGGCGCACCTTCCTCCTAGGCCCCAGCCCGCAGGGCTTGCGAGCCAGACCCATGCGCCAAGTACCAATTTTGTACCACTCCCTGCTGATCAAAGCGGAAAACTATTCCACCTCGCCACCCAAAAGCCTTCAAATACGGCCAGCTAGGGATTTGAAACCGCTCGAGGATCTCAATAAGCCTCAGGAGGCCAGCATAGAAGGCTATTCTGCATGTGTCGGGTGGCCTGCATAGGCAAAAAAACCTAGGATTTGCCCTAAATTTGACCTAAGAATAATCACCACTGGAACATACTCATGGATGACCAAACCTCAACCACAGCTGACATCCTTGAGCTGCTACATTTAAACCAAGTCGCCATCAGAGCAGCTCTGGAGGAGCTGTCGCTGTGGATTAGCCATCGCGGCTCAGTCCACGTACATGAAAATGTCATGGCCGCGTTAGCGACCCTTGACATCCACGCTGAGGCGATCTCATCAGGGGTAGAACGCCTGCGGGCGTGAGCAATCCCGCAGCTAGCAGCAGCTTTTTCCCATGAGCTAACAGGGTAGCAATGGCCAATTGACATAAGCTACGATCGGTACCTTCGTTAAGCTTAGGATGTATGATATGGCCTTTTTTATCGAACGAATCTACTTCGAAAATCGTGCGCCGTTTGATGTATTGGATCTCACTCTAGAAGAAGGCGAAATTGCGGTTCTTACTGCCACCAACGGCAGAGGGAAAACAACAATAATTTCCCACATAGTCGATGCATTACACGAAATTGCAAAAAGCGCCTATCCAAACGAATTCGCCTCCAAGGCTGGCGCTTATTATCGAACCATGTCACCGCTGAACAGCGTTGATGTAAGTCAACCCTCTATATTTTATCTTCGCTTAAATCTAGACGGCACTCTCTTAGACTACATAGATGCCGTTGGCACATTAAAAGAAGAAGCGTACGACTCCATCCCAATTGAAAACAAAATCCCTTTTGGCTCCATACCCAAAAGTGACAGCTCTATCAAATTCCACATGGGCGACGAAAAAGTCATCAAACAGGCGTTCGGATCGAACATTGCCACTTCATTCCCCGCCTACCGCTATGAAAAACCGGGCTATATTAATGACATCTATAATACTAAACTTGACTTCGGGTTCGCTGAGTCATTTTCAGGATACTTAACGAATCCACTTGAAGTTGTTAGCGGGCTTCCATCCCTGGCATCATGGATCATGGATGTAGTTCTAGACCAGCAGTTCGACCCTGAGCAGACCCAACCGATAGTAAGGCAGCTGAACACCTTAGTAAACTTCGCCCTTATTGGTAAGACTAAAAAAAACGTGACCCTTGGGCTTGGAATGCGAGGGAGAGGGCTTACAAGGATCCAGATTCAAGATCAAGTGACTGGAGGTCTTATTTACCCATCAATCTTCAAAGTATCGACGGGCGAAGCTGCGCTAATGTGCCTTTTTGGGGAGTTATTTAGGCAGTGCGACAAAATACGTCACGGTAGGCAAATACAAGATATTTCCGGCATCGTGCTAATTGACGAAATAGATAAGCATCTGCACATCAAACTTCAGAAAGAGGCGCTACCGCAGTTGCTACAGATGTTCCCCAAAGTCCAGTTCATAACATCATCCCATTCTCCATTCTTCAATATGGGACTCGCCGATGTATGCAGGGAGCGCTCTAAGATAGTCGACCTCGACAACTTTGGAATTTACAGGGACCCAACGAATAACGAGCTATACCTTGAAGTTTACGACATGCTCATTGAGGAAAACGGAAAGTTTAGGGACTCATACCTGGAATTGAAGAGCAAGCTTTCAGAGAGTACAACACCCCTCATAATTACGGAGGGCAAAACAGATGTAACGCATCTGAGAGCAGCCAAGAAAAAGCTTGGCATTGAAACTGAGATAGAATTTTATGACGTTCCAGGAGACTGGGGAGACTCTAAACTCAAGCTTTTACTGGAGCAAGTGAGTAAGCTGCACCAGACTAGAAAAATCATCGGCATATTTGACCGTGACGCACCCAAAATTGTGGCGGAAATTACAGCGCAAGGCGACTTCAAGAATTACGAAAATAACGTCTTTGGGTTTTGCCTTCCGATCCCACTTGGAAGAGAAGAATATAACAATATATCTATTGAGTTCCTATACCGCGATGAAGATATCAAAAAAGAAAAAAACGGAAAGCGTCTTTATTTTGACAACGAAGTGCACTATGTGTCCTCCGCTCAAAACCAAGCTCAAAAAAACATCCGCATCAGAGACGAACCATGCGTAGAAGAAGAGTACTCCAAAAAAATATTTGACCAAGACGTCTCTAAACTACCGGGTGCCCACTCAAAAGCGGTTTTTGCTAGCCTTATTCAAAACGATGAAGACTTTTCGAGCAATATCGATTTCAGCAACTTCAAACCGGTATTTGATTTAATCGATAGAATTTTGTTAACTTAAATTCACGACTACATTTATAAAACACAAGAATAGTTCAGGACCGGGGGCGTCTACTTTAAGTGCGGATCATGGTTTCCCGCTTTAAGCGGGATGCCACACAATTGAAGCTGATGGGTCCAACGTGAAAAGCGGCTCGTTGAATCTGGTCTAGAAGGCGTCGCCAAGACGGTGTCAGGCACTGATCGCAATGAGTTGCTTCGCCGCATTACCTTCACGCACGAAGCACCGCAACACGGCTGAGCTACGAGCACAGCGTCATCCGACTTTGCAACAACACTACGGAAAGCAATATACTGGTTATTCATACAGTGAGGCGAGCCGATGTCCCAAGACCTGATCGACCAAAACCCCATACTGCTGCCCGTTGATGACGAACAGCTTGAAATCATTGAGTGGTGCATGGAGCACCTGCCCACCGGTTTCAGGAGCGCTCACTGTGCTCCTGCACGCTCACGTTTAGGCTGGAGCGTTGAAGCCTTGGCATTCAGATCAGGCGTTTCGAGGAGTGCCATTAACCGCCTCGAGAAGGGGATCGGATTACGAGAGGTCACAATGCAGGCCTTGGCCTATGCATTTGAAACGGAAGGGTTAATTTTCATACCAGGGCATCCACCGATGTCTGGAGACAACTGTCGCGGAGCAACGAAAGATCCGCGCAGCCGTCGTGACTATCACCTGCTCGAGTAGGCCTCCATGCCCCAGCGCTACCGATTTCCAAGTGGAGAACTGGCCCCCGGCCTGGTGCTCCCACCTGAAATTCAGAGGCGCCTGCGCCTCGCACTCGCATCGATCGAACGAGCCAACAGCCCAGTGAACTGTCTTATCGCCCAAGCCATCGCTCAGGGCGTGTGCCTCGGCCTAGACATAGGGCACGTCCTGGCTCGCTCTGACATCGACCGCATGGAAATCCTGGTCGATAACGTCGCCAGCCAGCGATTGGCCGAGCTTGCCTGCGACGCGCAGCCGTAACCGCTCCGGCTAGTGCATACTGCTGGATGGCCTCAGAACAAACCACCAAGCGAAGCTGGCTGCCAGTTCATGATCACCAGCTCGCCGGTCACCTCGGCCTTACCCTGCCGCTGGTTCGTGTTGGTGTAGCGGATATCTAGGTACTCGAAGTGCAAGCCATCGAAGGCGCGCCGGATGGCAGGGTGATCGTTGATGCTGACCATCACCCTGCCCTTGCAGCGACGCATGAAGTCGGCCATGCGTTCGTACTCCTCGAAGGGGAAGTCCACGCCATAGCCGGCGGTCTGCCAATACGGCGGGTCCATGTAGAAGAACGTGTGCGCTCGATCATAGCGCTCGGCGCAAGCGAGCCAGGACAGGTTCTCGACATAGGTGCCGGCGAGGCGCTGCCACGCGGCGGATAGATTCTCCTCGATGCGCAGCAGGTTGATGGCCGGACCGGTTGTGGCGGTACCGAACGTCTGCCCCGTGACCTTGCCACCGAAGGCGTGCTGCTGCAGGTAGAAGAAGCGTGCAGCACGCTGGATGTCGGTTAGGGTTTCAGGGCGCGTCATCTTCTGCCACTCGAAAATCTGCCGAGAGCTGAGCGCCCATTTGAACTGGCGCACGAACTCCTCGAGGTGGTTCTGCACAACGCGGTAAAGGGTGATCAGGTCACCGTTGAGATCGTTCAGCACCTCCACCGGGGCGGGCTGGGGACGCATGAAGTACAACGCGGCACCGCCTGCGAAGACTTCGACATAGCACTCATGCGGGGGAAAGAGGGGGATCAAGCGGTCGGCCAGGCGGCGTTTGCCACCCATCCAGGGGATGATTGGAGAGGTCATAGGTATGCAAGTCTTTACTGTATGGATAAACAGGTGATAGGCTCGCCGCGCTTTGTGCACAAGGCAGAGGCTGCGGCTGGACTTGCAGGAAGGGTCTGCGGGTTCGGCGGGCCGGCTGGATGTTGACGCATCCACCCGGCTCGCCTCTTTTCTACTGAGTGACTTCGCGCACGTAGGCCTGGCAGGCCTGCAGCGCAATCAGTCCCCGGTCGCCTTCGTCGGTGATGGCGACAATTCGTTGAGCATGCGCTGGGTCAAGTTGGGCGCGTACGGCGCCATGTACCACGCCTCCGGTGCCGGCGGATTCTCGCACCCCACCGTCACAACTCGGGGCGGCAATGGCTCCGGCGTCGACAAGGACTGACAACCGCAGATCAGAGGTAGCAAGCCTGTCACGCAGGCGAGCTTGAGCTTGTTGAGCATCATTCATTTCCTTCCAGTGCGTTTGGGCCTGCTCCTGCAAGCGGGCTTCCAGGGCGCTGCGCGCTTTGCGTTGTTCATCCAACCGATCCAGCGCCGCAGCTGCAGCTTTCTCTCGTTCCAGTCCGTGCGCCCGGTCCTTCTCGGCCAACTGCTTTCCGTAGTCGTCGGCCTGCTGGGCGAGCTGTGTCCCGTAGACGTTTGCCTGCCACATCCAAGCTGCCCGGGCACCGGCAGCGCACGCAATCAGCAGCGCAGCCACGACGATCAGGCGCGTAGCCCAGGCACTCACTGCAGCACCTCAAGCGCCCGCTTGTAGATCGCTTTGCGCTCATCCAGGCCATTGGTGCCACCGTTGATCCGCTTGGTGACGTTCAGGATGTCGCCTTTATCGGCCAAGCTGTTCAAGCCTTCTTTCTGCCAGAACCAGCCGGCCGACATCGATGCGTATACCGGCTGCTCGAGCAGCTCAGGGGTATTGAGCAACCGGCTGTCTCCGAACAGGGCTTCGCTGCAAGCCTGATAGTTGAACTTGCCCGTCACCTGGATGAGCCCGCGACCGCAGTACAGCTGGCCATCGCCGTCTGCCTCAGGCGTATTACCCAGGCGCTCCGCCAGCCGGCCGGTGTCGTACTTCGACAGGTACTTGTCATTGCCAAGCTCACGCACGTACTGCAACTGGCCCGACTCATGCCCGATCTGCGCGAGGAACGCGGCCATGCGCAGCCGAGTGATGATGGCGAACTTGCCCATGGTGGCGTTGAGGCCGGGAACAAAAACGCCGGCTTTGCGGCCGGCGTTGGGAAGGATCTGTTGCAGCTGTTTCTCGTTGATAGGCATCGTCTTCTCCTATAGGTCTTGGGTTACGCGGGGGACACGTCCACCGTGCGCAGTGGTTGGGTTTGTTTTTTCTTCTTGCCCTTCGCCTTGGCCTTGCCCTTCTTACCGCCGTTGCACTCGACCGTGGTCGACCAGCCCGAAGCGGTGAAGACGTGCTCGACGCTGTCGACCAGGTACTCGCCGTCCAAGCCGTTCTTGAAGCCCAGGGCGTTGATTGATCGCTCGGCAAACAGGTCGGTGCGCCCGACCATTTCCAGGCGCACGCCCGCGGTGCTGCGGTTGAACGCTGCCAAACGGGCCTTGGCGGCTTGCTCGGCAGCGGTTTTGTCCGGGTAGATGTGGCGGTCGGTGTGCACCGCTGGCAAGCCCTCGGGGGCTTCGTCATTGCTCAGCTCGACCACTTTCAATACGCCGGACTTCTTGTCCTGGTGCTTGGTCTGCACTGCTTTCTGCGTGCTGCGATCGCCGAGCCGGAACGTGTACCGGCTGACGTCACTGCGGCTGAGGGTGACGGCGCCGAACGTCTTCCCTCCAGGTGTGGTACCACCCTGGCGGGGCATCACGAGTAGCTGTCCATCACCGACCTTGGCTGTGCAGTCGTACTGCTTGGCCAGGCGGGTGATGAAGTTGAAGTCCGATTCATTGCGCTGGTCGACGCGCGGCACCTTGGTTTGCACCGTACATCCCGGCTTCCAGCCGTTGCGTGCAGCGACATCACTGACGATCTGCGCGAGTGGCACGCCCTCCCAACTGCCGCTGCGGGTGGTCTTGCCGCTGCCGCGCATGTCGCTGGCCTTGCCACGCAGGGTGATGGTGTCCGGCGGGCCGGTGACCTCGATCTCGTCGACCGTATAGCTACCCAGACGCGCCAGGGCCTTGCCCTCATACCCCAGGAATACCTCAATCTTCGCGCCGCGCTTGGGCAATGTGACGGCCTGGTCGCGGTCGTCAATGCGCAGCTCGAACTCGTCCGATTCCATGCCGGGTTTATCCGAGGTTCGCAGCAACAGAAGCCTGTCGTTGATTAGCGTGGTGATGTCTCGGTTATCAGCGACGATGCGATAAGTGGGCTTCATGAGGGCTCCAGAATGAAAAACCCCGCTCGGGGCGGGGTTTGTAGGCGGGGTCGGGAGTCAATCCCACAGGGTGACCTCCTCGGCCTCGGCGGCAGGTTGATCGGGGAAGGTGATCAGCACACCTGCGCGGAACGGCTGTGGTTCCTCGGCCAACCCCTGGTTGGCTTTCATCACCGCCTCTACGGTGCCAAGTAGGTGGCCGTAGTAGGCGTGGCACAGGGAGTCGAGCACGTCTCCCTCAGACGTTCTGCAGGTCATCGCCATACTTCGTGAACTCCAGAGAGAAGCCTTGTTTACGGGGAATACCACCAGCCAGCAGCGCCGACTGGTCTTCGTCGACTTTCTGCAGGCACCAGTTGCCTAGCACCGCGCCGTAGCCGGTCGTCAAGCTCACCGGCAGCAGCTGCTTGCCGATAGAACGAAGCGCGTCCAGCTGGCTGATACCACCCTTGAACAGCGGGAACACGGCGCCCTTGATGGACAGCGTGTCCTCGCCCTGCCCTACTGCCTGCTGGGCAATGTCACGGGTCAGACGCTCCTGTCCCGCCCAGCGGAAGGCTGTACGGCGCTGCAGCTCATCGAAGGCCGCCGTATCCAAGTTGAAGTAGAACGGCTGGGATCCGGCTTTGAGCGGCTGCAAGATCAGCAGGTGCGGGAAGGGCTTAACCGCCTCGGCTGCAGGGGTGGCGTTACCCGCGAGGGCGCTGCTGGGAAAGATGTTGCCCAGTGATGGGCTCACCTTGCCAGCCATGCGATTGATCGCCGCCCCAGCCTTGCCGGCTTGCTCGCCAAGCGAACCCAGGCGCTCCTGCACCTGGGAAGCGGCGCTGGTCACTTGACTGTACTTGGCCGCCACCATGCCCACGGTCGACTGCGCGGCAGTGATCGCACGCATGGTGCGCTGCAGCTTGGCACCCACTGCCGGCCCAATGATCGGCAGGTTCTCCAACTCGGAGGCAGCGCCGGTCATGTCACTGACCGCGCCATTGAGCGGCCCCAGCATGCCGTCGATGCTGGTACGACCCGCTTCACCGGCCGCTACCAATGACGACAGCGTTGACTTCATTTGATCCATGTAGGCCATGGTGCCTCCTTAAACATGAGAAGCATCGAACAACTGGACGTTTGCTTGGCGGCTGGCCAGCTCGCCGATCACCCTACCGATCAGGTCGCGCACAGGCGTTTCTAGAGCCCGCACTGTCTGGTAAGGGTCTTTCATATCCCCCTCAACAGTGATCGGCATGCTCAGGTTTATCTGGTAGACCTGCTCCACCTTCACCGCCTGAGGCTTCGCTTTATCAGGGGCCTGGACCGCCGCCGCTGCGGGTGCCGGCGGTGTCTTCACCGACTCGACCAGGGACTTCACGACATCACCAACGGCCCCACCGTTGTCAGGCTGATTACCCTGGAGCTGGCCGGGCCGGCTGCGCTCGACGACCCGATTTATCACCGGGGCAATCGCGGTGGGCGCCTGAGGCACCTGCTCGATGGCGCGCATGGCCAGCCCGAGCGCCTGCCGCTGGTTGACGGGTGGCGGCTCGACGCGTGGCTTCGCCGGCGGCGCTTCCAGCGATACACCAGGTGCAAAGCCCCTGCCCAGGCCACCACCTGATTCTTCAAAACCGCCGACGCCCTCAAACAGGTCAGGCTTAGCAAAGGACGGCAGCTTGGCGTAAGCCCGCTCGACCTCCCCATCTGTCATCTGGTCGACGGGCTTGTTTGGTGTTGCAGCCAGCGCTTTCGGAAGACTGACAGCAGGGACCGGCGGCTGGGGCGGCTCAAGTCCTTTTGAGACGGGAGCCAGGGGTGTCGGAACCGGATCCAGCGCTCTTGCCACCTGGGCCTGGGAGACCTGTACAGGATCCTGAGCCTTCACTACCGGCACCGGCACCTCTACAACTACAGGCGCAGCTGGCACTGGCGTGGGGGCTTTCGCAATTGGCACCGGCATTATTCCGGCCGGCGATTCTTGGGGCTTATTCTGGGCCGCCTGGTCTGACTGTTTACTCGAAGACCCCGCGGCATTCTCCGGTTCATCCTTGTCATCACCGAACCAGGCCTTACCCAGCCAACCACCCACCGATTCACCGCCGAGGCCGCCGAGGAACATGCCGATGGCGCCACCAATGGCGGTGCCGATGACCGGAACCACCGAGCCTATGGCTGCACCGGCCATCCCGCCTGCCCAGGCGCCCGCCATACCACCAGCAGCGCTGCCATACCCTTCGGCCTTCTCATCGCGGGTTGTTGCATTCAGGGCCGTGTCCAGCACCTCAGGGACGGCATCCACCAATTTGCCACCGGGCAACTTCCCCGCCAGGCGCGTAATGCCCCGTACACCACGAACCATGCGGCCGAGCTTGCCCACCTCTCCGCCGGCCTCCGCCGTGGCCGCCAGCGCCTTGACCGGTGGCGGGCTCGGCGCTGCCTGGGCGCCCCCCATCGAGCGGGCCTGTCGGCGCCGACGACGCCGAGCACGCCGGCTTCCACCCGGCCCATCAGGACCGCCGCCCACGCCGCTCGAACCGAGCCGTCCGAAGGCATCGGCGTTGACAACAAATACGCGCTGGGGCTCGCTCCCGAGCCCCAGGCCGGGGTCATTGCTGGCCGGCGCACCCAGCACCTTGCCAAGAGCGCCCAGGCCGGCGTCGATCACTGGGTTGCCCGTCGCTGGGGTCTCCGCTCCAGTGGGATTGGCTTCAACCTGGCCACCACGCCGACGCCCCAATCCGCGACCACGGGCTACGTTGAACACCCCACGGCCGATCTTGGCTGCGCTACGCGCAGCAAACACCGCACCGATGGCCGCTGCCAAGCCAGTCAACCCCATAGCCAACTCGGGAACCGAGTCCGACAACCGAGTGATCCAGTGGACCACCACGGTAGCGCCTTCGGCGAATGCATCGGTCGCCGGCCGGATAGCATCGCCGATGCTACGCATCGCATCATCGGTGGCCTGCCACAACTCCGACCACCGCTGCGAAGACGTCTCTCGGCGCTCGGCCAGGTTCTTGTCGAGGATGCCGGTGGCCTTCATCGAGTCGGCTTTCAGCTCGTTGTACAGCCCACGGTTTTGCCCGTAGGCTGTCAGCGCCGCCTTGACCTGCATGTCGGCGAAGATATCGCCGGTGCGCAGGGTCTTCTCCAGGGCTTCCAGGGCAGCCTTGGCCTTGACCGGGTCGACCTCCTTGTCAATCTTGGCCTGGGCATCCTGAATCTTCTTGGCCTTGGCCGGGTCGGTGGCCTGCACATACTGCATGGCCAAGCCCATGGACGCCTCGATGACGTTCATGCCCTTCTGCAGACCAGTATTGAGCGATGCCTGGTAGTCGATGCCGGCATCCTTGTAGGCTTTGACCACGTCGCCAGCGCCGATCTTCTCCATCCAGTTCTTGAAGTTGTTCGCCGCCTCGTCCGAGCTGCCGGCGGTCTTCATCTGCACCTGCAGCATCGAGCCAAGCGACGTCACCGCATCCAAGCCGGTGATGCCGCTCTTTTCCATGCCTGCCAGCAATTGGGGGAACCAGCGGGCCATGTCGCTGGCCTCGAAGCTACCCGCCTGGCCCTGGTAGGCAATCGCTTCCAGGGCCTGCTGCATGACCTTCGGGTCGCTGATCTTGGCGTTTTGCTCAAGCGCCTGGATCATCTTCGCAGTGTCGGTGCCCGAGGCGCCCTGGCCTACCGCGAACTTGGCCGCGGTACTGGCGTAGGACATGGCCTTGTCCAGGTCCATGCCGGCGCCGACCAGCTGGTTGATCAGGTCGGCCACATCATTGCGGGCCATGCCGGTGTCGTTCGAGGTCAGAATGACCGAACGGCTCAGTTCCACCTCCTGTGGCTTGCCGGCCGCATCAGCCTTGATTGCAATGTCGCGGATGATTGCCTGGTAGTCCGCGCTGATCTTGGTGGGAATGGCGGTCAAGCCCACTCCCACTGCCGCTGCGCCCATGGTCCTCTTGAGCGAAGACTTGCCGGCGGCGATCTGCTGATGACCTTTGACCTGCAGGTCGGCGGCCTTCGCCTCACGGGCCAGCCGCTGGTACTCGCGGCCCAGGCGGCCCACCTCGACACCTTGCTTGCGCAGCGCCTCCAAGTTGCCGTTGAGCTTGCGCAGCAGCTTGTCAGCGCCGGCAGCGCCGGTGTCGTGTGCCCGCTTCCACTCGGACTGCAGCTTCATCGTTTCGCCAATGGTGCTCTTGAGCACCTTGGCCTTGTCGCCTTTCTTCGCCAGCCTGTCGATGTTGCCTTCGACTGTACGGAAAGCCGCACCTACCGACGACGCTACGGCGCCGCCGATCTCCAGCGATAACGCCAGTTTGCTTGCCATCGGTTACCCCCTTAGCGGCTCAATCCATGAGCCACCAAACCATGTCCTCCCAAGGCATGGTCATGATCTCGGCAGACGAAAAGCCCAGCTCGGAGGCCAGCCGCTTGGCCAGCCCCTTCTGGACCTTGGCGTCAAACCCCGTCGTCGTGCACCAGGCGAAAGTACCCAGTCTGCAGGCGGGTGTAGTCCTTGAGCGCCATGCCTTCCAGATCTTTGCTGCTGACCTCGGCGAGGCTGGCGAACAGGTTCAGCTCGGCCTGTTCTTCGTCGCCGTTGGCCGTGGTCGACGCAGATCGGATATCACGCACGGTCGGGGCGCGCAGGCTGATCTTGTCAGTCTCGACACCGTTGAGCTCAGTGGGCTTGCTCAGTGTGACGGTGACACGGGCAGCGTCGAGGTGGAGAAACTTTGGCAGCGGTGGCAGTGGTTTGGTCATGATTCGCTTTCCTTATGTTGGGAGGGGATTACAGGCCGAGGGCGGAGCGCTGAGCGGCCAACTGGTCGACGCCATTAATGACGCGCTTCATGCCCAGGGCATCGATCTCATAGATCATCCGGCCGTCGACCTCGAGCTTGTAGTAAGTCGGGCTGATGCCGTGCTTGATCTCGGCCTTGTCGCCGGGCTTCCAGTCGCCCATGTCGATTTCCTTCAAGGTGCCGCGCAGGGTGACCACGACCGGCTTGATAGCGCCCTTGAGGCCCTTGAAGGCGCCGCGGAACGTGCCGTTGAAGGCGGTGCCATCGGCCAGGCCGAAGAACTTCAGCGCCTCGCGCCGCACACCGGTGGTCGTGAAGCTTGCCTCCAGCTTCTCCATGCCCATGTCCAGCTCGACAGGGATGTCCATGCCGCCGGGGCGGTGTTCTTCCATCTTCAGGGTGAGTTTGGGCAGGGTCAGGCTGGGCACATCGCCCTGGAAGCTGACGCCGTCGACGAACAGGTTCAGGTTGGCCAGGGTTTCGGGAATCATTGCCATGTCGGTGCGCTCCTTAAGCGGCGGTGTCGAGGACTTCGGTCAGCCACTGGTTGGTGACTTCCACGCGGAAATTCGGGTTTTCGGCTGGGGGCACGTCGGTGAACCGGATGTTCCAGTACACCTTGCCCTGCTCCAGCTGGCTGGCGGTGTTCAGCTCGGTGTCGGCGTACACCTCGAAGTTGATGATGGCGCCCTGGGCTTTCAGGTCGCGCATGAAGTTCTGCAGGCCCTCGGTCACGTCCTTGACGTAGGTCGCAGTGATCGAGCGGTCGACCGCCCACTTGTGGCCGTACAGGATCGCGTCCATGACGATATCCATGGTGCGCACGCGGGTGACGAACGCCCATTTCGCATCGCTCGACAACGTGCGGTTGCCCCACAGGCGGTAGCCGTCGTCGCGGATGATGGTCGCGATGTTGGCGTTGTTCAGCAGGTTGGCCCGGCAGGTCTCGTCGCCGTCGAGGAACTCGATTGGGCGACCGGTGCCGGTGATGCCGACAAACTCCTTGTTCGATGGCGAGGCCCAGAAGCCGTATTCGCTATCAGTCCAGGCGAACAGACCGGCAACCCAGGCCGAGCTGGGGGCGTCCACCGTCGCGCTGGTGGTCGTGTCCCAATACTTCACACCGGGATCGACCAGGAAGGCGCGCTTGGCACCGAAGCCGGCCGCGTAAGCGGTGGCCGCCTCGTCGGTGGTGTTGGGACCGTCGATGATGGCAATACCGCGCAGCTTGTCAGCCAAGGCCACCAGCGCCGTGCCGACCGCCTGAGTTGCGCTATGCTTGGGGGTCACCAGCAGGCGCGGCTGGGCATTGAACCGGCTTTTGCCATCGAGCAGCGCCTGCAGGCCGGTACGGGTGCCGTCGGCCAGTACACCGCCGATGATCGCCGAGGTCTGCTCGGCCGCATCCGTCAGCTTGGCCACACCACACGCCACGATCACCGCCTTGGCGCGAGTGAAGATGGCTTGGCAGGCCTTGGTGATTGCCGAGGCGGGGCCAAACGCCGCTACCGCTTCGCGCTCACTGGTGATCAGTACCAAGTCGTTGGCCTTGGCGGTGGCGTCAGCGCCGGGGGTGAAGGTGTCGACCAGGCCAATGATCGAGGACGACGGCAAGGCGATGCTGCGCGCGCCGGTGTCAACGTTCGTTACGGTAACGCCGTGGAAAAAACCACTCATAAAACCATTCTCCAGAGATGAGAAAGCCCCGCATGCGGGGCCTTGGGGTACAGCGGAAAAGAAAACGCCCCGTCAGTGCGGGGCGCTTATTCGGTTTGCGAAGCCAGCCAGGCGGCTAGCGCTTCGTCGTTGGGACTGCTCGGCCAATCTTCCTCTTTCGGCGCCGTGGTGGTGATATCCAAGCGGCTCAGCTCGACGCGGTACACTTTCCAGGCAGTGAGTGCATTGGCCTCGGCCTCGCTGGCCATCTTGAGGTCGACGGCATCCTGCAGCGTGTTGATGCGGCCGGTGGCGTACTGATTGGCCAGCGCCTGCTTGCGGTACGCCACCTGACGCGCCGCCTCAGCCATGGCCGCCTCATCCGGCACCCATTGCTCGTCCTCCCAGGTGTCGAACTCCGTCGCCGGAGCCTGCAGCGTGTAACCTTCGGGTAGGTCACCCAAGGCCTGCCACAAGCGCGGCTCGCCGGTGTCGGTGCTGTACACCGTAGCGCCGCGATGGTCGGCGACCAGCTCCCAGCCGTTACTGTCACGGTTGATCAGGGCAGCGAAACCCACGCCAATCTCGGGCGGCTCGATGCGATACGCACTCGCTGGAGAAACCCAAACACCAGGCTCCAGCGGGCTAGGATCGGCCTCCGACACGCCCACAAACTCACCAGTGCCACGGTGTACATGGCACACCATCGGCGCGACTACGTCGGGATGCTTCCACCATGACAGCCCGGAAAATGGATCAGAATCCGATTGCGCCTCGGCGCTATTGCCAATTTGGTCAGCCATGAAAACCTCAATACTTGATACAGGCCAGGTAGGCCCGGTTAGATGGTCGTGCATCCAAACCGCCGTTGTAGCTAACGCTGGCGGTGTGGGTGTGGTTAGGCGCGGTACTGGAATCCTGCGGCTGAGTGCCGTCGCCGATGTAGTCACCCAACACCGCGTTGCCGCCCGTATCCACCATCCCGGCCGAGATACGCTCCCGCGCAAAGGTGGTCGTGTGGTAGTGAGAGCCGGCGGCGCCAATGGTTACCGTGTGGTTGTGCGAGAGGTTTTGACTGCTCTGCGTCGAGAACAGCGCACGGCCGGTGTCGTATGTGTTGGCACCATCCGTCCAAGCCCGATCAAACAACTCCCGGTCATCCGGCACATTGAACGTAGTGGAACCGTCACCAGCACCGAATTGAGTGCCGATGGCCGCGAACAAAGCAGCATAAACCGTGCGGGAATAGGCAGCTCCGTTACGCTTTAGCCATCCAGCCGGAGGCGCACTTAGCGCAAAGTGACCAACCATGCCGGGCGGCGTGCTGGCGGCGGCCGCTGCACTCACATCAGCTACGGTTGCCAGATCTACCCAGTCAGCAAAGCCACTGGCATCGTCGCTGTCGTCCGTACGGACATGCACCCGCCCGCCGGCCACAACCGCGAACTGGGTACGCTGCCCGAACGACTCCAACTGCAAGCCGACCGCGTCATAGGCTCCTGAGCCCGCCGGGCCGCCAGGGGTCAGGTGCGTGAAGCCAAACGACCTGAACCCGCGCACCGCGTTGAGGTCGGCCGGGCGCGAACTTTGCCCACCGGTTACCCCATACGCCCCAAGCAGCGCATTCACAAATGCCGTGGTCGCCAAGGATCTACTGTTATCGCTGTAGGCCGGCGTCGGTGCCTGCGGATTGCCCGTGAAATCCGGCGAGTCCAGGCGCGCGAAATCATTCCAATTACGCCAGGCGTTGCTGCTCTTGGTTCGCCACTTGATCACACTGGCTGACGCTGCCACGTAAATCTGCAACGCAGCAGATGAGCCATTCCAAGGGAACTGCAGCAAGAAACCGTTGTTGGCATACGGCATGTTCACCGACGCCGCAGTGCTCACATAAAAGAACCCGCTGGTTGCCTGGGCATCCACGTCAGCACAGAGCGGCGCCTGAATGGTGCCAAGTCCGACCGCTGCAAGCGCCTGCAAGATCGCCGCCATTGTGGCGATCTGTGGCGTGTTGGTGCCGACTGCAGCAGTAGGCGCCTCGGGGGTACCTGTCAGCTTCGGCGAGGCTAGCGGCGCCTTCTCCGCCAGCTTGCTGATCATGCTGCCGGCAAAGTTCGGATCATTCCCCAGAGCATCAGCCAGCTCTTTCAGCGTATCCAGCGCACCAGGCGCGGCATCAACCAATGCGGACAATGCCGCCTGCACAAACGCGGTGGTCGCCAGCTGCGTGTTGTTGGTGCCTTTCGTCGCCGTCGGCGCCGTCGGCGTACCGGTCAGCGCGGGAGACGCCAAAGGCGCTTTGGCCGCCAGCTGCAGCGCGATGCTCGATGAGAGCGCATTCAACGCATCAAGGGTGGCCAGGTCGCCCCAGGCATCAAAACCGGCGTAGTCGTTGCTGTCGTCCGTGCGGATCTGCACGCGCATGCCCGAGGTCACCAGGAACTGAGTCCGCTGGCCACTCACCTCGACCTGCCAGCCAATGGCGTCATAGGCACCACCGTTATCCGGTGCACCCGTGGCCAGTTGGTTAGCGCCAAAGAAAGAGGTGCCTTTCAAGGCGTTCAAATCGCTGACATAAGCCGTCTTGCCGGAGCCGATACCAAATGCTGACAGCGCCGCTTGAACGAATGCCGTGGTGGCTATGCTGGTGTCGTTGTCGCCGACCGCCTGGGTCGGCGCCGTCGGGTTACCGGTCAGCGCCGGGGAGTTCAGCTTGGTGACCTCGTTCCAGTCAGACCAGTTATTGCTGGCAGAGGCACGCCAGAACAACCGCGCCCCAGTGCCAGCGGACAGGATGCCCCACACCTGCAGGGCTGGCCCGCCACCGAACGGGATATGGATACCGCAGCCGCTCGCCGCCACCGGGATGTTCAAGGTGGCATTGGTGGTGCGGAACAAGCCGCCCTCTACCAGGTTATTGACGTTGTCGGTCATCGGAATGATCGACGTGCCGATGCCAAATGCTGCCAGCGCCTGCAGGATCGCCGCCATCGTTGCAATCTGCGGGGTATTGGTCCCCACTGGCGCAGTTGGGGCTTCCGGCACCCCCGTCAGCTTGGCCGAAATCAGCGGCGCCTTTTTAGCCAGTTCATTGACCATGGTGGTAGCAAAATTGGCATCGTTGCCAATCGCTGCCGCCAGCTCCTTGAGCGTATCCAAGGCCCCCGGCGACGAGTCGACCAGGCCGGCAACAGCCGTTGCCACAGCAGTGGTAATTGCCGATGTCACCTCGGTTTTGGTGAAAGTTTCCCCCTTGGTGTATACGTCGGTGATGCCGTAGCCGGCCACCGTGGTGGGGTTGCTCGCCGCCACAACACGGCCGTACTTGTCGACCTGTACGCTGCGGTAAGTGCCAGCGGCCACGCCGGTGCGTCCGAAGGCCATTTCGAACGTCAGGGCAGTTACACCCAGGGAGATTGGCGCGTCTGTGACCAGTTGCCAGGCGCTGTCGCTGTTGGCCGTACCTCGCTCGACCAGGACGAGCAAACCGGGGGTCACCTTGGCGCTGCTGTTGGCATCGTCGCAGCGGGTCCAGGCCGCGCCCGACACTACCGTATAGAGGCCGTTGTCCTTGGCCGCCGTCTGGTTCTTCACCAGCACCCGCGCACCGGCCGTCAGTGCCACACCATCAATGGTCTGCAGGCCGCTCAAGGTGATATTGGCCGTGGTGGCCGCCAGCACCGAGTGCTTGAAGTCCTGACGGGCCAGTTCCTCGGTGACCCACTCGCGGGTGGCCAGCACCACGCTCGGGTCAATCTTGAGCTGCACGTTGGCGGCATTGCTGACCACCAGGCTCATGCGCAGCACCTGGGTGCGGCCCGAACCCTGCGACAGTACCGGCTTGTAGGTCGGCGCGCAGTTGGCCACCGCAACCAGGTCGCCATCGGCGTCGTACAGGCCGATTTCCCTGATCCACTTGCCGCCGATATCGGCCGGAATGACCTGCTCGGCAACGATGATCGACGCGTCGTTGTCGTCGACCTTGAGCTGATTGAGCGGCGCCCGGCGCCACTCATTGATCAGCGCCTTCTGCGCTGGGTTGGGCGTCGGGTCGGTGCCGTTGGCGTCGCCAACCGCCATCTGCGTGATCTTCCAGGCAATGCCCAGGGCATCGGCGTTGGCCTGCTTCGCGGCCCCCACGTTCGTGAGAATCGCGAAAAACTGCGAATTCTGATCAACCATGCTTGATTTCCAATGTGTCAATTGTGGTTTCACGGCCACCGCGCCCAATCACGCCAATGACCTCGATGACGCGCTGCGGCGGCGGGTACACGTCGAGAATGTCGCCCTCGCTCAGGCTCGCGCCCAGGTAGATGCGGCCCTTGGTTTCCAGGCTGATTTCCAGGCCGACCATGTGCCGGCTCACCGGCCGGGCGTCGTCCAGCAGCGCGGACAACTCGCGGTAGGTGTCATCGCTGATACCGGTGTCGGAGACTCCGACCTTAAGCGCGAAGGTGCCGGCCACGCCCACCGGGGTCATGTTCCACCACTCGACCACCTCGATCAGGTAGCCGAACGGCTCGACCACCCGGCGCAGCGCGCCGATGGTTCCCTTGTGCTTGTGGATGTAGAACGACGACTTGATCACCGAGCGCTTGACGGCCTCGGTCCAACCATCGTCCCAGCGGTCGACCGACCAGGCCCAGGCCAGCTGGTACAGCATGTGCGCCGGACAGGTGTCGGGGTTGTACAAGGTGCGCAGGGTGATCGCGGTTGACTCAGCGTCGGCGCCCTCCACCGCGCGCTCCAGCGGCGTGCTGTTGTTCGGGAGCAGGCTGGCCATCACGTACCCCGCACAACGGTGAAGCCCTCACACCAGGCCGCCTGGGCCTTGCTGGGCTTGATATCCACCCAGCCGGTCAACTCAACCCGGGAAACCCCGCTGATGTGCAACTGGGCGTCAATGCCGGACCGGGCCACCTCGATGCCCAGGCGCCGCCGGGGGTTGATCCACGCCAGCAAGCGCTCCCGGCACGACGCCAGAATGGCCTCGTTCTCCGGGCCGTTGGTGACCATGTAGACCTTGGCGTCGATCCGGTACGGCAGCACCTGGGCGCTCTGCACCGTCAGCCGATCCGCCACCGGGCGCACGTCGTCGTCGTTCAAGTAAGCCGACACCGTGTCGAGCAACTCGGCCGGAGCCGTTCCGTTACCCTCCAGCGACAGCACCGTCACGACCACCGTCGCCGGCGACGGGCTTTCGGCCGTGGCGTCCGCCACCAGGCCCGAGGCGTTGCGCGCATGCAGGATGTAGCTGTTGCGCGGGCCGGCCGTGGTCAGCCCCTCATAGACGAGCTGCACCCGCTCGCGCAGGGCGTCGTCCTCCTCGAGCACGGCCGCCACCGGCGGCACTGCGGCCAAGTCCTCGGCCTGCACCACCAGGCGCTGCAGACTGACGTTGGCGGCCAGCTGATCAAGGTCCGACCCCGTGGCATATGCCAGCAGCAGCGCCTTGGCGGCATCGTTGACCCGCCCCCGGTTGAGCAGGCGACGATAGGTGCCCAGCTCGATCAGCTTGGTGACCGGGTCACTCTCCAGCGGCGCCGACCACTCTTGGCCGCTCGCCTCCATCAGGGTCTTGAAGGTCGCGAGCTCCGCCTGATAGGTGTCTTCAAAGTCCAGCGACTCCAGCACCGCCGGCGCCGGCAGCGCGGTTAAATCCGTGGTCATGCGCTTACCTCCAGTACCGTGTTGTCGCCCAGGTACACCCCGGACAGCTCCATGGTGATCTGCCCACCCACGACCGACACCACCTTGACCCGCTCCAACTCCAAGCGGGGTTCCCAGCGGCCCAGGGCGCGGGCGACCTCGGCCTGTACCGCGCTTTTCCAGCCGTCATTCACGGGCAGGTCGACGTAGCGGCGCAGGCTGCTGCCGTACTCAGGCCGCATACGACGGGAGCCGAGCGGAGTGGTCAGGATGTCTTCGATGGACTGCCGCAGATGGGCCTGACCGGACAGCTGCTTGCCTGTACGGCGATCCATTCCGATCATGGGTTACTCCACTTGGGCGGGTCGCTCGAAGTCGCGGCGGCGGTCCATATAGGCCAGGGCCTCGTCGTCTCCGTCCTGCAGCGCCAGGTGGCCGCTGACCACCTTCAGCTCGCGGCCGCCCGGCATGAACAAGGATCGGGAGGTGTGGGTCTTGTCGCGAAAGGTCACGCCTGCCGCCACACTGGGCGCAGCAACGATTTTCTTGGTACTCATACGCCCCTCCGGGCAAGAAAAAGCCCGCTCGGGGCGGGCTGTCAGTGTTTGTGGTTGGCCGTGTTGCCGGCAGTGTCGATGATCCGCCCGCCGCCATTTATGTCGCCGGTGACCACCAGCGTACCGGTGATCCTGACGGCCCCCGTGATGTCGACGGTGCCCGACTTGGCGGTAATAGCGTTGTCGGTCACCACGACTTCGGTACCGCCGACCTTGACCGTGGCGGTGCCGCTGGGGAGCGTGATGGTGTAGCTCTTGGCCTGCCAGTCGTAGATCAGCGAGCCGCCATCATCGAATCGCCAAACCTCGACGTGGTCGCGGTTGTCCGGCTGGGTACCGGCATCCCCGTACAGCCCTGGAACGAAAGTGCCTTGGGCGGGTTCACCGCTCGGGCTGACCAGCACACCCTGCTCGCCCAGGCTCGGCGAGCGCCAATGGCGAGCCTTGCCGGCTGCGACGGCGTGCCAGCGCACCCAGGCGCTCGTCCAATCGCCACCATCGGATACCCGCACCATGGCGGCCGCCAGGTCGACCGCGACCACCCGGCAAGGAATCACCACACAGGCCAACATGCGGTCATGCTGCGCTGATACGTAGCTCATGCCATGTCCTCGGGCGCCTTGTAGTCCCCTTCGTGCTCGGCGCCGGTCTGCGGGTCGAAGCCGAACACAACCGGGCCGGGCTCCCTTGGCCACGGCCACTCTTCCTCGCCCAGGTAAATGACCTGCGTCCACTCGACTACCCATACCGCAAAGCTATCCAACTCGGGGCGGCTCCAGTCACGCTCTGCTCGCAAAAACTCAGCAAACCCGAACGGCAAACCCCAGGACTGCATGCGCAGCAGGACAGCCAACTGAGCCGCCACGAAGGCTGCTACCTGCAGGCAGTTTTCATCCTCCCCTGGAACCAGAACGCGAGCCTCGAAGCGGGCATCTACCGCCGCCTGCCCGGTACCAGGGTCCTGATCAGCACTCTCAAAGCCTGCCAGCTCAAGGACAACCGCAGGCGGCGGTACCACCTCAATACCGCTCGGCATGGTGCCAACATACTGAAGGCCAGGAATGGCCTTCATGATGTGCTGCTCCATGGCCGCATACACCTGGCTTAGAGGAATGGGATCATCATCCATTGCCCGACCTCCGAAGATACTTCTGCAGTTCAAAGTTCAACTCTTGCTCCATCACGGTCACCAGACGCTCATGAGCGCGATTGGTCCATTGTTCGAAGTGGGGTCTGACATCCTCCAGTGAGATCTTCGCCTTCGCCAGCGGGAAGCGACTGTCGTTCTCTGAGATCCAACCAGAGCGACGGCCCCCGCCCCCTGACACCTCGCTTTCTGGATAGTCATCGGCATCGAAATGCTTACTCGCGGTACGGATCCAGATATCCGGCTTGCCGCCGTACACCGTTTTGAAGAACGCGCCCTGGTATTTGCGGCCCGCCACCGACACCCCTGTCCGGTTCTGCCGCGGCCGCCCGGCTCGACTGGATTCGATGGGATTGATGCCGAACCAGAGCTTGCCCTGACCATTGCCAGACACCGGGAATGCCCTGAGTCGCTGCCTCACCGCTGCGATTGCGATGCGCTCCTGTTTGCCTACATCGCGGGCGATGTGCGTTCGAAGCCAGCGCAGCGTCTTGTTGATAGCCCGCCGCTGGGCAGCCTGAGCCGCTTTGGGGAACAGCCTGGTGAATTCGTCGAATCCATTAACGCCCTGGGGATCCAGCTGCAGCGAGATCAACCCGCTGCTGGAAGACTGCTTGTGATAGCTACCAACACTCATACCGCCTTCCTCAGAATCAGCGTTACAAGGCCATCGCCACCCGGCTCAATACCGGCGATGGTATAGGTGCCGCCACCGTCCTCTGGCGGCAGGTCGATCACAACCCGCTGCTTCACCTCGACACCTGCGTTGTCGCCCACCCGGATGACCAGGTGAGGCTCACGCAGCGCGGTTCTGATCTGGCCAAGCTTGGGCTGCAGCCAGGGCGCCGAGAACATCCCAACGACCGGACGGCCATCGATCTTCGCCGAATCCCCGAGGACATCGAACACGACGTCGTCCACGTCGTCGACCAGGTCTCGGAAAGCCATGATCAGAGAATCAGGCGGATGACAGCGCGGGGACGGGTGCAGATGTGCAGTGGGTTCGACTGCGCTTCGCCGTCGACACCTTTGCCGAAGCGCATCTCCTCAATCTTGCTGTAATACGGCAGCCCTTCGGTGTTGACGGTCTCGATGTAGTCCGCCGGGGCGTAGATCGAGAGGAACAAGTCGGACACACCCTCTGGAACCAGGCGCGCCTCGTCGTCGGGTACATACGCCTTGCCGCCCACCTTGCCGCGATACCGCTCCCAGCTGATGCCGCCGAACTCAAAGGACTCACGGCCGTCGCCCCGCAGCGCGGCGGCCTGCTGGCTGCCCTTGTAGGTTTCGACAATCGACGGGTGGGCGATCAGCTTCTTCCAGAACGTCTTGCCACAGAAGGCACGCGATCCCGTGGTGGTGACGTTGCCCAACGCCTCCTCTTGAAGGTCCAGCGCATCTACGCACTGCACCTGGACATTAGCGTTCAAATCGTTGAGGCCCATCGATTGCTTCTGTTGGGCGACGCCAAAGGTCTTGTAGATGTCCAGCAGCACCGTAGTGCCGTTGGAGTCGAGCACCTGGCCGTTGATCGCACCCATACGGTGGTACTCATGGGTGGCGTCCAGTTGGCTCCGTGCCTTGGCCAGCCGCTTGTTGACTACACCCTGCACAGCTTGCAATTCGGTCAAACTGCCGAATGCCCGGATGCCCTGGATCTCGTCCGCCTTGATCGAGAAACGCTGCGGCAGGTGGATGGTGTTGAACGGGATCAGGCTGCGCTTGCTACCACCGACCACCAGGCCGGAGGTACCGCGCTCCCCGGCAGGTACGAGGGCGAGCGTATCGCCGTCTTTTTCGAGCTGAACGGTCAGGGTTGTGACGCCTTCCTCACGGAACAGCCCGAGGGCCGCCAGACGACCTGGCACATATTCCTGCTCGTTGATGGCGGCGGTCAGGGCAGCAACGCCAAAAGCGTCATCTTGGAAAATGGCGATATCAGCCATAGGGGTACTCCAGAAAGTAAGAACCCCGCTCAGGGCGGGGTTTGGTTAGAAGGTTTGAGAGGGTCAGCGTACGATGATGAAGTGCGCTGCCAAGGCCTTTTCAGCATCAAGGTCGAGGCCAGTCAGCAAGGCCTCCGTGACCTCCGCCAAGCGCACTACGGCGCGGCCTCGGCGAACAGTTTCAGATTCCCCGAGGGAGGCGAAGAGGATGCACACGGCAGTTTCACTGCCATCCTCTGCAGTTGGGTTGTACGGGACGAATTCACCGCTGGCGGTATGCAGACCGAGTATCTGGCCAGCAACCAGGGCCGAGCCCGCGGCAACGTTGATGGCTTCGCGGGAGATCTTGCCCGGCCCTTCGGAAAGCAAGAACTCACCTGGATGGACTGGCTCATGCTGGATAATGCTCATGGTCGTGCTCCTTTGTTGGCGGCCTGCCGGCGGGCAGCCCAGATATTGGAAGGGTTGGGCAGCTGCGCCTTGACCCGCTCCGGGTCGTCGTCGGCCGGGGGCAGGCTGTTGTCGATCTCGATGCCTTTCCCAGTACCGACCACCTTCTCGAACAGCCTTGCACGGACGGCGTCGGGTTCCAGGCCAGCCTTCACAAACTCAGCTGTCAACTCTGGCAAACGTGCCGCAATGCACAGGCTGTGCACGTCAGTTGCCCGCTTCAACGCAGCCTCCACTTCGGTCTGACTGGTCAGTTTGGTAGAGGCGATCAGCGGCGCCACCAGGTTGCTGATTCCCGACTTGGCGCAGGCCTGGGTGATCATCAAGGCAAGCGCTGTGGCATCGGCTGGTTTTGCCGCAGGCGGCTCAAGTGGAGCTGCGGGATCATCTGCTGGTGGTTCAGCATCGGGCTCCAGCTGATCCAGCAGCGCTTGCGGGGTGTTCTTATAGCGCGCCATCGTGTTGCCCTGACCTAAGCAGGCCCGCACCTGGAGGCCATTGCCAACCTCATCAGCCAAGCCCAGCTTGAGCGCCTCTTGGGCAGTCAACCAGGTTTCATCGTTGACCATACGGCGCAGCTCGGCTTCATCAATGCCCGGCGCCTTGGCCTTGTAGGCAGCGATGATCACCTCGAAGGCCGTGTCCAAAACATCGGCCACACGCCGCAGCTCCTCGGCGTCACCGCCGGCCCAGGTGTAGGGGTTATGGATCATCAGGATTGCATTCGACGCCATCACGACCCGGTGGGCGCCGCACACCGCTACGCTGCCTGCGCTGGCGGCCAAGGCATCGACACGACCGGTGCAACGCTCACCCAGACGGTTCAGCGCGTTGTGAATGGCAAGCCCTTCGAACAGGTCGCCGCCATTGGTGTTGAACGCCACCACTACCGGCGATACGCCGTCGTCTACCGCCTTGAGATCCTGAATAAACTGGTTGGCCGAGATACCCCAGCCACCAATCTCCCCATAGACGTAGACCTCGATGGGGGCTGGCTCGGCCTCGTCAGCGCCTTCCGCCTTAACGGCAGCAGTAATTTTGTACCAGTGCTGGTCATCGACTGTCGGCACCGCCGGTACCTTGTTGAAGATGCGGATCGGCATCGGCTGTTTCATATCTTCCCCTTCTCGCCGGGCTCATCGGGATCATCCTCGATGGCAGGCAGGCTGCTGTAGTTGAGGCCCAAGGCCTTGGCCCGGGCAATGTCGGCGGCATTCTCTTCGTCAACCACCTCGGAGTCGGTACCGTTGCGAAGGCACACCTCGCTGCGAGACGCGAAGCCTGCGGCGATTTCCATGCTGCGCGACTGAACGTCTTGAACCGGGTGGATGTACGCCCACCCCTGTGGCACCCAGCGGGTGCGCTGGTACTCGCGACGGCGCTGCGAATAGTCCGGCAGATCCAAAGCACCAGAGAGCACGGCCATGTCCAGCCAGGCCTTGCGCACTGGTCGACACAGCTGATGGACGTAGACCTGGAACTGCAGCTGCTCCAGTCGACGCCGGAACTCGTTCAGCACCACGCGGATCGCCCGGTCATTTACTCCCTGCATGTCACCCGTCATCAGCTCATAGGGCAGCCCCGAGCCTGCCGCTGCAGCCATCAGTTGCTGCCGCATGAAGTCGGGGTAGTTGTTGCCGGCGTCCGGCGGATCCGAGAACTCGACCTGCTCACCAGGGAGCAGCTCCTGCATCGTGCCGGGCTCCAGTCCCACCATGGGGGTGAAGCCATCCCGGTCGAGCCTGACCGGCGCACCGGTGAGAGGATCCAGTTGCGGAGGGCCATCGGGAGCAGGCTTGCGCACAAAGCCAGCGAAAAGGTTGGCCACCTCTTGCCTGAACAAAACCGCATCATCGAAGTTGTCCAGGCTGCGCAAGCGCTTCAAGACGGGTGCCAAGCGCGGAACGCCGCGCAACTGCCCAGGCTCCAAGGGCTCGAAGACGTGCAGCATCTGCTCTGCAGGGATTCGCACCAACTGGTTGTAGCCAACGTTGAGCGAAGACTTGTCGCTGGGATGGTTGCGGTAGCACCAGTACGCCACGCGACGGCCCATGCCGTTGAACTCGATTCCCGCCCGGATCACGTTGCCGAACCGGGTCAGCTCGAACTTGTCATGGGGGACGAACTCCGGTGCCAAACACTGCAACTGCAGCGGTACCGCGTAGCCATCTTCCAGCCGGCGCGGCCTCAGCCGGATGAAGCATTCACCCGACTGCTCAACGGTGCGCGCCACCAGGGCCTGTAGCCCGTAAAAGTCCGTGAGCTGATCGGCGTCGGCCTCATCTACCCAGTCCTCCCACAGTTCCTGCATCGCCTTGCGCAACGCCTTGTCGAGCAATCGCGGGTGCGGGGTGATGCCAGTGCCGATCAGGTTGCTGACGCGCTTGTCGATGACATTCGCGGCATAGGGGTCATTGCGCACCGCACTGCGGGAGCGGGAGCGCAAGTTTCGCAAGGCCGGCATGATCAGGCTGTTGGCACCGGTGTCCGGCGCATCCCAACCGGATGAGCGCCGCCCCTCAGCAGCGCCTTCGTAGCTGGCCTTGATCCGTTCGGGCACCAAAATTCCCGAGCGACCCAGGGTTAGGTAGCGGCCGCTCACAGCCCCTTGCCCCCATGGTAGATGCGGGTCACCCGCGAACGTGGCCCAGCGGCTGCCACCAGTTCAGTGCGGATCAGATCGCGAGCCTTGATCAGCTCATCCACCGTCCGGTACTCGACAGTGCGGTCTGAGTAGCGAACGATCTTTTCACCGCGCGCAATCGCCCGCTCGACAGCGTCGAGGTGTGCTTTTGTGTAGGCCATGTTAGCGTCTCTTCAGATAGCCGCTGCTGGAGCTGCGGCGTTGCGTGGGTTGGGATGCGGATCGTTGAACCGACGGCGGCGGCGTTGGCGGATCGTTACGTGTGACCGGGATTGGCGCAGGTTGCGGCGAGGCGCCCTCTTCATCCTGGTCATCGGTGTGGGGCTCACTGGCCAGGGGCCGGGCTGGCTCCGTTTCACTCTGCTCAAACAGGTTGGCCTGCGCGAGCGCCTGCCGAAGCCTGTCCCAGTCCTGTTCGCCATAGCGGTGCAGTCCGAGGAAGTTGGCCATGGCCAGGTTGTACACCATCAGGTCGAGTGCTTCGTTGCGCTCGGCCTTGCCCTTGACCCATTCAATCCGCTTGTAGCCCTTCACGTAGCGAGCGACCTTTCGCTCGGCCACGCACTGCTGGAAGAACTCGTCGGGCAGGTCCTTGGCGAAGTGCAGCGCCCCAGGCCCTTTGTCGAAGCTGTAGCGGTTGTAGATCCAGTCCTTTGCCGTGTCGGTACCGACGATCCACAGCTCCGCACCATTGCGTTCCGTTTGACCCTTCCAAGTGACATCCACCTGCGACGGACGCTGGGCGATCACGGGTCGTCCCGGCTTGCTCGCGCCCTTAAGGGCGAATATGTTGCGCCAGCGGCGGACACGGGAGAACTGGTAGACCTCGTGCGTGTGGTGACCGCCGGAGTCGATACCGGTCGCCAGAATCCCGAGGCTCACGCCACAGGGATGTCGATACCGGACTTTCAGCCGCTCGTCCAACACTGACCAGGTACGCTCATCGGCCGGATCGCCGGGGATCACCTGATGATCAACCACCCAGCGCTCCATGCCGGTGCCCCAGGCCATCACCATCAGCTCCAGGCGGTTAGCCTGGACGTCCACGGAGGCCGTCAAGGCAAGCGCTCCAACAGGCAAGGTGCCGAGCACGTAGTCCTCTTGCAGCGCACGAGCCTGCAGCACCTCGGCTTTGGTCTGCTCGAGCGCACTGTCCCAGACTTCTGCCAAGCGGGTGTTGTAGAACACCTGCATGGCTTCCAGGTCACCGCGGTCCTGAGAGCGCTTGGCCTCTTCGAACTCACGTGCCAAGGTCGCCCAGGAATGCCAACCCAGCGGGGCGTAGAGCGCGTTGAGGTGGAAGCTCACTGTTTCCCCGTCACCCTGAGCATGGGCGCGCCACTCGCCTTTGGCCAACATCTCGGACTTGTGGTGTTCCTCGATCAGCACGTCACACTCAGCGCCCTCGCACTGGTAGTGCACCCTGCTGAAGTCTGGCGAGTACAGCAGGCGCTCCCACTTTAGGACTTGCATGTGCCCACAGGTCGGGCATGGCACGTAGTAGTGCCGCTGATCCCCCATCATGAACAGGTCATCGATACGTGAAGCCCCCTTGATGAGCGGGGAGCTGGAGAAATAGAACTTGGCGTTGCGGCCGAAGGTACTGCCACGCGCCTCAGCCAGCTTGATGCCATCGCCCTCTTGGTCGACGTCGACATCCCATCGGTCGACCTCATCGCCGTAGATATACCGAGCCGACAGCTCTGACAGGTTGGCAGCCGAGCCCGCTGTGGTGGCGTAGAGCGTGCCACCTTCGAACTCTTTGGTGTCCATGGTGTTGCGGGCATCCCTGGACCGGTTAGCCGCCACGCGTGCCTTGAGTTCGGGCGTTGCATCGATCGTCTTGCCAATCCGCGATGACACTCGCTTGGCCAGGCCCAGGCTGGGCAGCAGCGTCAGGATGTTGGATGGGGCCATGTGGATCAGCGCGCCGATCCAGTTCAGGGCGATCTGCGTCTTCATCAACTGCGAGGCCACCTTGGTCACCACCCGCTTGCACGGGTGCGCAGGTGACAGGCAGCGCATGGGTTCACGGGCATACGGTGTACGGGCGGTGCGGTACTTGCCAGGTTCGGCGGCGCCGGTATCACGCGGGATCCGCATGTACTCGTCCGCCCATTCATCAACCCACAACTCGGGGTCAGGCGTCAGGCCTCGGCAATACGCTTCGCGGTACACCTCGGCACCGTCTGCGTATCCGGTGGGCATAGGCTCAGCTCTGTGTAATGGCTTGGTTGAGGTCGGCGTCGCTCATCTTGGTGACCTCGGTGAAAACGCGGCGGAAGGTGCTGGCGAGGTGCTTCTCGATATCCCACGGGTCACTCATCCCCGCCAGCTCAGCTGCGAGCTGCGGAGCGAGCCCGAAGAACTGGTCGCGGAGCATACGGCCCGCTGAATACGCCGCATCCTCCACCGCTTTGCGCTCGACCAATGTGCCTTGGACCTTGTTGAACTCGGCCTCAGCCAACTGGGCGAGGTAGAACTCGCGATGAGCCTTGGCCTTCTGGAAGTTGTGAGCCCCGCCGGGCGCCAGATCCGGCTGAAGCACCGCCGATGGGCCGGGGCCGGGCTGGAGCTGGCTTCGAACATCTCGCTCGACTCGACCTTCCTCATGCCGCGCAGCGACAGCCGCCTTGCTTGGATCGGCGGATTCAGCCAGCAGCAGCTCCGTGGCTCCGACGTCGACCTTGCCCTCGTCGGTCAGCACCAAGCGTTCCTGCTTAGCCAGTTTGGAAACGTAGGATTTCGACCATCCATGCCGGGCGGCGAACTCCGATTTCGTCAGGTATGTCATGTCGAAAGGTCCAGTTCACCCAATGAATTCAGGGGGTTAACCAGTTCACAGCAGTTCACTAAGCTGGTGAACCTCCCGCTAACAAAGAACCGCGGGTTCCCGGTCCCGTACCCCGCCCATATCGCCAGGGTCCCCGGGCCTGCCGGGGCTGCCGGTCGGGTCACTGCCCCGGCTCGCCGGCCTGGGGCGGCACCTGCTCGATGCCCAGCCGCTTGGCGGCCCAGCGCTCATAGAGGTTGATCGCCACATCGGCGCCGGCCATCGCGGTCAGGCATCCGACAGCAGCTGCAGACCAGACCGAAACACCAAGGGCGTACAGCAGCATGTTGGTGGAAAGCCCGCAGGTGACGCAGGCACCAGACCGCAATGCCAACCGGCGAACCAGCCCCCACCCCCGAGCACCTGCTTTATCGGCCCGCCACATCTCTCCCGACACACCGCCGACCAGGGACAGCACAATCACCATCCAGATTGGCAGCTCGGCTAACGCTTGTTGCTCGCTGTTCATGTAAGCCTCATTGGCAAAGCACGGCGCCGGAAAAAGAAAACCCCGCCGGTTGGCAGGGTTCTCGATGCACCGACAGGTCGGGGCGGGTTGCACAGCACAGTGCTTGTTGGGTCAGCGCCTAAGCGCACTTTTCACATCGTGGGGACTTTTTACAGGTCACCGGAAAAACCGAAAAGGGGCTGTTTTCGGTTATCCGCTTCGACGCTACTTCGGCGCACCTTCGGCGCACGCTCGGCGCATAGTCACCCGACGAACGGTTTGCTGCCGGACGCGACCAGCGCGGGCAGAAAGGATGGCAAACACCTGCAGATGCAGGGCTTTTATCCAGTTGCGGTAGGTACGATCTGCATCTTCCGCCAACCCAACCGCCCTCATTTGCTCCCGAATGGTGAAGCCCAGGACGTAACGCATCTCTCCCAGCTTGGCCAGCGTTTCCCCGCGTTTGTCCCGCCGCCCCAGCTGGATGACAGCAGCATCCACTTCTGCCGCTGAGTGATCCATGCCAGCGCCGGCAACCAGAATGCGATGACCCGACACGCCACCGCGAGGCGCAGCCCCCTTCCATTCCATGATTGTCCCCATCTGGCTACCCAGACTCGCCTTAAGCCCAACCAGGCGACGCTGTTCTCCCCAGTGATGCATCAGTTCGCCCACCAGGCGCAGGCGCTCGGCAGGATCAATAAGCTCTGCCATATCGATCTGGTGCTGCGTGACCCGCAGTAGGAGACCCACTTCTTGATCCATGCTCATCGCCATTCCCCCCAAACCTGCACCCAACACACATTTCCAAGACCCGACACAAACCCAACACAAATAAAACCCAATGAAATCAGTTGATTAGATGAAAGTGTGTTGAGTGTGTTGGGTTTGTTGGGTTTATTGGTTCTCGCATAGAGTTTTTTTTCTTCGTTGATGGCAGTGCAAAAAATTACGCGCACGCGCGCGTGCGTGGACAAACCCAACACACCCAACACACCACCCGCGCAAGCCAATGGATTCGGGCAATCCGACTGTGTTGGGTAGACTAATGCAACCCGACACAAACCCAACACACCCAACACACAAATAGAGGTAGTCATGCCGCAAGCACCCTCTTCACGTGGTCCCAGCCATCAACGTTCCAGCCAGCCAATTTCGCCCTGGCACGCCACTCCACGACGTTCTTGCCCAGCTCGGCCGACTTCATGGATGGGGGCAGGGAAGGATCACCATCGTCAGGAAAGAAGAACGCGGCGAATCGCCGGTTATTGCCATCGGTCCAGGGGATGGCGCGGGTCTTCTCAACCTTCGCGCTGAGCATCAGCGAGAACTTCGTCTGGCTCATCACGCCTTCCCGGTTGTGCGAGCACCACTCGGCAAACATGGCGTACACATCGCTGGTCAGCGCGCAGCCCCACAGGCCGTGCCCCAACTCACCGGCACGCCAGAGATAGAAGAAAGTCTGCCAAGCAGTGCGGCTCAATTCGACCAGGCGCTGACGAGCCTCGGTCTTGGGTGGTCGCGTGCGCTGGTTGAACTCTCCCAGCTCGACATCAAGCAGCCAGCCGTACAAGGCAGCCACTCCACCATTTGCCAATTCCCGGCTGATAGCCTTCTGGCGCTCCGGCGGTAATGTCTCAAGGGGCCACATCACCAGCATCCGCCGGTCGTCTTCGCTGATCGGCCACGGCATGATCTCGTTGCTGAGGAACGCCGAGTTCATATGGTTGGCCTCTTCCCAACCGTTGATGAACTTCGACTCCATGCGCACCGTCTTGCCAGTGATCATGTGTTTGATCTTGCCTACCTGGTTGTAACGCTGGTCGCGGCTGACAACCTCTTCAAACACTGCCCACAGCTTGCGGCTCTGCCAGGCGTTGAAACTGCCTTCCAACTGCGTCTGCCCGACGGTCGCACCATACTGGCCATACAGCTCGCCCATAACGTCCGCGAACATGAGGCTTTTGCCTGAGCCCTCCATGGTGGAGTGGAACAGGATTGCCGTGTCCATCTTCGCGCCCATGTGCTGCAACGGGTAAGCCAGCCACTTGACGAGCCATTCCAGCGCCTCCTCGTCGTGGTTGCACAGGAATGAAATCAGCCAACGCAAATTCTCGCAGGCCGCGTCATCACGCACGGGCTCGAGCGGCAAACCCTCGAAAGTGTTGATATAGATGGCCGGATCTTTGGTCATGGTCGGATCGAACACGATGTGATCCACGTCGACAACACGTCGATCCTGGCTGTTCAGCCACCACTTGTATTCGTCACCCAAGGCCATCTTGACCGCGCCTTCAGGGATACGGCGCTTCTTCTCCCGATCCCAGACATCCTTGGTGCCGTCGATGTAGACGTACCGCTCAATGGGGTCCAGCTTCAGGGCGCCGCCCTTCTTAGCCGCCAACCTTTTAACCTGCTCCAGCTCTTTCACTTGGTCGAGCGACATCAGCTTTTTGTCTGTCCGCTCCATCCACTGCTTGGCGAGCGGCTTGCCAACCAGCGCCTCGAACCCGGCGCGCTTCATCGACTGGCCTTTGTCGAGATCCCACACGTTAGTGGAGCCCTCAACCAGGGCGAATCGACGCATGGCGCTCTTCAGCACCAGACCATCCGCCCCCTCCCCCCCGGAGGCCGAGGAGGCGGCCGAACTGGGCGCTTCAACGTCCGATGGGGCGTGGGGAAGATGCTCGTCATCGCTGCCGACGACTGGAGTCTGCGCGGCCTGCTCGACCACCGATGGGGTACGGGGAAGCTCACCCAATGGAGGCGGAGCAGGTGGGCGGGACTTCGCGTCAATACCGAGGATCTGAGCAGCAGCCCTGGTCGCAGCCTTCTGGTCGCCGTCGTGCATCAGAATGCAGAACACATCGAAGGCATCGTTCTTGTGTCCATTCGCAAGCGGATCAGAGGTGTGATGCGAGTAAAGCTTGCCATCCTTGATCGTCACACCGGGCAGCCCTGAGCTGCTGTGTGGGCTCAACCACTTTCCGTCCATGCGCTTGTATCCGTGCGCTTCAATCATCATGGCAATGTCATGGACGCGATTGAACTCTGGGATGACCTCGGGGAGCCGATCACCAGATCGAGCTGCAGCTGGCAACGACTTGGCCAAGGGACGAGCCACGGGGGCAGGCATTACCGCCTTCGGCTTCCAAGGGCAAACAGCCTCCCCTTTCGGCTTGAACTCATCCCAATCCTGCCAGATGGCCAACAAGTCGGCCGGCAACTCTGGCAAACCGTCTGCATTCGGCGCGGTACGCCACGTGTAGGGTTTACGAGTGCCTGGGTGAATGGATGGTGGCAGGACGTCCTGCACCAGGCCGCCCCGCAGCTCGAAAACCGTCACTTTCTTGAAGGGCTCAGCAGCCATGCGGAAAGCCGCTTCTCGGCCGGCGTCGCCCTCGTCCATGGCAGCCTTCACTTGCAACATGAGCCCTTTGTAGATGGTGCCATCAGGGTCGTTCTTGTTTGGCCAAACCAGGGCGTGGCGACTCAGTTCCACGCCCTCAGGGACGCGGAACATCACGCGGACTCGTTCGGGGTTGCCCACAGAGGTCGGATACGCGTCAGCGAGTGCGTCAACATCGAGCCCAAGCGTCTGCTGCAGTACCTGCCGGGTCAGCTCAACATCATCAACGTCCAGCGAACAGACACGACTCGGCCCGAGCACAACACCGAGGTTGTGATTCGGGCTCGCAGTCCAAAACGCTTCAGCCTTTGAGGCGTCCGTGAAATAGCCACCTGGCTTGTTCCAGCCGGTATCCTTCGGCCCCTTCTCACCTGGTTCAATCGGAACCAAGGCGAGATCGAAGGCTTCAATGTACCGCCGCGCCCAATCAGCTGTGGTAGAGGTTGGGCGCTCGCTCATCTGCGGCGCTCCCGCAGTTCCTGGCAGCTGATGCAAGTTTCGCACCCCGCCACCAGTTGCTGTCGCACCTCCGGGATTGGTTCATCGCAGTCTTCGCAGAACTGCGCGCTCGGCTTAGTCGCTGGGCGAACGCGGCGCTGAAGCGCCACCTGTAGGTGGTAGTCGGCCTGGTCATTGGCCACATCGATCACATCAGCCATGAGCTTCGTCCTCCATGGCCTGACGAGCACCCGCCATGATGGCCAACACCTGGCGGATCACATCCATGCCGCGCTGCTCAAGGTCGAGCACTTCGGCAGCCGTCCACACGTTGTCAGCGGCGCCGTCGTGCAAGGTACCGACAAACTCGCTGGACTCCTCAAGCAGCTTCGCTACCGCCTGCAGCGCTTCATTGGTTGCTGGGACTGGCTCCGGCCGGTACCAGACGGCACCTGCAGGGCGCACGAGCGCATCAAGCAGCCGTGGATCAGCGGTCCAGCGGACGATCTCTTCTATCTCGTCCGGGCTGGGCCAGCGCCGCTCTTCGGTGGGGTGAAGTTTCTTCTGCAGGGCATCCACATCCATGACCATATCGAAGGCCAGCTTCGTGATGCCGCCGTGATAGTCGCGACCAGCGCGATAGAGCGCCTGCCGCAATGCGAGGACCGGACCGGCGTCCGGCAATAGATCAACGCGACTCATAACCGTAAATCCTCGGTTTACGGTGTAGTCACAGGGCTTTCAACGTCCTATCCTGTGAATACGACCGGTGTGTTGTGCTTTGCGTGCTGTGCGGGCATTTCACGCGGTTCTAGTCATCCGGCGATTCTTGTGGTGAGAGGCAACCGGATGGCGGGTACAACGGCGCTTTTGCGCCGCGCTCGCTGAGCTGAGGGATCTTGTGGTGAGAGGCCTCAGCTCAGCAGTCCTTACTTTTGCTGCTTTTCAGCAACCTTTTTTTGCTCTTCATAGAACAGCTCAATAGCCTTACCCACCTCATAGCGGACGGCTGCGCCTTTTGTGGCTCGATAGATAGTTGGCTGCGTAACGCCAACCCGATCTGCGATCGCACGTTGCGAAAACCCCAGATCAATCAGCTTTTGAAGCATCTCTTGAATGGTCATTGCACCCACCGATGCGTTATCGAATTGGAATGATAATACCCAAACGAATTAAACAGAGCAATACAATTCCGATACGTAAACGAATCAGAGCAAAGGCCGTGATAGGAAAGCGCGTAGCACAGCGAATGCATGAACTGGAGTGGTCCGAAGGGGAATTAGGAAGACGCTCAGGGGTACCGCAGCCGACTATCCACCGTATCCTCACCGGGACTTCGGCAAGCCCACGCCAGGCAAACGTAGAAAAGCTGGCGAAAGCCCTGGGTGTGACCAGCGAGTGGCTTTGGAAAGGCGGAGAAGCGCCTGACATCGTGACCGGCCCGAACTCCAACATCGAACCAGGTCCACGTATTCGCGGATTCGTCCCGCTGATTTCTTGGGTGCAGGCGGGAACGTGGTGTGAAATGCAAGATGTGCTCGAACTGCAGGACGTAGAAAACTGGCTACCTTGCGCGGTATCACACAGCAGCGCGACCTTTGCGCTGAGGGTGCGAGGCCTATCGATGTACAACCCCCATGAGAGGCGCTCATTCCTTGATGGCGACATCATTTTTGTCGATCCGAACAAGGACTACGAGAACGGATCGCTGGTTATTGCCAAGCTTGCCGACAGCAAGGAAGCGACCTTTAAACAACTGGTTCTAGAGGGGTCGCGGAGGTTTTTGAAGCCGCTGAACCCATCTTGGCCTGATCCGATTATCGAGCTACCCGAAGATGCATCGATCTGCGGAGTCGTGGTCTCCAAGCTGGAAATCTTCTAACCACACCGCTCATACGATCAATACTAATAGGTATTGACCGTCTAAATTCGTTTGAGTATTGTCTGGACCTCCATCCTCTCACCACCGAGGTCCAGAAATGCCAACTGCACAGCCAAACAGTGGGTGTAAGGTCTACCTGCACCCAACCACCTGCAACCGCCCCTCCACCGTCGAAGCCTTTCAACGCTCTACCGGGCTTCGCTTGGTCGTCTCCCCTGCCGGTCATGTCCGCGCCATCCCCAATGGGGGTGAGGCATGAACGAATTCACCATCAATCTGCGTCGAGTGATGCTTCTGGAAGGGACGTTGGAGCACGGCGGCAGCGCCACCTGCCCGCTGCGACGCCCTGAAACCATCGTTGATGCTCACATCCAGGTGGAGAACGACGACCGCGATCATCACCTGCAGGTCCGCTTCGGTCCGTTCACGGGTTCGATCACGCTGCGCCGCGGCGACTCGACCAAGTACATGTCCCTGCGCGACTTTCTGCAGGACGTGGCCAATGGCCGGACTGAGTCAGGACAACAGATCCAGCGCGCTATCGCCCTGATGGAAGCGCTGGACTGTGTGAGCCAGGTATTACCAGACGGCTTGCATGCCTACATCACTCCCACAACCGACGAGCACCGCCCCTTCGGCACCGTTGTGACCAATGATCAGGGAGAGGTCTACGCGACTGCATACGGCAGCTGCAAGACCGCGCTGGCCGAAGAAGTGCGCACCAAGCTCGGCCAAATCCCCGTGGGGCGTGGGGAGCACCCATGACCGATACGCTTGGGCAGCTACGCAAGCAGTGGACAACTCCCTGCCCGACATTGACTGCGGTGCGTGAGCACTACTTCCCCCACATCAAGACAGACCGCCGGTTCAGGGAGTTGATCAACGCCGGAAAGATTGGGCTGAAGCCTACAAAGCTGCACCACTCAGCCCGAGCGCAGTACGTGATTTACCTGCACGACCTCGCCGACTACCTCGACACCCAAGCGAAGCAGACGGCATAGCAGAGGCGGCCCCGGCCATCAGGGGCATCGCATCAAGCACCAGGCCATCACCACAACACCGGCCGGTGCTGGGCACTATGGAGCACAGCACATGCAACCACATCAGTATGCACTCGCCGCCGGTATTGGCTGGATGATCACCCTGATCATCCTTCCTTTCCTGATCGCCAAAGCACGTCGCCTTGCTTATGCCCGAGGCTTCGAGGCCGGTAAAACCTTCCACGACCAGACCTTGAGCCTGCAGCTCAAGGAAGCCAAGCAGGCCCTCGACGATCTACGCGCAGAGCTGCTGCGCACTCAGCAAACCGGCAACGTGGAGCTTGCCGCACGCCAAGCAAGCATCACCGCACTCAAGGCAAGCATCAGGGAGCTTGAGGCTCGAATCATGTCGTATACGGGCCTCGCGGTGACCAAGGTGGACTACGAGAAGCTGATCAGCGCTTCGTCCACGATGCGCCTGGCTCAGCGCACATTCAAAGCCTTGAGGACCGAAGCCGAGGAAAAGCGAGCAGGTGCCCAGGCTGACGTCATTGACGACTTGGCCAAGCGGATCCACGCCCAACTGCGCAGCACCCCCGCCAACGGCAGCAACACGGGAGCTGCAGCATGACGACTCAGCCCCTCCGCAGTTTGATCGCCGCCAACGCGAAAGACCTGATCGACCTGTACCAGCAGGAGGCCGCATGAGCACGAACCGCCATGATTGGTACATGAGCGAGGGCGACGACGGCGGCCTGTATCACTGCAGGAAGTGCAGGCGCACCCACGAAGGTACTGTCCCTGAAGCCCAAGGCTGCCCAGTGTCCAACGCCGAACACAATGGCGTCGCTTGGCTCGGCCAGGCCGGGCTGTATCGCTCTCGGTTTGACGCCGCGTGCAATTGCGAGCAGTCCGTCACGCCGGTATCCGCCGACGAACTTTTCGAGGTTGCCAGCAAGCAGGTGCTCAGCCAGCGCAACGAGGGCTGCCAACGTGCCTAACGCGACACGCACCTGGCAGCTGATCAGCCTTGCACTCGCTGTAGCACTGACCGCCACCCTGGTCGAGCTGCATCGCGGCAGCACCGCCTACCACCCTGCGACAGGAACGCTGCCGACAGTTGGCAGCGCCGCAAACTTTGAGCACCTGGCCCTGAGCCCAAACGCTCGCCGAGTCCATGAGAGGTATTCGCTGTGATCGACACATCGACCTACACCCCAACCACCCGGATGCGCAAGGGTATGCAGCCCATGCTTCGCCCCGCCATGTCGTTCATCTGTGACATATGCGGCAAGGCTCGCGTGAAGGGCAATCACGACCAGTGCTCCAAAGCCCGCCAAGCCGCTGGCTTCATCATCATGCGAGGGCGTAAATCATGAACACCGATCCGAGGGACGTGTTCGTCAGCCTCAACCCCCTTTGCCTGGGCGAGCGCGAACTGGAGAAGGACAGCACCGGCTTCGCCCACATGCGCACGCATAACGACTACCTGGTCTTCCTGGCTGGCTACAAAGCAGGCACGGTGGACGGCGAGGAACGCGAGTGCCAGCGCCACCGCCCAATGAACGCCGAGGGCTGCAAGCCCGACGTCAACATCCAGGGCTCCAGCAAACCCTGCGCGGTCTCAGCCGCCTGCCGCAGCCTCGACAAGGTGGAGGGCGGCACGCCCGACCTCAACATCCATCCCGTTGAATCGGCCTCTCCGACTACCACCAGAAAGATCGCGACAGCCGAAAACGAACTGATGATGGCCCAAGTAGGCCTGCTCGCGGCGGTCAGGGCAGCCTACCCAGTTGGCAGCCGCCTGCGAGTCCGAGTTGGACAAAATACCACCGAGGTAGTTGTTAAAGGCCACATCGCCGCGTGGTGGTCACGCCCTGGCTACATAGAAGCGACCAACCCGGAGACAGGAAAATTTCGCACCTTTCACCACGGCGCCGTTATCGAGGCACTGCCATGAGCACACCACGCTGGGTACTAATCAACCGGGCCGCTGAGCTGACCGGCTACTCCGAAGACGCCATTCGCCACAAGGTGAAGAACGGGACCTGGGCACAAGGCCGGATCTGGCGAAAAGCCCCAGACGGCCGCATCACCATCAACATCGCAGAGTATGACAAGTGGGCCGAGAGCGCATCACAAGTGGCCTAGAGGCCGAGCTGGCCAAGCACACGGGCATCGAGATACACGGCGGCAACTTGCGGATCGTCTTCATGTGGCGCCGCATCCGCTGCCGTGAATCACTCGGACTGCCGGTGACCAAAGCCAACATCAAACACGCCGCCCAGCTCCGGGCGGCGATTCTTCACGAAATCAAAGTGGGCACCTTCGAGTACGGGCGGCACTTCCCGAACTCGAAGCATGCCGGGAATTACAGCAGCGCGAGGGACGAGCGCCTGGAAGCCTTGGCAGAGCGCTACAAGCCGCTTAAGGCGGTCGACATAACCCCCATGACCGAGGAGAAGTACGCCTATGCAATCGACATTTGCGTCGAGCTGGTGGGGAAGGATCGACTGGCAGGCATTCTGCTGCCCGAGGACATCCACTTACTCCGGGCGCGACTGATCGAGACCCGCGCACCATCGACCGCCAACCATTACTTGGCTACCTTCGCCGGTTTCCTCAGCTGGTGCGAGAACAACAAGTACTGCGTGGCCGGGCTCGCCGCTGCGTGCACACGCTTTGCCATGAGCGAGAAAGAGCCGGATCCACTAACGCACGAGGAGTTCGACCTGCTCGTCACAAAGGGCTGCCTGCATCCTCAAGATGTGGCGGCAACCACGCTTGCCGTCTACACCGGACTGCGCCCAGGCGAACTCTGCGCGCTGGCTGTGGAAGACATCGACCTACAGGCGGGGAAGATTGAAGTAACCAGGGCGATCACCGCCAACGGCACATTCAAACTTCCCAAGACAGGTAAGCCCCGCACAGTGCTGTTAATGGAGCCAGCGGTCGAGGCCTGCAGAACACTGATAGCCATCGTGGCCAAGCACCCCAAGCGGGACATCCGCGTGTACCACAACCGGCACGAATGGCGAGACGAGTCGGTCACCCCCCTCCTATCGCCAAGCACCCAGGCACGGAAAAAGGTCATCAACGAGTGGTTCGTCTCAACTGCTTGGAATACGAAATGGGCAGGGATTCAGCGCCGCGCCGGTATCCGACCAAGGCGCCCGTACCAGACGCGGCACACCTACGCTTGCTGGTGCCTAACTGCCCGAGGAAACCTTGCGTTCATCGCGAAGCAGATGGGGCACAAGGACTTCACGATGCTAGTGGAGGTCTACGCCAAGTGGATGGATGACGAGTCTCCATCAGAGCTACAACACATATGGCAAGGCATTCGACGTCATAGCCAATTAACGACCACAAAAAACCCGGCATAAAGCCGGGTTTTTCGTAGAGCTGGGATTCAGCACATCATGACGGGTTTCTCAATACCCAGCTCTGCGCACGCTTGCTTCAGGCTCTCATCAGCCTGCTGGAAACGACGGACGCGGGCTAGGGTGTAGTCGCGACCACTCAACCCGTTTTTACGAGGGGTAGTGGCGTGCTTGGCCTGATACTCACTAGCGCTAAAGCTTTTCATGACCTGATTCCTTTCCTCTACAAGGGAATAAAGCAATCTTTGTTGCTTTGATATGTCTCTAACATGTGTTGCAGCACATGTTTATACGTTGCCTGCTCCGTTGAGAACGTGGCGGCATGCATTCCATTGAACCCTTGGTGCTCAAGGTAACGATAGAACAGGTCATCAAACATATCTACCTGTTCACGAACGCTAGCCCTGATCGCCGGGTTCTTAAAATCATCGATGAAGTGGTAGTAGTCACCATGAGGCCAACGGGGGCGGTGGTACATCAGCACCGCAGGCTTCAATGGGTTGACCGATACTACTCGCCCTTCATTCGGATCAGCATCAAGGTTGATAGGGTCGAGAGCGAACCAGAGCCACAGCACAGCTGCACAGCTCATCGCAAATCGGCCAACTGCAATCTCGACGTCCGCGTTTGTACGACCTAACGCCTCGATGAGATCTTGCAGCTGCACCACATTTCCACCCGGGTTAGCCCGAAGGTAAATGCGGATCTTCCTACCGAGCGGCGCATCCTGCAGCACTTGAATCAGCGGTCCTACAGAGGCCGGGTCGATGCAGGTGAGCTCTATCGTCTCCCTATCATCCTTGACCACATGCAGCTGGGACACCACGGACTCAACACCAGTTCCGTCCTGCTCGGCTAATGCACCTACTTCCATGAAAGACCCTTAAATGACTCATTCTTGTTGCCAAAATCTTACAACAATAGTGGCCAATTGCCATCACATAAATCGCAAAAAACCCGGCATCTGCCGGGTAATTGACTCCCATCAACAACGAGCGAAGGTGCATGATGGGGTGCATTAATCTTCGGCGATGCGGCCATTTGATGTCAAGGTAACCTTTGTGACAGGTCACAGTTTTTTCGCATTTTTCATCAAGTACTCCCTCGTATGGATTCCGCAGAGCGTCGCAACCCATTCGCATGACGTCGTACTGCCGATTGTCGGCGCGTGTTAACCTAGGGCAATACAAGGCAAATTTTTTCTCCCTCACTGCAGCATCCACACTCGATGCGCACAGGCCCAGTCGGTAACGGAAAGCCCCAAATTTGCCCCACAATTTCAAGCGACTCCCCGTAACCCATTGATGAATAAAGCAATCTCCGATTTTTCCGCACACACACCAATGATGCAGCAGTACTGGAAGCTGAAAAACCAGCACCCGGACCAGCTGATGTTCTACCGCATGGGCGACTTCTACGAAATCTTCTACGAAGATGCGAAGAAAGCCGCGAAACTGCTGGACATCACCCTGACCGCGCGCGGTCAGTCGGCCGGCCAGTCGATCCCCATGTGCGGGATTCCGTTCCATTCGCTGGAGGGCTACCTGGCCAAGCTGGTCAAGCTTGGCGAGTCGGTGGTGATCTGCGAGCAGATCGGCGACCCGGCCACCAGCAAGGGCCCGGTGGAGCGCCAGGTGGTGCGCATCATCACCCCCGGCACGGTCAGTGACGAGGCCCTGCTCGACGAGCGCCGCGACAACCTGATCGCCGCCCTGCTCGGTGACGAACGCCTGTTCGGCCTGGCGGTGCTGGACATCACCAGCGGCAACTTCAGCGTGCAGGAGATCAAAGGCTGGGAAAACCTGCTGGCCGAGCTCGAACGCCTGAACCCGGTAGAGCTGCTGATCCCCGACGACTGGCCACGCGACCTGCCCGCCGAGAAGCGCCCGGGGGCCCGTCGCCGCGCGCCGTGGGACTTCGACCGCGATTCGGCACGCAAGGCCCTGTGCCAGCAGTTCGCGACCAAGGACCTCAAGGGCTTTGGTTGTGACAAGCTGACCCTGGCCATCGGCGCCGCCGGCTGCCTGCTGACCTACGCCAAGGAAACCCAGCGCACGGCCCTGCCGCACCTGCGCAGCCTGCGCCACGAGCGCCTGGACGACACGGTGATCCTCGACGGCGCCAGCCGCCGTAACCTGGAGCTGGACGTCAACCTGGCCGGTGGCCGCGACAACACCCTGCAATCGGTGATCGACCGCTGCCAGACCGCCATGGCCAGCCGCCTGTTGACCCGCTGGTTGAACCGCCCGCTGCGCGACCTCAAGGTGCTGCAGGCACGCCAGGACTCGATCCGCTGCCTGCTCGACGGCTACCGCTTCGAAAAGCTGCAGCCGCAGCTCAAGGAAATCGGCGATATCGAGCGGATCCTCGCCCGTATCGGCCTGCGCAATGCCCGCCCACGTGACCTGGCGCGCCTGCGCGACGCCCTAGGCGCCCTGCCAGAGCTGCAAAACGCCATGAGCGAGCTGGAAGCGCCGCACCTGGCACGCCTGGCCGCCATTACCGGCACCTACCCGGAGCTGGCCAGCCTGCTGGAACGCGCAATCATCGACAACCCGCCAGCGGTCATCCGCGACGGCGGCGTGCTCAAGGCCGGCTACGACAGCGAGCTGGACGAACTGTTGGCGATCAGCGAGAACGCCGGCCAGTTCCTCATCGACCTGGAAACCCGCGAGAAGGCCCGCACCGGCCTGGCCAACCTCAAGGTCGGCTACAACCGTGTGCATGGCTACTTCATCGAGCTGCCGACCAAGCAGGCCGAGCAGGCACCAGGCGACTATATCCGCCGCCAGACCCTCAAGGGCGCCGAGCGTTTCATCACGCCCGAGCTCAAGGCCTTCGAGGACAAGGCGCTGTCGGCCAAGAGCCGCGCCCTGGCGCGCGAAAAGATGCTCTACGACGCGCTGCTGGAAACCCTCATCAGCCACCTGGCCCCCCTGCAGGACAGCACCGCCGCGCTGGCCGAGATCGACGTGCTGAGCAACCTTGCCGAGCGTGCGCTGAACCTCGACCTGAACTGCCCGCGCTTCACCGACGAGCCGTGCCTGCGCATCGAGCAGGGCCGTCACCCGGTGGTCGAGCAGGTGCTGACCACGCCGTTCGTGGCCAACGACCTGGGCCTGGACAACAGCACGCGCATGCTGATCATCACCGGCCCGAACATGGGCGGTAAGTCCACCTACATGCGCCAGACCGCCCTGATCGTGCTGATGGCGCACATCGGCAGCTTCGTCCCGGCCGCCAGCTGCGAGCTGTCGCTGGTCGACCGCATCTTCACCCGCATCGGTTCCAGCGACGACCTGGCCGGCGGGCGTTCGACCTTCATGGTCGAGATGAGCGAAACCGCCAACATCCTGCACAACGCGACCGACCGCAGCCTGGTGCTGATGGACGAAGTCGGCCGCGGCACCAGCACCTTCGACGGCCTGTCGCTGGCCTGGGCCGCCGCCGAGCGCCTGGCCGAGCTGCGTGCCTACACCCTGTTTGCCACCCACTACTTCGAGCTGACCGTGCTGCCGGAGAGCGAACCGCTGGTGGCCAACGTGCACCTGAACGCCACCGAGCACAACGAGCGAATCGTCTTCCTGCACCACGTGCTGCCTGGCCCTGCCAGCCAGAGCTATGGCCTGGCCGTGGCGCAGCTGGCAGGCGTGCCGGCGCCAGTGATCCTGCGCGCACGCGAGCACCTGGGGAGGCTGGAAACCACCAGCCTGCCCCATGAGGCACCGGTGACCAAGAAGGCCAAGGACGAGCCGCAAGTCCCACACCAGAGCGACCTGTTCGCCAGCCTGCCACACCCGGCCATCGAGAAGCTGGGCAAGCTGGACCTGGATGACATGACCCCGCGTCAAGCTATCGAAATGCTATATCAACTAAAGAACCTGTTATAACGGCGCCCACTACAAGCTGGTAGAATCCGCCGCGGTTTGCTGGTGCTGCAGGTTATTAGCCTGGCCTGCAGCCACATGCCTGTAAACCGCGCGGCCCTGAGAGGAAGGGCCGCCGCCGTCGCCTGAGGAGAGAACTAGAAATGACCTTCGTCGTCACCGACAACTGCATCAAATGCAAATACACCGACTGCGTGGAAGTCTGTCCGGTGGACTGCTTCTACGAAGGCCCGAACTTCCTGGTGATTCACCCGGACGAGTGCATCGACTGTGCACTGTGCGAGCCTGAGTGCCCGGCCCAGGCGATCTTCTCGGAAGACGAGATCCCTGCTGGCATGGAAAACTTCATCGAGCTCAACGCCGAGCTGGCGGAAATCTGGCCGAACATCACCGAGCGCAAGGATGCCCTGCCTGACGCTGAAGAGTGGGACGGCAAGACCGGCAAGATCGCCGACCTGGAGCGATAAGCGCCCAGACACGAAAAAGGCCCGCAACGGGCCTTTTTTCATTTTCTGCGGGCAAAAAAAAGGGGCGGTTTGACCCGCCCACATTTTTTCCGTAGTCCCTGCTTGTCCCAAACATCATCCTGATGAAATCGCTTCTTGCGATGTCCCTGGCCTTCTCCCTGAAAGCCTGTGCATGTCCGTGTGCACAGTTCGAATACTAGCGAGTTCCCTGAGGCAGGCAACTGCGAGATCTCTCAGGATGTTACTGGGGACACATTTCCACATACCCAAAAAAAGCATTAATTTCAGATAGTTAAGAAAAAACAGGATCTGAAAACGACTTTGATTTACTGGTAGCTACACAGATGGCTTACATAAAGAGTAAGCAAAGGCTTACACGCTGTGCATCAGGGGTAGCGCCGTACACATTGTCTGGCTCCAGATTTAGGCCAGTGTTGCCCCGCGAAGAGGCCGGCACAGGATGACCAAAACCCCAGAAACAAAAACGCCCCGAGGTCATCGGGGCGCTTCAGATACCGTGAAGCCAGGCTTACTGGAACAGCGACTCGCTGGATAGCCCGTTCTTCTCGAGAATCTCACGCAAGCGCTTGAGCCCCTCTACCTGGATCTGCCGCACCCGTTCGCGGGTCAGGCCGATCTCCAGGCCAACATCTTCCAGGGTGCTGCTCTCATGCCCACGCAGGCCGAAGCGGCGTACCACGACTTCACGTTGCTTGTCGGTCAGCTCACCCAGCCACTGATCAATGCTCTGCGACAGGTCGTCATCCTGCAGCAGCTCGCACGGATCGGTCGGGCGGTCATCGGTCAGGGTGTCGAGCAGGGTCTTGTCTGAGTCCGGGCCGAGAGACACGTCAACGGAAGACACGCGCTCGTTCAGGCCCAGCATACGCTTGACCTCGGCGACCGGTTTCTCCAGCAGGGTGGCGATTTCTTCTGGCGACGGCTCGTGGTCGAGCTTCTGGGTCAGTTCCCGCGCGGCGCGCAGGTAGACGTTGAGTTCCTTGACCACGTGGATCGGCAAGCGAATGGTGCGGGTCTGGTTCATGATCGCCCGCTCGATGGTCTGGCGGATCCACCAGGTCGCGTAGGTCGAGAAGCGGAAACCGCGCTCCGGGTCGAACTTCTCCACCGCGCGGATCAACCCCAGGTTGCCCTCCTCGATCAGGTCGAGCAGAGACAGGCCACGGTTGACGTAACGACGGGCAATTTTCACAACCAGGCGCAGGTTGCTTTCGATCATGCGCTTGCGGCCGGCAGGGTCCCCCTTTTGCGACAGGCGCGCAAAGTGAACTTCCTCTTCCGGCGAAAGCAGAGGCGAGAATCCGATCTCGTTGAGATACAGCTGGGTGGCATCGAGCGCCCGGCTGTAATCGATGTACTTGTGTTGCTTGAGCGAAGAGCCCGACTTCGCTCTGGTCCGAACCGAAGGTACAGCAGGTTCGTCTGACACCACATCCGTTTCCAAAACGATGCCCGTCTCCATGAGGAGGACGTCATCGTCGATGTCAAACTCCGGCGCTTCTTTACTGAGAGCCATTGTTATAGTCCTTTGCTGAGTTCGAACTCAGACTCTTGCGGCGCCTGTCTCCCTGGCAACGCAGGAGCCTGTCCCCTCTACATCCAAGGAACAGGCCGGGGTACAACGATCAACGGCGTGGCAGGAACTGGAGCGGATCGACGGGTTTGCCTTGGCGGCGAATCTCGAAATGCAGCTTCACCCGATCAGTGCCCGTGGACCCCATTTCAGCAATCGACTGCCCTGCCTTGACCTGCTGCCCCTCCCGAACCAACAGCCTGCGGTTGTGACCGTAGGCACTGACGTAGGTGTCGCTGTGCTTGATGATGATCAGTTCGCCGTAGCCCCGCAAGCCACTCCCGGCGTAGACCACCGCACCATCAGACGCAGCAAAAACAGGCTGTCCCAAATCACCGGCGATATCAATGCCTTTATTCAAACTACCGTTTGAAGCAAATTTCCCAATGAGCACGCCATTGGCCGGCCACGTCCAGTTCCCCACCGCACGCTCTGCGGCGGGCACCGTGGTAACCACCGGAGCAGGCGTGGCGGGCGTTGTTGGCGTCGTTTTTCCGCCGTTTTCGGCGGGGGTGATAGGTGTTCCGGCAGGGCGACGAATGACCGTTGTCCGGCTCGACGAGGACGGGCTGGAGACCACGGTACTGCTGCTGGTGGAGCCACTGCTGAAACGGATGGCCTGGCCCGGGCGGATGGTGTACGGGGCGGGGATGCCGTTGCGCGCTGCCAGCTCCTTGTAGTCCCAACCATAGCGGAACGCGATGGAGAACAGCGTGTCGCCAGGCTTGACGACGTACTGCCCCGACGTCACTGCCGGCCGCTTGGGCGCAGCGCTGTTGCGGTCGACCACGCGTGCACCGCTGGAGCTGGTGCTGGAGCAACCTGTCAGCAAGGTGCCCATGGCCAGTGCAATCAGCAGAAGCTTGAAAGCCGACCGATCCTTGCGCTGCCGAATGACTGTGTGCCCCACCCGCGCTCCCCTCATGGTGCCGAAAATCGATAAGACGATAAGAAATGCAATATTGTTGCAATTATAACCAAGCCAGGCGGCAATGGCAGGGCCCAGGCCCCGCCAGATAGACAGGGCCGCGCCGCAAGAATTCGTTGCTGCTGCTAATATTCCTGGCGGCTCAGGCCAGCGGGCCGTTGAGCAGCGGCACGAAACGCACCGCGCCCAGTACGCGACGGGAGAAGCCGTGCTCTTCGCGCACGATCAGCATCAGCTGCTGCACCTCACCGGCCGGGCCTACCGGAATCACCATGCGCCCCCCCGGCGCCAGCTGGTCGAGCAGCGCCTGCGGCACCTCCGGTGCCACTGCGGTGACGATGATGCCATTGTAGGGCGCCAGCGCCTGCCAGCCATCACAGCCGTCGCCCCAGCGAAATACCACGTTGCGCAGGTTGAGCTCGACCAGGCGCTCCTTGGCCCGATCCTGTAGCACCTTGATCCGCTCCACCGAGAACACCCGCTCGACCAGCTGGGCCAGGATGGCGGTCTGGTAGCCTGAACCGGTGCCGATCTCCAGCACCTTGTCCAACGGCCCCGCCTCCAGCAGCAGCTCACTCATGTGCGCCACCATGAACGGTTGGGAGATGGTCTGGTTGTGCCCGATCGGCAGTGCCGTATCTTCGTAGGCCCGGTGTGCCAGCGCCTCGTCGACGAACAGATGACGCGGGGTACGGCGAATCACGTCGAGCACCTTGGTGTTCGACACGCCTTCCTCGCAGAGGCGCTGGATCAGCCGCTCGCGCGTTCGCTGCGAGGTCATGCCGATACCGCCACGGCGCTGCAGATCGTCCTGTTCACGCATCAGAGCAGGCCCTCCAGCCAGCCGTCGAGCTGTTCGAAGGCATCGTTGAACGTACGGTCCAGCTGCAACGGGGTAATCGATACGTAGCCTTGCATGACGGCATGGAAATCGGTCCCCGGCCCGCCATCCTCGGCATCGCCGGCCACGGCGATCCAGTAGCCTTCCTTGCCACGCGGGTTGACCACCTTGGTCGGCGCCGCCGCCCGCGCCCGATGACCGAGGCGGGTCAGCTGGATGCCCCGGATGTGCTCCAGCGGCAGATTGGGGATATTGACGTTAAGCACGGTGCGCGGCGGCAGTTGCAGGCGCGGCAGTGCCTCGACCAGTCGCCGGGCGATGTGGGCGGCAGTCGGCAGGTTGTCGGGCTGGCGCGACAACAGTGAGAACGCCAGCGAGGTGCCGCCCAGGAACCGACCCTCCAGCGCGGCGGCCACCGTGCCGGAATAGATCACATCATCGCCCAGGTTGGCCCCCAGGTTGATGCCTGAAACCACCAGGTCGACCGGTTCCGCCAACAGTCCATTGAGCCCCAGGTGCACGCAGTCGGTCGGCGTGCCGTTGAGGCTGATGAAGCCGTTGGCCAGGGTCTGCGGGTGCAGCGGCCGGTCCAGCGTCAGCGAACTGCCGGCGCCGCTCTTGTCTTGATCCGGGGCGATCACCACGCACTCGGCATAATCCGCCAGCGCACCGTGAAGCGCGGCGAGGCCAGGTGCCGTAACACCGTCGTCATTCGAAATCAGAATACGCATGGGCTGTCCGTCTGCCCTGCCGGCACCAGATCGACGAGTTCGCGCACCACCACGGTGGCGAAGCATCCGGCCGGAAGGACGAATTCCAGTTGCAGGATATCAGGCTCGGGATAATGCCACGTCAAGCCGCCAATAGGGAGCCGCAGGATGCGCCGTTCGTGACCCATGCCCGCATACGCGAGCCATTGGCAAAGTGCCAGATGCTGCTCGCCGATCGCGGTCTCCAACGCGGAGGTCGCGCCAGCTGCGGGCGAAGGGCCCTCCCCCCACATCGGGCCGGTGGGATGCAAATCCAGAATTCCCAGGCGAGGATCAGAACATTCCTGCTCGCCCGCTGGGAAGAAACTACGGCTGTCAGTGAACGCCAACAGATCCCCGACCTGGGCGCGCTGCCAGCTGCCATCGGCGACACGCGCCGCCAGCACCTGGTTGAACAGGTAGCTGCGCGCTGCCGAAAGCAGGCGTGAACGCACGTTGCGCTGCTCCGGCAGGGCCTTGCGCGATGCCCACTCCTGGGCATCGTGGACGTTGCCACCGCCGTGGCCGAAACGCTGGCTGCCGAAGTAGTTCGGCACACCCTGTTGCTTGAGTTGCTCGAGGCGGGCATCGAGGGCCTGGCGTTCAGCTGCCAGGGCGGTCAGGCGCAGTGTGAAGCCATTTGCCGAATGGGCGCCACGCTGCAGCTTGCGCTGGTGACGCACCTGCTTGAGCACGCGCAGGGTTTCGTCTTCGGCACGCGACAGGTCAGGGTCGGCCTTGCCGGGCAGGTGCAGGCTGAACCACTGGCGGGTCAGGGCCTGGCGGTCCTTGAGGCCGGCATAGCTGATGGCGCGCACCGGTACGCCGGCGGCTCGGGCCAGGCGGCGAGCGGCTTCTTCGGTGTTGAGGTCACGCTTCTCGACCCACAGCCACAGGTGCTCGCCCTGGCCGGACAGCGGAATGTCCAGCACCTCGTCGACCTGGAAGTCTTCGGCCACGGCCTTGAGCACGGCGCTGCCCAACGATTCGCCCGACGCGCGCGGGCCCAGCAGGTCCAGTTCGGTCATGCTGGCAGCAACAGGGCAACCGAATGCACGGCAATGCCCTCCTCGCGACCGCAGAAGCCCAGTTTCTCGGTGGTGGTGGCCTTGACGTTGACCTGGTCGAGTTCGACTTGCAGGTCTTCGGCAATCAGCTGGCGCATGGTTTCGATATGCGGGGCCATTTTCGGTGCCTGGGCGACGATGGTGGCGTCGACGTTGCCAACCTGCCAGCCCTTGGCCTTGACGATAGCGACCACGTGACGCAGCAGTACGCGGCTGTCGGCGCCCTTGAACTGCGGGTCGGTGTCGGGGAAGTGCTTGCCGATGTCGCCCAGTGCTGCGGCGCCGAGCAAGGCATCGCTCAGGGCGTGCAGCAGCACGTCACCGTCGGAATGGGCCAGGAGGCCGTATTTGTGGGGGATACGCACCCCACCCAGGGTAATGAAATCACCGTCGCAGAAACGGTGCACATCGTAGCCGTGGCCAATACGCATAGAAAAACGCCCTGATTGAGTCAGGGCGTGATTCTACCTGCTTTAGCCGCTATTGGGGCCGTCATGTAGGAGCGGCCTTGCGTCGCGAAAGGGCTGCGCAGCAGCCCCGGCGACTGAAGCGGTGGCGCCGAAATCCTGGGGCCGCTTTGCGGCCCATTCGCGACACAAGGCCGCTCCTACAGCCGCCCCAGTGCCATCGCATGATGGCGCAGGTGCTCGTCGATGAAGCTGGCGATGAAGTAGTAGCTGTGGTCGTAGCCAGGCTGCAGGCGCAGGGTCAGTGCATGCCCCCCTTTGCGTGCGGCCTGCTCCAGCGCTTCAGGCTTGAGCTGCTTCTCGAGGAAGTCATCCCGGTCACCCTGGTCCACCAGCAACGGCGGGCACTCGCCTGCAGGCGTTTCCGCCAGCAGCACACTGGCATCCCACTCGCGCCAGCGCGCACGGTCTTCACCCAGGTAGCGGCTGAAGGCCTTCTCGCCCCATGGGCAATCCATCGGGTTGCTGATCGGCGAGAACGCCGACACCGAGCGATAGCGCCCCGGGTTGCGCAAGGCGCACACCAGCGCGCCATGGCCACCCATGGAGTGGCCGCTGATGCTGCGCTGGCCGGAGGCCGGGAAGTGCGCCTCGATCAGTGCGGGCAGCTCCTGCACCACATAGTCGTGCATGCGGTAATGCTGCGCCCAGGGCTGCTGGGTGGCGTTGAGGTAGAACCCGGCACCGAGGCCGAAGTCCCAGGCGCCGTCAGGGTCGCCCGGCACCTGCTCGCCACGCGGGCTGGTGTCGGGGGCGACGATGATCAGCCCGAGTTCGGCGGCCAGGCGCTGGGCGCCGGCCTTCTGCATGAAGTTCTCGTCGGTGCAGGTGAGGCCGCTGAGCCAGTACAGCACCGGCAGCTTTTCACCCTGCTCGGCCTGCGGTGGCAGGTAGACAGCGAACACCATGTCGCAGCCCAGCACCTTGGAGTGATGCCGGTAACGCTTGTGCCAGCCGCCGAAGCTCTTCTGGCAAGAGATGTTATCCAGGCTCATGGCTGACCTCAGAAGTGGATCACGCTACGGATGCTCTTGCCTTCGTGCATCAGGTCGAAGGCCTTGTTGATGTCTTCCAGGCCCATGGTGTGGGTGATGAAGGTATCCAGCGGGATCTCGCCCTTCTCGGCCATGTCCACGTAGCTCGGCAGCTCGCTGCGGCCACGCACGCCACCGAATGCCGAACCGCGCCAGACGCGGCCGGTCACCAGCTGGAACGGACGGGTGGCGATTTCCTGGCCGGCACCGGCGACACCGATGATCACCGACTCGCCCCAGCCCTTGTGGCAGCATTCCAGGGCCGCGCGCATCAGTTGCACGTTGCCGATGCACTCGAACGAGAAGTCCACGCCACCGTCGGTGAGGTCGACGATCACTTCCTGGATTGGGCGGTCGTAGTCTTTCGGGTTGATGCAGTCGGTTGCACCCAGCTGGCGGGCGATCTCGAACTTGGCCGGGTTGATGTCAATGGCGATGATGCGCGAGGCCTTGGCCTTGACCGCACCGATCACGGCCGACAGGCCGATGCCGCCGAGGCCGAAGATGGCCACGGTGTCACCTGGCTTGACCTTGGCGGTGTTGAGCACTGCGCCAATGCCGGTGGTGACGCCGCAGCCGAGCAGGCAGACCTTCTCCAGCGGTGCTTCCTTCTGAATCTTGGCCACGGAAATTTCCGGCAGCACGGTGTACTCGGAGAAAGTCGAGGTGCCCATGTAGTGGAACAGCTGCTGACCCTTGTACGAGAAGCGGGTGGTGCCGTCCGGCATCAGGCCCTTGCCCTGGGTGGCACGGATGGCCTGGCACAGGTTGGTCTTGCCCGACAGGCAGAACTTGCACTTGCCGCATTCCGGGGTGTACAGCGGGATCACGTGATCGCCCACCGCCACCGAGGTCACGCCCTCGCCGATCGCTTCGACGATCGCACCGCCTTCATGGCCGAGGATCGACGGGAAGATGCCTTCCGGGTCGGCACCGGACAAGGTGTAGGCGTCAGTGTGGCAGACACCGCTGGCGACCACGCGCAGCAGCACTTCGCCGGCCTTGGGCATGGCCACGTCGACTTCGACGATTTCCAGGGGTTTCTTGGCCTCGAAGGCAACGGCAGCACGGGACTTGATCATCACAGGGTCTCCAGACAGTGGATCGGTTCAGTCCCGCAGTGTAATCCAGGCGATTTTGATGAATAATCCAGGCAAAGCCAAAACATTATTGCCATACAGGGATAATCCATGAGCAGCCGTTGGGAAGGCATCGACGAATTCGTCGCCGTGGCCGAATCTGGCCAATTCACGGCGGCAGCCGAGCGCCTGGGCGTATCGTCGTCGCACATCAGCCGGCAGATCGCCCGCCTTGAAGAACGCCTGCAGACCCGTTTGCTGTACCGTAGTACCCGCCGGGTGGCCTTAAGCGAGGCCGGGCAGACCTTTCTGCAGCATTGCCAACGCCTGCAGGACGGCCGCGAGGAAGCGCTGCGCGCCATGGGCGACCTGGCCAGTGAACCCAAGGGCCTGCTGCGCATGACCTGTGCGGTAGCCTATGGTGAGCGTTTCATCGTGCCGCTGGTGACGCGTTTCATGGCGCTGTATCCGCAACTGCGGGTCGAAGTGGAACTGAGCAACCGCACCCTGGACCTGCTGCACGAAGGCATGGACCTGGCGATCCGCCTGGGCCGCTTGGCCGACTCGCGGCTGGTGGCCACCCGCCTTGCGCCGCGGCGCATGTACCTGTGCGCTTCGCCGGCGTACCTGGAGCGCTATGGGCGGCCGCACAGTCTTTCGGAACTGGCCAGGCACAATTGCCTGATCGGCAGTTCCGACCTTTGGGCCTTGCAGCTGGATGGCCGCGAGATCAGCCAGCGGGTGCAGGGCAACTGGCGCTGCAACAGTGGCCAGGCGGTGCTGGATGCGGCGCTGCTGGGGATGGGATTGTGCCAGTTGCCCGACTATTACGTGCTTGAGCACTTGAACAGTGGTGCGCTGGTATCGTTGCTGGAAGGGCATCAGCCGCCGAATACGGCGGTGTGGGCGTTGTATCCGCAACAGCGGCATCTGTCACCGAAGGTCAGGCGGCTGGTGGATTATTTGAAGGAAGGGTTGGCGGGGTTACCGGAGTACAGGCAGGTTTGATGCGCTGGCGCTAACGGCCTACCAGGATCAGCGCCTACCCGCCCAACGCTGGCGCAGCCACTCCAGGTCTTCCGGCCGGGTGACCTTGATGTTGTCACTGCGCCCTTCGACCAGCCGCGGCGCCTGCCCCGACCATTCGATGGCCGACGCCTCATCGGTCACCATCACATCGGAAACCAGGCTCTCGGCCAGGGCCCGATGCAGCGCTCCCAGGCGGAACATCTGCGGCGTATAGGCCTGCCAGATGGTGCTGCGGTCCACCGTTGCGGCGACCCGCCCGTTGGCATCGGCGCGCTTGAGGGTGTCGCGCGCCGGCACCGCCAGCAGCCCGCCTACAGGGTCATCGGCCAGTTCCGACAGCAACTTGTTCAGGTCGCTGCGCGCCAGGTTCGGCCGCGCCGCATCGTGCACCAGTACCCAGTCGTTGTCCGACGCCCCTTGGGCATGCAAGAGCAACAAGGCATTGAGCACCGAGTCGGCTCGTTCGTCACCACCCGCTGCCCGCTGGATACGCGGGTCGCTGGCGCATTGCAGTCCTGGCCAGTAAGGGTCGTCTTCGGCAATGCTGACCACCACGCCCTTGAGCGAGGGGTGGCCAAGAAAACAGTCGAGGCTGTGCTCGAGGATAGTCTGCCCAGCCAGCTCCAGGTATTGCTTGGGGCGGTCGGCAGCCATGCGGGCACCGACGCCCGCAGCAGGAATCACGGCCCAGAAGGCCGGTAGCGTTTCAATCATTTTTGCGGCAGCTGGAAGAGGGTTTCGCCCTCTTTGACCATTCCCAGTTCATGACGAGCCCGTTCTTCGACGGTCTCCATACCTTTCTTCAACTCCAGCACCTCGGCATCGAGCACGCGGTTACGTTCCAGCAGCCGTTCGTTCTCGGCATGCTGTTCGTCGATCTGCTGCTTGAGCTCGGCCACTTGCGCCAGGCTGCCGTTACCCACCCAAAGGCGGTACTGCAGGCCACCGAGCAGCAGGAGCAGGACAAGGAACAACCAATAGGGACTGCGCATCAAGGTATCCAGGTTAAAGACTGCCGCACACGGGCGTCATATAGCACGAAGCCTGGCCGAGGCCAGGCTTCGTTGACAGAAACCCGCATGAAGCGCCAGAAAATTCATTACGAAAGTTCAGGCTGCCTCGGCTGCTGTCTTTTTACCATCTCTTGCTTAGCCGCGAAACTCGGCACGACCACGGTAAACCGCTTTGGCGCCCAGTTGCTCTTCGATGCGCAGCAGCTGGTTGTACTTCGAGACACGGTCGGAGCGGCACAGCGAACCAGTCTTGATCTGGCCAGCAGCGGTACCCACGGCCAGGTCGGCAATGGTCGAATCTTCGGTTTCACCGGAGCGGTGCGAGATCACTGCGGTGTAGCCGGCAGCCTTGGCCATCTGGATGGCTTCCAGGGTTTCGGTCAGCGAGCCGATCTGGTTGAACTTGATCAGGATCGAGTTACCGATGCCCTTCTCGATGCCTTCCTTGAGGATCTTGGTGTTGGTCACGAACAGGTCGTCACCGACCAGCTGTACCTTGGCACCGATCTTGTCGGTCAGGATCTTCCAGCCAGCCCAGTCGGACTCGTCCAGGCCGTCTTCGATCGAGATGATCGGGAAGCGCTCGGTCAGGCCTTTCAGGTACTCGGCGAAACCTTCGGCGTCGAACGACTTGCCTTCACCGGACAGGTTGTACTTGCCGTCTTCGTAGAATTCGGAAGCTGCGCAGTCCAGGGCCAGGGTCACGTCGGTGCCCAGCTTGTAGCCGGCTTTCTCGACGGCTTCGGCGATGGCAGCCAGTGCGTCTTCGTTGGAAGCCAGGTTAGGGGCGAAACCACCCTCGTCACCCACGGCGGTGTTCAGGCCACGGGCCTTCAGCACGGCTTTGAGGTGGTGGAAGATTTCGGTACCCATGCGCAGGCCGTCGGAGAAGGTCTTGGCGCCAACCGGCTGAACCATGAACTCCTGGATGTCGACGTTGTTGTCGGCGTGTTCGCCACCGTTGATGATGTTCATCATCGGAACCGGCATCGAGTACTGGCCCGGGGTGCCGTTGAGGTTGGCGATGTGCGCGTACAGCGGCAGGTCCTGATCCTGGGCAGCGGCCTTGGCGGCAGCCAGGGACACGGCCAGGATGGCGTTGGCGCCCAGCTTGGCCTTGTTCTCGGTACCGTCCAGTTCGATCATGGCGCGGTCCAGGGCCTTCTGGTCGGAAGGATCCTTGCCCAGCAGCAGGTCACGGATCGGGCCGTTGATGTTGGCGACGGCCTTCAGCACGCCCTTGCCCAGGTAACGGCTCTTGTCGCCATCACGCAGCTCCAGCGCTTCGCGCGAGCCGGTGGAAGCACCGGACGGCGCGCAAGCGCTGCCGATGATGCCGTTGTCGAGCAGTACATCGGCTTCCACGGTGGGGTTGCCACGCGAATCGAGAACTTCACGACCTTTGATGTCGACGATTTTTGCCATTGTTGTAAGCACTCCAGAATTGACGAAAACAACGCAACTTTAGGGAATTCTTGCCTTGTACCAGGCGGGGACGCAGCAGGCAGGCCTGGCAGAAGCGACCCCTGACCGAGCGGTCAGGGGTAGATCGGGGCGTACTTTACCCGAGAAATGAGCCTTGCGCGGCTTTAACCGTCGGAAAACTCATCAAAGACCTGAAAAAATCAGGCCTTGTTCTTCTGGGCCAGGGCCGCCTTGACGAAGCCGCTGAACAGCGGGTGACCGTCACGCGGGGTGGAGGTGAACTCGGGGTGGAACTGGCAGGCAACGAACCATGGGTGATCCTTGGCCTCGACCACTTCGACCAATGCGCCGTCTTCGGAACGACCGGAAACCACCAGGCCGCCATCGACCAGTTGTGGCAGCAGGTTGTTGTTGACCTCGTAACGGTGACGGTGACGCTCGGTGATGATGTCCTTGCCGTAGCAGTCGTGCACCTTGGAACCGGCCGCCAGTTGGCAGTCCTGAGCGCCCAGGCGCATGGTGCCGCCCAGGTCGGAGGCTTCGGTACGGGTCTCGACGGCACCGGTGGCATCGGCCCACTCGGTGATCAGGCCGACTACCGGGTGGCCGCTGTTGCGGTCGAACTCGGTGGAGTTGGCGTCTTTCCAGCCCATCACGTTACGGGCGAACTCGATCACGGCTACCTGCATGCCCAGGCAGATGCCCAGGTACGGGACCTTGTTTTCACGGGCGTACTGCACCGCGGTGATCTTGCCTTCCACGCCGCGCAGGCCGAAACCGCCCGGTACCAGAATGGCGTCGGCGCCTTCCAGCAGGCTGGTGCCCTGGTTCTCGATGTCTTCGGAATCGATGTAGCGCAGGTTGACCTTGGTGCGGTTGGTGATGCCGGCGTGGCTCATCGCTTCGATCAGCGACTTGTACGCATCCAGCAGCTCCATGTACTTGCCGACCATGGCGATGGTGACTTCCTGCTCAGGGTTGAGCTTCGCATCGACCACCTTGTCCCACTCGGACAGGTCAGCGCTGTTGCACTGCAGGCCAAAGCGCTCGACGACGAAGTCGTCCAGGCCCTGGGCATGCAATACACCTGGGATCTTGTAGATGGTGTCGACGTCTTCCAGCGAAATCACTGCACGCTCTTCGACGTTGGTGAACAGCGCGATCTTGCGGCGCGACGAGGCGTCGACCGGGTGGTCGGAACGGCAGATCAGCACGTCAGGCTGCAGGCCGATGGAGCGCAGCTCCTTGACCGAATGCTGGGTCGGCTTGGTCTTGGTCTCGCCGGCGGTGGCGATGTACGGGACCAGGGTCAGGTGCATCAGCATGGCGCGCTTGGAGCCCACTTCGACACGCAGCTGGCGAATCGCCTCGAGGAACGGCTGCGACTCGATGTCACCCACGGTACCGCCGATCTCCACCAGGGCCACGTCGGCATCGCCGGCGCCCTTGATGATGCGACGCTTGATCTCGTCAGTGATGTGCGGGATGACCTGGATGGTCGCGCCCAGGTAGTCACCACGGCGTTCTTTACGCAGCACGTGCTCGTAGATACGGCCGGTGGTGAAGTTGTTGTTCTGGGTCATGGTCGTGCGGATGAACCGCTCGTAATGGCCCAGGTCGAGGTCGGTCTCGGCGCCATCGTGGGTGACGAACACTTCACCATGCTGGAACGGGCTCATGGTGCCCGGATCGACGTTGATGTACGGATCCAGCTTGAGCATGGTGACCTTCAGGCCCCGCGCTTCCAGGATGGCCGCCAGGGAAGCCGAGGCAATGCCTTTCCCCAATGAAGAAACAACACCGCCCGTGACGAATATGTAGCGCGTCATGAAAAACCCTAGAAGTCTGCGTTAAGGCGGCCAGCGCCGCCGGAGAAAGCGAAGGAAGGCCGAAGCCCCCGATCACCTGCGTCAATCACAGTGCATCTCGAAAAACTGCCGCGTCTGTACAGACCAGGGGTATCCCCGGCATGGAGCTCGCTCGTCATTTCCAGAATCAGCCCAGCAAAAAACTGCTTGGTAATCGGCAACTGCTGTGTTTCCGGGGAAGCCACAGAAGTTGTATCAAGAAGGGAGGGTAGTCTACCGGAATGTACCCTTCAGCTCAAACCTTGCGCGTTCGTCGGCAGCTGCCAGTGAAGCTGGCAATCGGCCTGCCCCAGCGAAGGCAGATTGGCCACCGCCAGCAGGCGCTCGCCGCAATATAGCAACGGCAGGCGCTGGCGCACGAAGTGCGGGACCTGCAGCTCGTTGAGCAGGCGCTTGAGGTCGCGTCGGCCGCGGCCGGGGATGTCCAGCACTTCGCCGCCCTGGCGGTAGGCGACATGCAGGCCATCCATCGGCCGAGTGCACACAAGACGCACGTTGCCGTTATCCGGCAATGCGAGTGCAGCCCCGGGATCGCCCCAGGCCAACGGGCCGACGGGTTGTTTCAGCCAGTCGCCGTTCAACCACCAGATACGCCCGTGACTGCGCACCAGCTGACCGCCGGCCAGGCGCCAGATCGGTTGCGCATCCCCTGCCGCATCGCGCAGGTCCGCCCAGCCGGCCCAATGGCGGGTATCGGGCAAACGGGTGCGGCGGCTGAGCCAGTACTGCAGGGCGTTGCGCTGACGCGCAGGCGACAGCTCGCCGAGCACGGCCAGGTCGAGCGATTCCAGCCCCGCCCAGGCAGGTGAAGCGCCCTCCCCGGCTTGAGCCAGATCACTTTGTGCCAGCTCATCGAGCAGGCCAAGCGCCTCGCCAAGGTGTTCCGCACAGCGGGCAAGGTTCTGGCTGGCCTGCGGCCAGCGCTGCTGCAACACCGGGAACACTTCGCTGCGCAGGTAGTTGCGGGCAAAGGCCGTGTCGCTGTTCGAGGGGTCTTCGATCCAGCTCAGGCCGTGGGCCTGGGCATAGTCATGCAGCTGTTGCCGGGAAACATCCAGCAATGGTCTGACCAGGGTGCCCTGCCCTAGCGGCCGTTGCCAAGGCATCGCTGCCAGGCCGCGCAGGCCGGCACCGCGCAGTAGGCGGAAAAGCAAGGTTTCGGACTGGTCGTCGCGGTGCTGGGCGGTGAACAGGATGTCGCCTGGGCCGAGCACGCAGTTGAAGGCGGCATAGCGGGCGTCACGGGCGGCCTGTTCGAGGCTGGCGCCGGGGGCGACCTGGACGTGAATGACCTGTAGCTCGATGCCGAGCTGGTCGCAGATCGATTGGCAGTGGGCAGGCCACGCGTCGGCGGCGGACTGCAGGCCATGGTGGATATGCAGGGCGCGCAACGGGGGGGATGCATGGCTGCGGGCGTGGTTGGCCAGCAGGTGCAAGAGAACGGTGGAATCGAGGCCGCCGGAGAAGGCGATATACCAGGCGTGGGCGTTGAGCCAGGGGGTGAGGTTGATCATTTAACCCTCACTTGGCTAGATAACCTGGATCCCTGTGGGAGCGGGTTCACCCGCGAACACCGGCGAAGCCGGTGCCATGCACCGCGTCGCCTTCTTCGCGGGCAAACCCGCTCCCACAAGGGCCGCGGAGCGGCCCCGGGATCGATTTAGAGGCCGTAGCTCATCAGGCGGTCGTAACGACGGGCCAGCAGCGCGTCATTGTCGAGCTTGCCGAGCATGTCCAGCTGCTGCACCAGGTCGGCACGGATGCTTTCGGACATCTTCGCCGGGTCACGGTGGGCGCCACCCAGCGGCTCCTGGATGACCTTGTCGACGATGTTCAGGCTCTTCAGGCGCTCAGCGGTGATGCCCATGGCTTCGGCGGCGTCGGCAGCCTTGTCGGCGGTCTTCCACAGGATCGAGGCGCAGCCTTCAGGCGAGATCACCGAGTAGGTGGAATACTGCAGCATGTTCAGCTGGTCGCACACGCCAATGGCCAGTGCACCGCCGGAACCACCCTCGCCGATCACTGTGGCGATGATCGGGGTCTTCAGGCGAGCCATGACGCGCAGGTTCCAGGCAATGGCTTCGCTCTGGTTGCGCTCTTCGGCATCGATACCCGGGTAGGCGCCCGGAGTGTCGATAAAGGTCAGGATCGGCATCTTGAAGCGCTCGGCCATTTCCATCAGGCGGCAGGCCTTGCGGTAGCCTTCAGGGCGCGGCATGCCGAAGTTGCGGCGAACCTTCTCGCGCACTTCGCGGCCCTTCTGGTGGCCGATGACCATGACCGGCTTGCCGTCCAGGCGCGCAGTACCACCGACGATGGCGGCGTCGTCGGAGAAGTGGCGGTCACCGTGCAGCTCTTCAAACTCGGTGAAGATGTGATCCAGGTAGTCCAGGGTGTATGGACGACGGGGATGACGGGCCAGGCGGGCGATCTGCCAGCTGGTCAGGTTGCCGAAGATGCTTTCGGTCAGGGTGTTGCTCTTGTCTTGCAGACGGGCAATTTCATCGCTGATGTTCAGCGAGTTGTCGTTGCCTACCAGGCGCAGGCCTTCGATCTTGGCTTGCAGGTCGGCAATCGGCTGTTCGAAATCGAGAAAATTCGGGTTCATAGTCATCCGTCTTGGGTCTACGGCCAGGCGGCCGGCCGGTTGATCCGTTTGGCGCCCTACCTTAAGGGATCAGGCGCATATAGGTCGAGATTAAATTTCGTCGATTCAACGATATTGCAGGAAGACGTTCTCACGCCCGAACTGGTCACGCAGTGCCTGAATCAGGCCATCGGCCGGGTCGATCTTCCACTGCTCGCCGAACTGCAACATGGCCTTGGCGTCGCTGCCGGTGTACTCCAGGGTGATCGGGCAGGCCCCGCGGTGGCGGGTGATCAGCTCGCCCAGCCACTTCAGGCGGTCCCCCTTGAGCGCTTCGTGCGCCACTTTCAGGCGCAAGCTCTCGGCGAGCTTGGTACGCGCGTCCTCCATGGTCATCACCTGCTTCACCCGCAGGCGCAGGCCACCGGAAAAGTCGTCGTTGCTGACCTCACCCTCGACCACCACCATGGCATCGGTCTGCAGCAAGGACTGTGCCGCCATGTAGGAATCGGCAAACAGCGAGGCCTCGATGCGCCCGGAACGGTCGTCCAGGGTGACGAAGCCCATCTTGTCGCCCTTTTTGTTCTTCATAACCCGCAGGGCAATGATCATCCCGGCAATGGTCTGGGTCTCGCGCGACGGCTTGAGGTCGATGATGCGCTGGCGGGCGAAGCGGCGAATCTCGGTCTCGTACTCGTCGATCGGGTGGCCGGTGAGGTACAGGCCCAGGGTGTCCTTCTCGCCCTTCAGGCGCTCCTTGAGGGTCAGTTCGCGCACCTTGCGGTGGTTGGCGTAGACATCGACATCCGCCTCATCGAACATGCCGCCGAACAGGTCGACGTGGCCACTGTCAGCGGTATGGGCCGCCTGCTCCGCGGCCTTGATCGCCTCGCCCAAGGCAGACAGCAAGGTCGCACGGTTGATGTCGATATTGGCCTGATAGGCCTTGATCTCATCATGGAAATGCGGGCCCAGGCGGTCCAGCGCACCGCTGCGGATCAACGCATCGAGGGTACGCTTGTTGACCCGTTTGAGGTCGATGCGCTCGCAAAAGTCGAACAGGTCCTTGAACGGCCCGCCCTGGGCACGCGCCTCGACGATGGCCTCCACCGGCCCTTCGCCGACGCCCTTGATCGCACCCAGGCCATAGACGATGCGGCCGTCGTTGTTGACGGTGAACTTGAAGTCGGAGAAGTTCACGTCCGGCGCATCGAGGCGCAGCTTCATGCTGCGCACTTCCTCGACCAGCACCACCACCTTGTCGGTGTTGTGCATGTCCGCCGAGAGTACCGCAGCCATGAACGGTGCTGGGTGGTGGGTCTTCAGCCAGGCAGTCTGGTACGAAACCAGGCCATAGGCGGCGGAGTGGGATTTGTTGAAGCCGTAACCGGCGAATTTCTCTACCAGGTCGAAGATGTTACCGGCCAAATCCGCATCAATATTATTGGCGACGCAACCTTCGATGAAACCGCCACGCTGCTTGGCCATCTCCTCGGGCTTTTTCTTACCCATGGCTCGACGCAGCATGTCGGCGCCGCCGAGTGTGTAGCCCGCCATCACCTGGGCGATCTGCATCACCTGTTCCTGGTACAGGATGATGCCGTAGGTCGGCGCCAGTACCGGCTTGAGGCCTTCGTACTGGTAGTCGGAGTGCGGGTAGGCCAGCTCGGCGCGGCCGTGCTTGCGGTTGATGAAGTCGTCCACCATGCCCGACTGCAACGGGCCCGGGCGGAACAGTGCCACCAGTGCGATGAGGTCTTCCAGGCAGTCGGGCTTGAGCTTCTTGATCAGCTCCTTCATGCCGCGGGATTCGAGCTGGAACACCGCCGTGGTTTCGGCCTTCTGCAACAGCTCGTAGGTCTTGCGGTCGTCCAGCGGGATGAAGTCGATGTTCAGGTCAGGCAGGTTTTGCTTGGCCTGCTCGCGGTTGATGATCTCCATCGCCCACTTGATGATGGTCAGGGTACGCAGGCCGAGGAAGTCGAACTTCACCAGGCCCGCAGCCTCGACGTCGTCCTTGTCGAACTGGGTCACCAGGCCGCCGCCCTCTTCGTCACAGGCGATCGGCGAGAAGTCGGTGAGCTTGGTCGGGGCGATCACCACGCCACCGGCGTGCTTGCCGGTACCACGGGTGACACCTTCGAGCTTGAGCGCCATGTCCCAGATCTCGCGGGCATCCTCGTCGCCCTTGAGGAAGTCGCGCAGGATCTCTTCCTGCTCGTAGGCTTTCTCCAGGGTCATGCCCACTTCGAACGGGATCATCTTCGACAGGCGGTCGGCCAGGCCGTAGGACTTGCCTTGCACCCGCGCCACGTCGCGCACTACCGCCTTGGCGGCCATGGTGCCGAAGGTGATGATCTGGCTCACGGCGTTGCGGCCATAGGCTTCGGCCACATAATCGATTACCCGGTCACGGCCGTCCATGCAGAAGTCGACGTCGAAGTCGGGCATGGAAATACGTTCAGGGTTGAGGAAGCGCTCGAACAGCAAGTCGTAGGCCAGCGGGTCGAGGTCGGTGATCTTCAGTACGTAGGCCACCAGCGAGCCCGCACCCGAACCCCGCCCCGGGCCCACCGGCACGTCGTTGTTCTTGGCCCACTTGATGAAGTCCATAACGATCAGGAAGTAACCGGGGAAGCCCATCTGGATGATGATGTCCAGTTCGAACTTCAGGCGGTCCAGGTAGACCTGGCGCTTCTCTTCGTAATTCGGCGTCGTCTCTTTCGGCCAGAGCACCGCCAGGCGCTCTTCCAGGCCTTCGTGGGAGACGTGGCGCAGGTAGTCATCAATGCCCATGCCATTGGGCGTCGGGAAGTCGGGCAAGAAGTATTTGCCGAGCTGCACCTGGATGTTGCAGCGCTTGGCGATCTCGACGGTGTTGGCAATGGCATCGGGCAGGTCGCTGAACAGCTCGGCCATTTCCTCGGCCGACTTCAGGTACTGCTGGTCGCTGTAACCACGCGGGCGGCGTGGATCATCGAGAGTCCAGCCCTCGCCAATGCAGACGCGGGTTTCGTGGGCGTCGAAGTCGGACTGCTTGATGAAACGCACGTCGTTGGTGGCCACCAGCGGCGCGCCGAGCTGGTCGGCCAGGGCCACGGCGGCGTGCACGTATTCCTCGTCGCCAACGCGGTTGGTGCGCTGCACTTCGACGTAGAAACGCTCGGGGAACATGCCCATCCAGTCGCGCAGCAGGGCTTCAGCCTCATCCTGGCGACCATTCATCAAGGCCATGCCGATATCGCCCTCCTTGCCTGCGGAGAGGGCAATCAGCCCTTCGCTGGCGGGGGCGATCCACTCACGCTGGAGGATCACCAGGCCGTTGCGCTGGCCATCGGTCCAGCCACGGGAGATCAACTCGGTAAGGTTGCGATAGCCCTTGGGGTCCATGGCCAGGAAACAGATGCGCGACAGCGGTGCTTCCGGGTCGGCGCCGGCCAGCCACAGGTCGGCACCGCAGATCGGCTTGATCCCGGCACCCATGGCAGTCTTGTAGAACTTCACCAGCGAGCACATGTTGCTCTGGTCGGTGATCGCCACCGCCGGCATGTTCATCCCCGCCAGCGCCTTGGCCAGCGGTTTGATCCGCACCAGGCCGTCAACCAGCGAGAATTCGGAGTGGACGCGCAGGTGAACGAAGGGAACCGACATGGAAAGTCCTGTAGCAGTGCTGAACGACAAGGGCGGGATTGTAGCGTAATTGCTTAAAACATTTGGGGCCGCATAGCGGCCCCAGTTCATCAGATCAACGATTCGGTAATGCCTTCGCGGGCTTCCCAGGCGGCCCGCACCGGGCCGAACGAGCGCCGATGAATGGGCGTGGGGCCAAGGCGCGCGAGGGCTTCAAGGTGCACAGGTGTTGGGTAGCCTTTATGCCCGCCAATCCCGTATCCGGGGTAGATCAGCTCGAACGCGCTCATCTCCCGGTCGCGGGTCACCTTGGCCAGGATCGATGCCGCGGCGATTGCCGGCACCTGGCTATCGCCCTTGATCACCGGTGCAGCTGGCACCGCCAGCTTCGGACAACGGTTACCGTCGATCAGTGCCAGCTTCGGCGTCACGTGCAACCCTTCCACCGCTCGCTGCATGGCCAGCATGGTGGCCTGCAGGATGTTCAGCCGGTCGATCTCGTCGACTTCGGCGCGGGCGATGCAGAAGCTCAGGGCTTTTTCGCAGATCTCGTCGAACAGCGCCTCACGCTTGGCTTCGGTGAGTTTCTTCGAATCGTTCAGGCCCAGAATCGGCCGAGCCGGGTCGAGGATCACCGCCGCCGTGACCACCGCACCGCACAGCGGGCCACGGCCGACTTCGTCGACGCCAGCGACCAGGTCTTCGACCAGGTTGAAGTCCAGTCCAATCTGCATGTCAGCGGTCCTTGAGCAAGGCCAGCACCGCGTCGGCCGCCTGGTTGGAGGCGTCGCGGCGCAGGGTGCGGTGAATCTCGTCGAAGCGTTCAGTTTGCTGCGCACCGTCGGTGACCAGCGGCGCCAAGGTCTGTGCCAGGGCTTCGCTGGTCGCGGCATCCTGCAGCAACTCAGGCACCAGCTCACGCTGGGCCAACAGGTTGGGCAGCGACACGTAGGGGCTTTTCACTAGGCGCTTGAGAATCCAGTAGGTCAACGGTGCCAGGCGGTAGGCCACGACCATCGGGCGCTTGTACAGCAGCGCCTCCAGCGTGGCGGTGCCGGAAGCGATAAGCACGGCGTCGCAGGCAGCCAGGGCCCTGTGCGACTGACCATCGAGCAGGGTCAACGGCAGATCGCGGCCTTCGAGCATCTGCTCGACCTGGGCACGACGCGCTGCGTTGGCGCATGGCAATACGAAACGTACGCCAGGCACCCGTTCGCGCAAGCGCTGGGCGGCGTCGAGGAACAGCGCCCCCAGGCGCCCGACCTCACCACCACGGCTACCCGGCATCAGTGCCACCACCGGGCCATCAGGCAGGCCCAGCTCGTTACGCGCAGCCTGACGGTCTGCCGTTAATGGAATGGTATCGGCCAACGGATGGCCGACAAACCGAACTGGCACACCCTGTTCTTCGTAGAAACGTGCTTCGAAGGGCAGCAGCGTGAGCATCAGGTCGCAACCTTCGCGGATCTTCAGCACGCGCTTCTGCCGCCACGCCCAGACCGACGGGCTGACGTAATGCACGGTCTTGATCCCGGCCTGACGCAGTTTCAGTTCGATATTGAGGGTGAAATCGGGGGCGTCGATGCCGATGAACACATCGGGCTTTTCGCCGATCAGGGTCTGGATCAGCGCCTTGCGGCGCTTGAGCAGCTCACGCAGGCGACCCAACACTTCGACCAGCCCCATGACCGCGAGGCGCTCCATGGGGAAGTATGATTGCAGGCCTTCGGCCTCCATCAATGGGCCACCCACACCGATGAAACGCACATCGGGATGGCGCGCCTTGAGGGCGCGCATCAGACCGGAACCGAGAATATCGCCGCTGGCCTCACCCGCGACCAGGGCTACGCAAAGCTGGGCCATATCAGCGGGTAATGCCGCGGGCGGAGTTCACGATCGACTGGCGGAACAGCTCGACCTGCTCGTGCTTGGCGGCCAGCTCGTCCAGCTCCTTGATCGCCTCTTCCACGGTCAGGCCCTGGCGGTAGACGATCTTGTACGAACGACGCAGGGCATGGATGACCTCGTCGCTGAAACCACGGCGGCGCATGCCTTCAAAGTTCATGCTGCGGGCCTCGGCAGGGCTGCCGAATACCGTGACGAAGGCCGGCACGTCCTTGCCGATCGCCGTGCCCATGCCGGAAAACGCGTGGGCGCCGATGTGGCAGTACTGATGCACCAGGGTGAAGCCGGACAGGATCGCCCAGTCGCCCACGTGCACATGCCCGGCCAGCGCGGTGTTGTTGACCAGGATGCAGTGGTTGCCGATGACGCTGTCGTGGCCGATGTGGGCATAGGCCATGATCAGGTTGTGATCACCCAGGGTGGTTTCCGCGCGGTCCTGGACCGTACCACGGTGAATGGTCACGCCTTCGCGGATAACGTTGTGATCGCCGATCACCAGGCGCGTTGGCTCACCCTTGTACTTGAGGTCAGGGGTGTCTTCGCCAATCGAGGAAAACTGGTAGATGCGGTTGTGCTTGCCAATCCGGGTCGGCCCCTTGAGCACCACGTGCGGGCCAATGACGGTGCCCTCGCCGATCTCGACGTCAGGGCCGACGATCGACCACGGGCCGACCTCGACGCCATCGGCCAGCTTGGCCGACGGATCGATGATCGCCCGCGGATCAATCGAACTCATAGGGAGCGTTCCGCACAGGTGATCTCGGCCGAGCATACCGGCTTGCCGTCAACCAGGGCACGGCACTCGAACTTCCAGATCATGCTCTTGCGGCTGAGGAACTTCGCTTCCAGTACCAGCTGGTCGCCCGGCAGTACCGGCTGGCGGAAACGCAGCTTGTCGGAACCGACGAAGTAGTACAGGGTGCCATCGGCCGGCTTGGCATCGAGCATCTTGAAACCGAGGATGCCGGCCGCCTGGGCCATGGCTTCGATGATCAGGACGCCCGGCATGATCGGGTGCGCCGGGAAATGGCCATTGAAGAACGGCTCGTTGATGCTGACATTCTTGTAGGCACGAATGCTCTGGGCCTCGAAGTCCAGATCCGTCACGCGATCTACCAGCAGGAACGGGTAGCGGTGAGGCAGGTATTCGCGAATCTCGTTGATGTCCATCATTTCGGGGGGAAGCCTGTAATAAGAATAGGGAGCGCAGGTGCTGACCACACGCTCCTTTTGCAGTCCAAAGAGGAGCCAGCTAGCGACTGTTCACTCTTGCTCAGGAAATGGTATCAGCCTTCTGATGTCGGCTGGCCACCTGAGGTCACGGTATCGACACGTTTTTCCAGCTGCTGGAGCCGCTTGGCCATGTCATCGAGCTGGCGAATTCGCGCCGCGCTCTTGCGCCAGTCAGCCAGTGGCTGCATGGCCGTACCGGATGAATAGGAGCCTGGTTCGGTGATCGAACGGGTCACCATGGTCATCCCGGAGACGAACACGTTATCGCAGATATCGATATGCCCCACCAGGCCAACGCCACCTGCCAGCATGCAATGCTTGCCGATGCGGGTACTGCCGGAGATCCCGACACAGGCGGCCATCGCCGTGTGATCACCGATCTGCACGTTGTGAGCGATCTGGATCTGGTTGTCGAGCTTGACCCCGTCGCCGATCCGGGTGTCGGACAGCGCGCCACGGTCAACGGCAGTGTTGACGCCGATTTCCACGTCATCACCGATGGTAACGCCGCCAATCTGGGCGATCTTGCGCCAGATGCCCTTCTCGTTGGCGAAGCCGAAGCCCTCGCCGCCGATCACAGCGCCCGACTGGATGACCACACGCTTGCCGATGGTCACGTCGTGATACAGCGTGACCCGGGGTGCCAGCCAACCACCTTCACCGACCACGCAACGGGCACCGATGAAGCAATGTGCGCCGATGCTGACGTTGGCGCCGATGCGCGCACCGCTTTCGATGACCGCAAAAGGCCCGACACTGGCGCTGGCATCCACCTGAGCACCCTCTGCCACCACGGCGCTGGGATGAATACCCGCCACAGCCTTGGGTTTGGGGTCGAACAGGTGGGAAATGCGTGCATAAGCCAGGTACGGATCAGCCACGATCAGGGCATTGCCGGCAAAGCCTTCGGCGTCCGCAGCCTTGAGCAGCACCGCAGCGGCCTGGCAGTTGTCCAGGTATTTGCGGTACTGCGGGTTGGCGAGGAAGCTCAATTGACCGGGGCCGGCCTCCTGCAAGGTGGCCAGCCCGGTGATCTGCAGCGCCTCAGGGCCTTTGAGTGTGGCCCCGAGGGCCTCGGCCAGCTGGCCGAGCGTCATGGTCACGGTCATATCAACGCGCTTGGTTCATGCGCTCGATGACTTGGCGGGTGATGTCGTATTGAGGTTTGACATCGATGACCGCGCCGCGCTCGAGAACCAGGTCGTAGCCGCCTTTCTTGATCACTTCCTCGACAGCGCCGTCCAGCTTCGGCTTGAGCTGCTTGAGCATGTCGCGGTCAGCAACGGCCTTGGCCTCGTTCAGTTCCTTGGACTGGAACTGGAAGTCACGGGCTTTCTGCTTGAATTCGAGCTCCAGACGCTCACGCTCCTGCTGCTGCATCTTGTCGCCGCCCTTGATCAGGCGGTCCTGAATGCCCTTGGCGCTGCTTTCCAGGCTTTTCAGCTTGGTCAGTTGCGGGCCGAACTTCTTCTCGGCATCAACCGCGTACTTCTTGGCGGCATCGGATTCGAGCAAGGCCATCTGATAGTTCAGCACGGCGACTTTCATTTCGGCGAAAGCCGGGGTGGCGACCAGCGCCGCGGCCACTACGGCCAGTTGAGCCAATTTACGCACGATGCACTCCTGGAAAAACCGTTGTCGTTAAGCAAGGGCCGACCTTAGAAGGTCTGGCCCAGAGAGAATTGGAACACCTGGGTATCGGCATCGTCCGGCTTCTTCACCGGCATCGCCAGGCTGAAGCTCAACGGGCCCAGAGCAGTAATCCAGGTCACACCCAGACCGACCGAACTGGCCATGCCCGAGAAGCCGACCTTTTCGCAATCCGGCTTGCTGCCGCAGTTGGTGTCAAACACATTACCCACGTCCCAGAACACGGAGGTACGCAGGGAGCGCTGGTCCTTGACGAACGGCAGCGGGAACAGCAACTCGACACCACCTTGCACCAGGACGTTACCACCGAATGGCAGCGGATCCTGATCCGGATCGGCGATGGTGCCTGGCTTACCACCATTGGCCTCGCCGCGACTTGGGGTACTGCGTGGACCCAGGCTGCTGTCTTTGAAGCCACGGACGGAGTTGAAGCCACCCGCGAAGTAGTTCTCGTAGAACGGCAGGCCGGAGGTGCTGCCGTAACCGTCACCATAGCCCAGTTCGGTATGCAGACGCAGGGTGTAGTCATTGGTAATCGGCTTGAACAGCTGGCCGCGGTAGTCGAGCTTGTAGAACGACAGGTCGCTGCCTGGAATGGTGCTCTCGAGCGTCAGGCTCTGGGAGTGGCCACGAGTCGCCAGCACGCCTTTGTTCAGGGTCGACTCGGACCAGCCGATCGAAGCCTTGAAGTTGGTGAAGTTGCTACCTTCCTGCTCGAGGAAGTCAAAGATCTCGTCAACGGTGTACTTGCCGGTCTTGATCTTGTCCTGCTGAACGCTCAGGCCGTAGGTCAGACGCGAAGTCTCGCTGATCGGGTAGCCGAGGCTGACACCGGCACCCAGACTGTCCACCGCATAGCTGGCCACGTCGACGTCAAGGTCGCTGTAGTCGGTGCTGCGGTAGAAGGCGTTGTAGCCCAGGCTCACGCCGTCGGCAGTGAAGTAGGGATCAACGAAGCCGAAGTTGTAGCGGGTCTGGTATTCCGAACGGGTCAGGCCGATGGACACCTTGTTACCGGTACCGAGGAAGTTGCTCTGGCTGATCGAACCACCGAGGATCAGGCCGGCGCTCTGGGCGAAACCGACGCTGGCGGTGATCGAACCGGAGGCTTGCTCTTCGACGCTGTAGTTGACGTCGACCTGATCGTCGGTGCCTGGCACAGCCGGGGTCTCGACGTTGACTTCCTTGAAGAAGCCCAGGCGCTCGAGACGGGTCTTGGACTGGTCGATCAGGTAGGTCGACGCCCAGCCGCCTTCCATCTGGCGCATTTCACGGCGCAGCACTTCGTCTTCGGTCTTGGTGTTGCCGCGGTAGTTGATGCGGTTGACGTAGGCACGCTTGCCCGGGTCGACCACGAACATGATGTCGACGGTGTGGTCCTGGTCGTTCGGCTGCGGTACGCCGTTGACGTTGGCGAAGGTGTAGCCTTCGTTGCCCAGGCGACGGGTGATCAGCTCGGAGGTGGTGGTCATCACCTTGCGCGAGAACACCTGGCCCGGCTGCACCAGCAGCAGCGACTTGACCTGGTCTTCCGGCACCTTCAGGTCACCCGACAGCTTCACGTCGCGAACGGTGTACTTCTCGCCTTCGTTGACGTTGACGGTGATGTAGACGTGCTTCTTGTCCGGGGTGATCGACACCTGGGTGGAGGCGATGTCCATGTTGATGTAGCCGCGGTCCAGGTAGTAGGAACGCAGGCGTTCCAGGTCACCGGAGAGCTTTTCGCGGGCGTACTTGTCGTCGTTCTTGAAGAACGAAAGCCAGTTGGTGGTCTTCAGCTCGAACAGCTGCTGCAGCTCTTCATCGTCGAACACGGTGTTGCCGACGATGTTGATGTGCTGGATGGCGGCGACGGTGCCTTCGTTGATCTTGATCTTCAAGGCCACGCGGTTGCGCGGCTGCGGTACGACTTCGGCGTCGACCTCGGCCGAGTAGCGGCCCTGGGCCACGTACTGGCGCTGCAGCTCGTTGCGCACGCCTTCGAGGGTGGCGCGCTGGAAGATCTCGCCTTCGGCAAGGCCAGACTGCTTCAGGCCCTTCATCAGGTCTTCGGTGCTGATCGCCTTGTTGCCTTCGATCTCGATGCTCGACACCGACGGGCGCTCGACCACGTTGATGATCAGGACGTTGCCATCGCGGTTCAGCTGGATGTCCTGGAAGAAGCCGGTCTTGAACAGCGAACGGGTGGAGTCCACCAGGCGACGGTCGTCAGCCTGGTCGCCAACGTTGAGCGGCAAGGCGCCGAACACGCTGCCGGCGGATACCCGCTGCAGGCCGTTGACACGAATATCGGAGATAGTGAAGGACTCGGCGTGAACTTCAGCGATCATCAGTGCGGACATGACCGCAGTTAGCAGCAGACGTTTCATGAAGTCCTTTTATTCCAACTGGCAATAAACAACCCGCCGCATAAAGACGGCAGGTTCGCAATTGAGCGAAGCTTTTAAAGTCGACCCAGATCGTTGATCAGGGCGAGCAACATCACCCCTACGACCAAACTGATACCGATCTGGACCCCCCAACCTTGCACCCGTTCCGACAGCGGACGACCGCGCGCCCACTCGACCAGGTAAAACAGCAAATGCCCCCCATCCAGTACTGGAATGGGCAGCAGGTTAAGAACCCCCAGGCTTATGCTCAGGTAGGCCAGGAAATTCAGGAAATCCCCCACGCCGGACTGGGCTGAAGCGCCCGCCACTTTAGCAATGGTTATCGGTCCGCTCAAGTTTTTTACCGAGAGCTCCCCGAACAGCATTTTCTTCAGCGACTCGAGGGTCAGGACACTCATGTTCCAGGTCCGCGAAAGGCCCTCGCCCACGGCATCCAGCGGGCCGTAGCTGACTTCGCGGAGCATGCTGGCCGGCCATTCGGCGCCCTTCACCCCCGCACCGAGGTAGCCCCCGACGGCCTTGCCTTCACCTTTGTGAGCCAAGGTGACCGGCACATCCAGGGCCGCGCCATCGCGCTCGACACGCAGCACCACCTGGGCGTCCGGGCGGGCGCGAACACTGTCCACCACTTGCTGCCAGTCACTCAGCGCAGCGCCGTCGAGGGCGAGCAACTTGTCGCCTGCCTTCAGACCAGCGGCAGCGGCCGGGCCCTTCGGATCGATCTCGGCCAGCACAGGGGACACGGCCGGCCGCCAAGGGCGCAGGCCCAGTGACTGGATAGGGTCCGGCTCATCGGCCCCCTTGAGCCAATGGTCAAGCTTCACCTGCAGCTGCCGCTCGGCAGTGGCGCCTTCGTCGCGCACGCCCACCTGCAGCGTGCCACTCTCACCCAGGCGTCGAACCAACTGCAGATTGACAGCTGACCAACCGCTGGTCGCCTTGCCATCAATAGATACAATTTCCTGACCAGCGGCCAGGCCTGCTGATGCTGCCAGGCTCCCGGATTCAACCGCACCGATCACCGGGCGGATCTGCTGGGTGCCGAGCATGGCCAGCAGCCAGAAGAAGACGATGGCCAGGACGAAGTTGGCGATCGGGCCTGCGGCCACAATCGCGATGCGCTGACGCACCGACTTGCGGTTGAAGGATTGATGGGCAAGTGCCGCAGGCACATCGCCTTCGCGCTCGTCGAGCATCTTGACGTAGCCACCCAGAGGGATCGCCGCCACCACGAACTCAGTTCCCTGGCGGTCATGCCAGCGCAGCAGCGGCGTGCCGAAGCCGACGGAGAAGCGCAGCACCTTGACCCCACAGCGCCGGGCAACCCAGAAGTGGCCAAACTCGTGGAACGTGACCAATACACCCAGGGCCACCAGGGTGCCGACAATCATGTAGAGCGCAGTCATATCTATCTCCGAATGACGTTCAGCAGAACCCTGGAATAGCCACCGACCTCAACGGCCGTGACGCCTCAGCCACTCACGAGCCAGCTCGCGGGCGCGCTGGTCGGCAGCGAATACGGCCTCCAGCGAAGGCAGCGCCACCACAGGTTCCTGATCAAGCACCTGTTCGATCATACCCGCGATCTCCGGGAAGCGGATACGCCGCTGGAGAAATGCCTCGACTGCAACCTCGTTGGCCGCATTGAGTACCGCAGGCGCACTGTTACCCGCTTCAGCCGCCTCGCGCGCCAGGCGCAGGCAGGGAAAACGTTGCTCGTCCGGTGCCTGGAAGTCCAGGCGGGCAATGGCGAACAGGTCCAGCGGGGCCACCCCGGAATCGATGCGCTCTGGCCAGGCCAGGGCATTGGCGATAGGGGTGCGCATGTCCGGGTTGCCCAACTGGGCCAACACCGAACCATCGACGTAGTCGACCAGCGAATGGATCACGCTTTGCGGATGCACCACCACCTCGACCTTGGCCGGCGCCGCATCGAACAGCCAGCAGGCTTCGATCAGCTCCAGCCCCTTGTTCATCATGCTGGCCGAGTCCACCGAAATCTTCCGACCCATGGACCAGTTGGGATGGGCGCAGGCCTGTTCCGGCGTGACATCGACCAAGGCAGCCTGGGGCGTTTCGCGGAACGGCCCACCCGAGGCGGTCAGCAGGATGCGACGCACGCCGACCTGCTTGAGGCCACGGGCATAATCGCCCGGCAGGCACTGGAAGATCGCATTGTGCTCGCTGTCGATCGGCAGCAGCACGGCACCACTGCGCCGCACTGCGTCCATGAACAGCGCGCCGGACATCACCAGCGCTTCCTTGTTGGCCAGCAGCACCTTCTTGCCCGCCTCGACGGCGGCCAGGGTCGGGCGCAAGCCTGCTGCACCGACGATAGCCGCCATCACTGCATCCACTTCAGGGGCTGCCGCGACCTCGCAAAGGCCCGCCTCCCCTACCAGCACCTGCGCAGCGCAGCCAGCACCAAGCAGGCCATCACGCAGGCGCGCAGCGGCTTCATCGTTGGGCACCACGGCATAGGCCGGACGGTGCCGAACGCAAAGGGCCAGCAGTTCGTCGATACGCGAGTAGCCGCTCAAGGCGAACACCTGGTAGCGCTCGGGGTGCCGCGCAATCACATCGAGGGTGCTGAGACCGATCGAGCCGGTCGCACCCAGGACTGTAATACGCTGCACGCTGCTCACATCACACCCCATTCGGCAGCCCACAGCAGCACGGCAAAAATCGGAATCGCCGCCGTCAGGCTGTCGATACGATCCAGTACACCACCATGGCCAGGCAGCAGGTTACTGCTGTCCTTGATGCCGGCACGGCGCTTGAACATGCTCTCGGTCAAGTCGCCGATCACCGACGACATGACCACCAGTGCAGCACCCAGCAGCCCCAGCAGAAGCTGACCGAAGCCCCAGTCACGGGCGATGCCTACCACCAGGGTGATCACCAGGCTGACCGCCAGGCCACCATAGACGCCTTCCCAGCTCTTGCCCGGGCTGACCTGCGGCGCCAGCTTGCGCTTGCCAAAGGCTCGGCCGGAGAAATAGGCGCCGATATCAGCCGCCCAGACCAGCACCATGACCGACAGGATCAGCCAGTTACCCAGCTGCCAGTGCTTGAGCAGGATCAGCCCTTGCCAGGCCGGCAACAAGATCAGCAGGCCGATCAACAGCTTGCAGGCCGCACTGGCCCACAGCTCGCTGCTGCGTGGATAGGTCAGCACCAGCCAGGTGGCCAGCGCCCACCAGATGACCGAAGCCCCGAGCACCCAGGGTGCCAGGTCCGGCATGAGATGGAGCAGCATCAGCGCTCCGGCGACCACGGCGGCGTAGGCGATGCGCAAAGGCTGGGCCACAAGCCCGGCCAGACGCGCCCACTCCCAGGCACCGAGGGTCACCACGAAGCCGATGAACAGGGCGAAATCCCCGCCGTTGAGCAGGAAAAACCCACCCAGCGCGACCGGCAACAGGATCAGCGCAGTAATGATGCGTTGTTTAAGCATTAAGCACGAGCTCCAGCCTCGACCTGCTCGCTGGTCTTACCGAAGCGGCGCTGGCGCGAAGCGAAATCGGCCAGGGCTTTGCGCATGGCCTCGTGTTTGAAATCCGGCCAGTAGAGGTCGGAGAAATACAGTTCGGCGTAGGCCAGCTGCCACAGCAGGAAGTTGCTGATGCGATGCTCGCCACCGGTACGGATGCACAGGTCGGGCAATGGCAGCTCGCCTGTAGCCAGGCAGGTCTGCAGCAGGCCCGGGGTGATGTCGTCCGGACGCAGGTGACCAGCCTGAACTTCACGCGCCAGGCGCTGGGCGGCCTGGGCGATATCCCACTGGCCACCGTAGTTGGCGGCGATCTGCAGAATGAAGCGGTTACTGCCCGCAGTCAGCGCCTCGGCTTCGCGCATGGCAGCCTGCAACTCAGGATGGAAACGCGAACGGTCACCGATGATGCGCAGGCTGATGTTGTTCTCGTTGAGGCGCCGGGCCTCACGGCGCAAGGCCGAGAAGAACAGCTCCATCAATGCACCGACCTCTTCGGCCGGTCGCTGCCAGTTTTCACTGGAGAACGCGAACAAGGTCAGCACCTCGACCCCGGACTCGGCACACACCTCGATGACCGCGCGCACCGCATCGACGCCGGCCTTGTGCCCGGCGACGCCGGGCAACAGGCGCTTCTTCGCCCAGCGGTTGTTGCCATCCATGATGATCGCGACATGACGCGGCACCGAGGACGGTGCCGCCAACTTGGACTTTTCCATTAAAAAACCTCGGCCTTAAACGGCCATCAGGTCCTTTTCCTTGGCTTTGTAAGCAGCATCGACTTCAGCAATGAACTTGTCGGTCAGCTTCTGGATTTCATCAGCGGCACGACGCTCTTCGTCTTCGCTGATTTCCTTGTCCTTGGTCAGCTTCTTCAGGTCGCCCAGGGCATCACGGCGCACGTTGCGCACGGCTACCTTGGCGTCTTCGGCAACGCCGCTGGCCTGCTTGGTATAGCCCTTGCGGGTTTCCTCGGTCAGGGCCGGCATCGGGACGCGGATGGTGGTACCGGCGCTGGACGGGTTCAGGCCCAGGTCAGAGGTCAGGATGGCCTTCTCGATGGCAGCGCTGAGGTTCTTGTCGTGAGCGACAATCTTCAGGGTGCGGGCATCTTCGACGGTGATCGCAGCTACCTGGTTCAGCGGCATCTCGCTGCCCCAGGCAGTGACCTTGACGGTGTCCAGAATGCTTGGGTGGGCGCGACCGGTGCGGATCGCTGCCAGGTTGCGACCCAGTGCTTCCAGGGACTTGGTCATGCGCTCCTGCGCGTCTTTCTTGATGTCGTTGATCATTTTTGAACTTCCTCGATCAGAGTTCCTTCCGCGCCGCCATGCACGATATTCAGCAGGGCGCCGGGCTTGTTCATGTTGAAGACGCGCAGCGGCATCTTGTGGTCGCGGCACAGACAAATTGCCGTCAGATCCATTACACCCAGCTTGCGATCCAGCACTTCATCGTAGGTCAGATGATCGAACTTCTCGGCATGCGGGTCTTTGAATGGGTCTGCAGTGTATACACCATCGACCTTTGTTGCCTTCAAAACTACATCGGCATCGATTTCGATGGCGCGCAGGCAAGCGGCGGAGTCGGTGGTGAAGAACGGGTTGCCGGTACCGGCAGCGAAGATTACGACTTCTTTGGCGTTCAGGTGGCGCATGGCTTTGCGGCGATCATAGTGATCGGTCACGCCAACCATGGAGATCGCCGACATGACGATGGCGGTGATGTTCGCCCGCTCCAGCGCGTCGCGCATGGCCAGGCCATTCATCACGGTGGCCAGCATCCCCATGTGGTCGCCGGTAACGCGATCCATGCCAGCCGCGCTGAGCGCCGCACCACGGAACAGGTTGCCACCACCAATTACCAAGCCTACCTGAACACCGATGCCGACCAGTTGGCCCACTTCCAACGCCATGCGATCCAGGACCTTGGGATCGATCCCGAACTCTTCCGAGCCCATCAGGGCCTCGCCGCTAAGTTTGAGTAGAATGCGTTTATAGCGAGCCTGATGACCACTGCCCTGCTGAGCCATTGCGAATCTCTCCTGCGGCGTTTGTAAAATTCTGGCGGGCTTCTTGAGCCTGCATGTAACTCTAACGTGACGCAGCGACTGCGTCAGCGAGCAACGGCCTTGTAAACCGTTCCCGCTTTGACAAAGAGGCTGCGCGCGTGAGCGGGCAGCCTCTTTGGGGCGACAGACGGGGCTGTCTTACTGCTTGGCAGCAGCTACCTGAGCGGCAACTTCAGCAGCGAAGTCGTCGACTGGCTTCTCGATGCCTTCGCCAACCTTGAAGTAGGTGAAGGAAACGATTTCAGCACCGGCTTTCTTGGCCAGCTCGCCAACTTTGACTTCTGGGTTCATGACGAAGGCTTGCTCTTTCAGCGAGGCTTCTGCCTTGAACTTGGCAATACGACCGTTGACCATGTTCTCAACGATGTTTTCTGGCTTGCCGGCGATCTTGTCAGCGTTCAGCTGCAGGAAGACGCCCTTCTCGCGCTCGATGGCCTCGGCGGAGATTTCCGACGAATCCAGGAACTCTGGGTTCGAAGCGGCAACGTGCATGGCGATGTTCTTGGCCAGCTCGACGTCGCCGCCTTTCAGAACAACGACAGCACCGATCTTGTTGCCGTGCAGGTAGGCGCCGACAACGTCGCCTTCAACGCGCACCAGGCGACGGATGTTGACGTTTTCGCCACACTTGGCAACCAGGGCTTCACGAGCGGACTCGCGCGAGGCGATCAGCGGAGCAGCGTCGGTCAGCTTCTGAGCGAAGGCTTCTTCCAGGCTTTCGGCCACGAAGTTCTTGAAGTCGTCTTGCAGAGCCAGGAAGTCGGTCTGCGAGTTCACTTCCAGCAGGACGGCAGCTTTGCCGTCGGTCTTGACGGCGATAGCGCCTTCAGCAGCGACGTTGCCAGCCTTTTTGGCGGCCTTGATGGCGCCCGAGGCACGCATGTCGTCAATGGCTTTCTCGATGTCGCCGCCGGCCTTTTCCAGGGCCTTCTTGCAATCCATCATGCCTTCGCCGGTACGCTCGCGCAGTTCTTTGACCAGCGCCGCAGTAATTGCTGCCATTTCAAAATCCTCTTGGAAAGTTTTTCAACCATTCCACCCGCTCGACGCGGGCGTTAAATTCTGCAAATCGCTGCCTTTATATCAGCTCGCCCATCATGCGGGGCCGTTGCTGACAGCAGGATTTCAAGGTGGCAAAAAGGGGGCAGAGCCCCCTTTTCGCGTGCCAAGTAGACGCTAGCGCCTATTACTCAGCAGCAGGTGCAGCCGCTTCTTCAGCGTAGACTTCAGTGCCGCCGGCAACGTTGTTGCGGCCGCGGATGACGGCGTCAGCCATCGAAGTCATGTACAGCTCGATAGCGCGGATGGCGTCATCGTTACCTGGGATAACGAAGTCAACGCCTTCTGGGCTGCTGTTGGTATCGACAACGCCGATAACCGGGATGCCCAGCTTGTTGGCTTCGGTGATAGCAATGCGCTCGTGGTCAACGTCGATCACGAACAGGGCATCAGGCAGGCCGCCCATGTCCTTGATACCACCCAGGCTGCGGTCCAGCTTTTCCAGATCGCGCGAACGCATCAGGGCTTCTTTCTTGGTCAGCTTGGCGAAGGTGCCATCTTCGGCCTGGGTTTCCAGGTCGCGCAGACGCTTGATCGAAGCACGGATGGTCTTGTAGTTGGTCAGCATGCCGCCCAACCAACGGTGATCAACGTATGGCGAACCAGCGCGAGCAGCTTGCTCGGCTACGATCTTGCCAGCGGAACGCTTGGTGCCGACGAACAGGATCTTGTTCTTGCCCTGGGCCAGGCGCTCTACGAACGACAGAGCGTCGTTGAACATCGGCAGGGTTTTTTCCAGGTTGATGATGTGGATCTTGTTACGCGCGCCGAAAATGTACTTGCCCATTTTCGGGTTCCAGTAACGGGTCTGGTGGCCGAAGTGCACACCGGCCTTCAGCATATCGCGCATGTTGACTTGGGACATGATAGTTCCTTGATAAGTCGGGTTGGGCCTCCACGTATCCCAATGACCAACCCGCGCTTCCGGAGAATCGGGGCACCCAGGTCATCGTGTCGACACGTGTGTGGGTTTAATGCTGACGGGGTCGTCCCCGAAAGCGGCGCATTTTATACCACAGACCGCGAGCGAACGGAACCCGGATCAGGTTGCGTCCGTCAGCCGTTTTTGCAGCACCCGGGCAAACAGGCCAGAATGCCTCCTATAGACAGCAGCATGGCCGCCTTTATCCCGACAGAATGCCGCCCTGCTCTGCTAGAATCCGGCCTTTCCCGTTTGTTCGCGCCGCATGCGGCGCCGTAGAGAGCCTGTAATGACCGTCACCATCAAGACTGCAGAAGACATCGAGAAGATGCGCATCGCCGGCCGCCTGGCCGCCGACGTGCTGGAAATGATCGAGGAACACGTCAAGCCCGGTGTCACCACCGAAGAGCTCGACCGCCTGTGCCACGACTACATCGTCAACGTCCAGCAGGCCATCCCGGCGCCCCTCAACTACAAGGGCTACCCGAAGTCGATCTGCACCTCGATCAACCATGTGGTCTGCCACGGCATCCCCAACGACAAGCCGCTCAAGGACGGTGACACGCTCAACATCGACGTCACCGTGATCAAGGACGGCTACCACGGCGACACCAGCCGCATGTTCCACGTCGGTACCGTTCCGGTTTGGGCCGAGCGCCTGTCCAAGGTCACCCAGGAATGCATGTACAAGGCCATCGAACTGGTCAAGCCGGGCTGCCGCCTGGGCGACATCGGTGAAGTGATCCAGAAGCACGCCGAGAAGAACGGTTTCTCCGTGGTGCGCGAGTTCTGCGGCCATGGCATTGGCAAGGTATTCCATGAAGAGCCACAGATTCTCCACTACGGCCGCTCCGGCACCGGCATGGAGCTCAAGGAAGGCATGACCTTCACCATCGAGCCGATGATCAACCAGGGCAAGGCCGACACCAAGGTGCTGGGCGACGGCTGGACCGCCATCACCAAGGACCGCAAGCTCTCGGCCCAGTGGGAGCACACCCTGGTGGTGACGGCGACCGGTTACGAGATCTTTACCCTGCGCAAGGACGACACCATCCCGCGCACCTCGGCCTGATTGCACCCAAGGCAAACTCCCAGACAGGAACGCGACGCGATGCCCCAGGTGGATCCCGAGCTGTTCGACCGCGGCCAGTTCCAGGCGGAACTGGCCCTCAAGGCGAGCCCCATCGCCGCCTTCAAGAAAGCCATCCGCCAGGCCGGCGAGGTGCTCGACAAGCGTTTTCGCGCTGGCGGCGAGATCCGCCCACTGATCGAAGCCCGTGCCTGGCTGGTCGACAACATCCTGCAACAGGCCTGGAACCAGTTCGATTGGGGCGACCCGAGTGGTATCGCCCTGGTCGCGGTTGGCGGCTATGGCCGCGGTGAACTGCACCCGCACTCGGACATCGACCTGCTGATCCTGCTAGGTGCCGCCGAGCATGAACAGTACCGCGAGGCCATCGAGCGCTTCCTCACCCTGCTCTGGGACATCGGCCTGGAAGTGGGCCAGAGCGTGCGCAGCATCGACGAATGCGTAGAGCAGGCCCGCGCCGACCTGACGGTGATCACCAACCTGATGGAGAGCCGCACCATTGCCGGCCCCGAAGCGCTGCGCCAGCGCATGCTCGACGCCACCGGTACCGAGCACCTGTGGCCGAGCAAGGAGTTCTTCCTCGCCAAGCGCGCCGAACTCAAGGCCCGCCACCACAAGTACAACGATACCGAGTACAACCTCGAGCCCAACGTCAAAGGCTCGCCCGGTGGCCTGCGCGACATCCAGACGGTGCTCTGGGTGGCCCGCCGCCAGTACGGCACGCTGAACCTGCATGCCCTGGCCGGCGAAGGTTTCCTGCTGGAAAGCGAGAACGAATTGCTGGCCTCGTCCCAGGATTTCTTGTGGAAGGTGCGCTACGCCCTGCACATGCTCGCCGGCCGCGCCGAAGACCGCCTGCTGTTCGACCACCAGCGCAGCATTGCCGCGTTGCTCGGCTACAGCGACGAAAACCCCAAGCGCGCCATCGAACAGTTCATGCAGCAGTACTACCGGGTGGTGATGAGCATCAGCCAGTTGTGCGACCTGATCATCCAGCACTTCGAGGAAGTCATCCTCGCCGATGACGACAGCGGCACCACTCAGCCGCTGAACCCGCGCTTCCGCCTGCACGACGGCTACATCGAAGCGGTCAACCCGAACGTATTCAAGCGCACTCCGTTCGCCATGCTGGAGATCTTCGTGCTGATGGCCCAGCACCCGGAGATCAAGGGCGTGCGTGCCGACACCGTGCGACTGCTGCGTGAACACCGGCACCTGATCGACGACACCTTCCGCAAAGATATTCGCAACACCAGCCTGTTCATCGAGCTGTTCAAGTGCGAAATCGGCATCCACCGCAACCTGCGTCGGATGAACCGCTACGGCATCCTTGGCCGCTACCTGCCGGAGTTCGGCCTGATCGTCGGGCAGATGCAGCACGACCTGTTCCACATCTACACGGTCGATGCGCACACCCTCAACCTCATCAAGCACCTGCGCAAGCTGCAGTACACACCGGTGTCCGAGAAATTCCCGCTGGCCAGCAAGCTCATGGGCCGCCTGCCCAAGCCCGAGCTGATCTACCTGGCCGGCCTGTACCACGACATCGGCAAGGGCCGTCAGGGCGACCATTCCGAGATCGGCGCAGTGGATGCGCAGAAGTTCTGCGAACGCCACCACTTGCCGGCCTGGGACAGCCGCCTGATCGTCTGGCTGGTGCAGAACCACCTGGTGATGTCGACCACCGCCCAGCGCAAGGACCTGTCCGACCCGCAGGTGATCAACGATTTCGCCCTGCATGTAGGCGACGAGACGCGCCTGGACTACCTCTATGTGCTGACCGTGGCCGACATCAACGCCACCAACCCAAGCCTGTGGAACTCGTGGCGCGCCAGCCTGCTGCGCCAGCTCTACACCGAGACCAAGCGCGCGCTGCGCCGCGGCCTGGAAAACCCGCTGGACCGCGAGGAACAGATCCGCCAGACCCAGTCGGCCGCGCTGGACATCCTCGTGCGCGAGGGCACCGACCCGGACGACGTCGAGCAACTGTGGTCGCAGCTGGGCGATGACTACTTCCTCAAGCACAACGCCGCCGACGTGGCCTGGCACAGCGACGCCATCCTCCAGCAACCGGCCGATGGCGGGCCGCTGGTGCTGATCAAGGAAACCACCCAGCGCGAATTCGAGGGTGGCACGCAAATTTTCATCTACGCGCCCGACCAGCACGATTTCTTCGCCGTGACCGTGGCCGCCATGTCGCAGCTGAACCTGAACATCCATGATGCGCGGATCATCACCTCGAGCAGCCAGTTCACCCTCGACACCTACATCGTGCTCGACAACGATGGCGGCTCGATCGGCGACAATCCGCAGCGGGTCAAGCAGATCCGCGACGGCCTGACCGAAGCGCTGCGCAACCCCGAGGACTACCCGACCATCATCCAGCGTCGGGTGCCGCGCCAGCTCAAGCACTTCAACTTCCCGCCGCAGGTGACCATCCTCAACGATGCCCAGCGCCCGGTGACCATCCTCGAGATCACCGCACCGGACCGCCCCGGCCTGCTGGCACGGCTCGGGCGGATATTCCTGGAGTTCGACCTGTCGCTGCAGAACGCCAAGATCGCCACCCTCGGCGAGCGGGTGGAAGACGTGTTCTTCATCACCGATGCCGACAACCAGCCGCTGTCCGACCCGCAGCTGTGCAGCCGCCTGCAGGAGGCCATCGTGCAGCAGTTGCAGGCCGGCCAGGCCAGCGATGCCAGCCCGACCCGCGTGACTTTTTAACGATTAGACGATTGACGAGACCTTGCGCCGATGAACCATGCCTTGACCCAGCTTCAGCCTTACCCGTTCGAGAAACTGCGCGCCCTGCTGGGCACTGTGAAGCCTGCGGTAGACAAACGCGCCATCGCCCTGTCGATCGGTGAGCCGAAGCACGAATCGCCGGCGTTCGTCGCCCAGGCCATGGCCGACAACCTCGACAAGCTGGCCGTGTACCCAAGCACCCTCGGTCTGCCGGCCCTGCGCCAGGCCATTGGCCAGTGGTGCGAACGCCGCTTCGGCGTGCCGACCGGCTGGCTGGATGCCGACCGTCACATCCTGCCGGTCAATGGTACCCGCGAGGCTCTGTTCGCCTTCACCCAGGCCGTGGTCAACCGTGCCGATGACGGCCTGGTGGTCAGCCCCAACCCGTTCTACCAGATCTACGAAGGGGCGGCCCTGCTGGCTGGTGCCACCCCGCATTACCTGCCGTGCCTGGAAGACAATGGCTTCAACCCGGACTTCGATGCCGTACCGGCCGAGGTATGGAAACGCTGCCAGATCCTGTTCCTGTGCTCGCCAGGCAACCCCACCGGCGCCCTGGTGCCGATGGCCACCCTGAAGAAGCTGATTGCCTTGGCTGACGAACACGATTTCGTGATCGCCGCCGACGAATGCTACAGCGAGCTGTACTTCGATGAAGACGCACCGCCACCAGGGCTGCTGAGCGCCTGTGCCGAACTTGGCCGCAACGACTTCAAGCGCTGCGTGGTGTTCCACAGCCTGTCCAAGCGCTCCAACCTGCCGGGCTTGCGTTCGGGCTTTGTCGCCGGCGACGCCGAGATCATCAAGCCGTTCCTGCTGTACCGCACCTACCACGGCTGCGCCATGCCGGTTCAGACCCAGCTGGCCAGTATCGCCGCCTGGCAGGACGAGGCGCATGTGCGCGATAACCGCGACCAGTACCGGGCCAAGTACGATGCCGTACTCGACATCCTGCAACCGGTGCTCGACGTGCAGCGTCCGGATGGCAGCTTCTATCTGTGGGCCAAGGTGCCGGGCGGTGATGCCGAGTTCACCCGCGACCTGTTCGAGGCGCAGCATGTGACCGTGGTGCCGGGGTCGTACCTGTCGCGTGAAGTCGACGGCGCGAACCCAGGGGCCGGCCGAGTGCGCATGGCGCTGGTTGCGCCGCTGGCCGAATGCATCGAGGCGGCAGAGCGGATTCGCGCTTTCCTGCAGAACCGCTAACTGCCTCTGGGGGCGCTATGCGCCCCTTTCGCGACACAAGGCCGCTCCTACAGGGATCGCGCCTTCCTGTAGGAGCGGCCTTGTGTCGCGAAAGGGCTGCGAAGCAGCCCCCTACGGTCTACCTGACCTGCCCCAGGTTGGCCTCACTCAGATCCAGTTCGCCCAACACCTGCCTTACCACCTCATCGCCCACCAGATGCTGGCGATGCAGGTTGTACAGCTCCAGTCGCTGCGCCCGCAGTGCCCGCAAACGCAAGCGCCGCTCCAGCAAGTCCATCTGTTCGGCCAGCGCTCGCGCCTCCGCCGTATCGTTATAGCTGTCCAGCTCATCCCGATACTCGGCCATCAGCCGCGCCTTCAGCTCGGTGGCTAAGGTCGCCTGCGCCGCATCCTGAGGGGCACTGGCATCGATCACTTCCTCCGCCTCCAGCGCATGGATCGCCGCCTCCACAGTGCGCCTCCAGGCGTCCTGCACTTCCTGATGCAGGCGCTCATCAGGGCTTTTGACGATGCCGCGCAGCAGGAATGGCAAAGCAATGCAGGCACTGATCAGTGACAGCAGGATGACGCCAGCCGCGATGAATATCAGCAGGTCGCGCTCGGGAAAGGCCTGGCCTGCGCCCATCAACAACGGCACCGACATCACACCGGCCAGGGTTACCGCCCCGCGCACCCCACCCAGGGTCAGCAGCCAGCACGAGCGCGCCGTGGGCATCAGTACCAGCGCTGGCTTACCGCGCCAGCGCCGCACCACGCCAATTGCCCGCCAGATGCTCTGCACCCAGACAAACCGCAACAGGATCAGCGCGGCGAAGATTGCAAGCACATCGAGGCAACGCCAGGCCAGGGTCGGCCAGACCGTTGGTTCATGGCTGACCACGGCCTTGATGATGTCCGGCAACTGCAAGCCCAGCAGCAGGAAGATCAGCCCGTTGAAGGCGAATTCCAGCAACGACCAGACGCTGCGGTTGAGCAGGCGGGTGCTGGTCTGGCGCGGCAACAGGTCGAGCCAGCTCTGCATCATGCCGGCGGCCACCGCCGAGAGGATGCCCGATACACCCAGACGCTCGGCCAGCACATAGGCGGCAAACGGCAGCAGCAGCATGAACACCACGTGGGTGGCCGGGTCATCCCAGCCACGGGCGATCATCCAGGCGCGCAGGCGACCGATCAGCCAGCTCAAGGCCACACCCACCGCCAGGCCGCCGAGGGCGACCAGCACGAAACTGAAGCTGGCATCGGCCAGCGAGAACGCCCCGGTAATAGCGGCGGCCAGGGCGAACTTGAAGGTCACCAGGCCCGAGGCATCATTCATCAATGCCTCGCCCTGCAGCATGTGCATCAGCGGGGTCGGCAGGCGATCCTGGGTGATGGCCGACACCGCCACCGCGTCGGTGGGCGACAGCACGGCTGCGAGTGCAAAGGCCACCGGCAGCGGAATGCTCGGCAACAGCCAGTGGATGAAGTAACCGGCGCCAACCACGGTGAACAGCACCAGCCCCACGGCCAGCGCCACTACCGGGCCGCGAATGCGCCACAACTCACGCTTGGGGATGCGCCAGCCATCGGCGAACAGCAAGGGCGGCAGGAACAGGAACAGGAACAATTCAGGGTCCAGGGCCACATGCAGGCCCAAGGTCGGCCAGGCGAGCAATGCGCCAGCGGCGATCTGCACCAAGGGCAACGGCAACGGGATCATGCGCCCGACCAGTTTCGACACGCTTACCAGCGTCAGCAGGATGAGGACGGTGTAGGCGGACTGCATCCGTGAAAGCTTCCTTTGTGAACCAAAAACGACAGCGGGGCGAGAGATCGCCATTGAAACAATATGTTAGCGGGGTATCGCGAAACGAAGCCGCTGCACGATAGTCGCAGGTGACGGATGAATATGTAACATGATGATACTTGGGACTTAAGGTGCATGCCTTGGGTCATTTGGCGCCTGTGAAATCGTGCGCCGCCCGCGCCGCGCGCGATCTCACAGGCGCCAAATGACCCAAGGCATGCACAGCCCGTGGCGCTCATACAATCGTTCCCGCATAATCCCGCGACTGACATTCGGAAATGGAGAGATTGGGGCAGCCTGTGGCCTCAATGCACACAATGACCTACACGCTCTACGGCATCAAAGCCTGTGACACCATGAAAAAGGCGCGTACCTGGCTCGAAGACAAAGCCATCGCCTACGAATTCCACGACTACAAGACCCAAGGCATCGACCGCGACAGCCTGAACCGCTGGTGCGACGAACACGGCTGGGAAGTCATCCTCAACCGTGCCGGCACCACCTTCCGCAAGCTCGACGACGCCAGCAAGGCCGACCTCGACCAGGCCAAGGCCGTCGAACTGATGCACGCCCAACCGTCGATGATCAAGCGCCCGGTGCTCGACCTTGGCGAGCGTACCCTGGTCGGCTTCAAGCCAGACCTGTACGCCGCCGCGCTGGCCTGAGCCCCTACCCTATTTCGCACGAGGTAATCACATGTCCAATACCCTGTTCAGCCTGGCCTTCGGTGTCGGCTCCCAGAACCGCCAGGGCACCTGGCTGGAAGTGTTCTACGCACAACCCCTGCTCAACCCGAGCACCGAGCTGGTTGCCGCAGTAGCGCCGATCCTCGGCTACGAAGGTGGCAACCAGGCCATCGCCTTCAGCAACGCCCAGGCCGCCCAACTGGCCGAAGCCCTGAAAGGCGTCGACGCCGCCCAGGCTGCCCTGCTGACCCGCCTGGCCGAAAGCCACAAGCCGCTGGTCGCCACCCTGCTGGCCGAAGATGCCGCGCTGACCTCGACCCCAGAGGCCTACCTCAAGCTGCACCTGCTGTCGCACCGCCTGGTCAAGCCGCACGGCTTGAGCCTGGCGGGCATCTTCCCGCTGCTGCCGAACGTGGCCTGGACCAACCAGGGCGCCGTCGACCTGAGCGAACTGGCCGAGCTGCAACTGGAAGCGCGCCTGAAGGGTGAGCTGCTGGAAGTGTTCTCGGTGGACAAGTTCCCGAAGATGACCGACTACGTGGTCCCGGCCGGCGTGCGTATCGCCGACACCGCCCGTGTACGCCTGGGTGCCTACATCGGCGAAGGCACCACCATCATGCACGAAGGCTTCGTCAACTTTAACGCTGGCACCGAAGGCCCAGGCATGATCGAAGGCCGTGTTTCCGCTGGCGTATTCGTCGGCAAGGGCTCGGACCTGGGCGGCGGCTGCTCGACCATGGGCACCCTGTCCGGTGGCGGCAACATCGTCATCAAGGTCGGCGAAGGCTGCCTGATCGGCGCCAACGCCGGTATCGGCATCCCGCTGGGCGACCGCAACACTGTCGAAGCCGGCCTGTACATCACCGCTGGCACCAAGGTGAACCTGCTGGACGAAAACAACGAGCTGGTGAAAGTGGTCAAGGCCCGCGACCTGGCCGGCCAGACCGACCTGCTGTTCCGCCGCAACTCCCTGAACGGCGCAGTGGAGTGCAAGACCCACAAGTCGGCCATCGAGCTGAACGAGGCGCTGCACGCCCACAACTGAGAACCCTCGGCGGTTTGAAGTGTTAAGATCGGGTCTGGCGCCAAGGGTGCCAGACCCGTTTTTCATTCCAGGCCCCGCGAACATGTTCCAGCCCTCCCCCTGGCGCGCCGATTTCCCTGCCATCGCCGCCCTGCAACGGCAGCACCAGACCTACCTGGACAGCGCCGCGACCACCCAGAAGCCCCAGGCGTTGCTCGATGCCCTGAGCCATTACTACGGCCATGGCGCCGCCAACGTGCACCGCGCTCAACACCTGCCCGGCGCGCTGGCAACCCAGGCCTTCGAGACCAGCCGCGACAAGGTAGCCGCCTGGCTCAATGCCGCAGACTCACGGCAGGTCGTCTTCACCCATGGCGCCACCTCGGCGCTGAACCTGCTGGCCTATGGCCTGGAACACCGTTTCGAAGCGGGCGACGAAATTGCCATCAGCGCCCTGGAGCACCATGCCAACCTGCTGCCGTGGCAGCAACTGGCCCGCCGGCGCGACCTGCGCCTGGTGGTATTGCCGCTGGACGAGCATGGACGTATCGACCTGGATCAGGCGCTGCAGCTGATCGGCCCGCGCACCCGTGTGCTCGCCGTCAGCCAGCTGTCCAACGTGCTCGGCACCTGGCAACCGCTGCCTGCGCTGCTGGCCCACGCCCGTGCACAGGGCGCGCTGACCGTGGTCGATGGCGCCCAGGGCGTGGTCCATGGCCGCCATGATGTGCAGCAGCTGGACTGCGACTTCTACGTATTCTCAAGCCACAAGCTGTACGGGCCAGATGGTGTCGGCGTGCTGTACGGTCGCACTCAGGCACTGGAGCTGCTGCGCCACTGGCAGTTCGGCGGTGAAATGGTGCAACTGGCCGACTACCAGAGCGCCAGCTTCCGCCCCGCACCGCTGGGCTTCGAAGCCGGCACGCCACCGATCGCCGGGGTCATCGGGCTGGGCGCGACGCTGGACTACCTGGCCAGTCTCGACCGCCTTGCGGTCGAGGCCCACGAAGCCAGCCTGCACCAGCACCTGCTGCGCGGCCTAGCCGACCGCGAGGGCGTGCGCGTGCTAGGCACACCACAAGCGGCCCTGGCCAGCTTCGTCATCGAAGGCGTACACAATGCCGACATCGCCCATATGCTGACCGAGCAAGGCATTGCCGTGCGCGCCGGGCATCACTGCGCCATGCCACTGCTCAAGGGGCTGGGGCTGGAGGGGGCGATTCGCGTGTCGCTGGGGCTGTACAACGACAGTGACGACCTGCAACGGTTCTTCACGGCGTTGGACCAAGGCCTGGAGTTGTTGCGATGACGTTGCCTTTGCCAGCCCGTGAAGCACTGGAAAGCTTCGAACAGGCGCGCGGCTGGGAACAGCGGGCGCGGCTGCTGATGCAATGGGGCGATCGGCTGGAACCGTTGAGCGAGGCGGAAAAGTCCGAGAGTAACCGGGTGCATGGCTGTGAAAGCCTGGTATGGCTGGTGGCGGAACAACACGCAGGTCAATGGCGCTTCAAGGCGAGCAGCGATGCGCGGTTGTTGCGCGGGCTGCTGGCGCTGCTGCTGGTGCGGGTTCAAGGGTTGGACAGTGCGGAACTGGCCGGGCTGGACCTGCGCGAATGGTTCATCCAGCTGGGGCTGGAGCGGCAACTATCGCCATCGCGCAGCAATGGACTGCATGCGGTGTTGCAGCGGATGGCGGAGCTGGCTATTACCCGCTGAATCGGCGGCGCCTGCTTCGCGGGTGAACCCGCGAAGAAGCCAACACAACTATTCGGGTGTGACCCGCTCCGAGGGCCGCCGCGCCCCCGCCACCAGCTTCTCGATGGCCTTGCTCGCCGCGACCATGCCAAACGTCGCGGTCACCATCATTACCGCACCAAAACCGCCCGCGCAGTCAAGGCGCACACCTTCACCGACAAAGCTCTTCTGCAGGCAGACGCTGCCATCACCCTTCGGATAACGCAGCTGCTCGCTGGAGAACACACACGGCACGCCATAGTTGCGGCTGGTATTGCGCGAGAAGTTGTAGTCCCGGCGCAGGGTCGAGCGTACCCGCGAGGCCAGCGGGTCGTTGAAGGTCTTGTTGAGGTCGCCGACCTGGATCTGCGTCGGGTCGATCTGCCCGCCCGCCCCACCAGTGGTGACGATGGCAATCTTGCGTCGCCGGCACCAGGCAATTAGCGCCGCCTTGGCCATCACGCTGTCGATGCAGTCGATCACCGCGTCCATCTCTTCGGTGATGTACTCGGCCATGGTCTCGCGGGTGACGAAATCCGCCACCGCGTGCACCGTGATCGCAGGGTTGATCGCCCGCAAGCGCTCGGCCATCACCTCGACCTTTGGCCGCCCGACCTGGCCTTCAAGGGCATGGGCCTGGCGGTTGGTATTACTGACGCAGACATCGTCCAGGTCGAACAGGGTGATTTCACCCACGCCACTACGCGCCAGGGCTTCGGCCGACCACGAGCCGACCCCGCCAATACCGACAACCGCCACATGGGCGTTGCTCAGCCGTTGCAGGCCCTCGTCGCCGTACAACCGGGCGACGCCGGCAAAGCGTGGATCTTCTGTGCTCATGTTGCTACCCCGAAACTCATGCCCGAAAAACGGCGCGCATTATAGGCCAGCGGCCGCTCTGACCTCCATCGTTAGGAAACACCCTATCATTACTGCTTTAATGTCCTATCACTTGGACAGAAACGGACCACAATGTCATCTCGCAAATTCGGCCTCAACCTGGTGGTGGTCCTGGCCATCGCCGCGCTGTTCACCGGGTTCTGGGCGTTGATCAATCGCCCAGTCTCCGCACCTGCCTGGCCGGAACAGATCTCCGGTTTCTCGTATTCGCCGTTCCGCCTTGGGGAAAGTCCGCAAAAGGGCCAGTACCCCAGCGATGACGAGATACGCCAGGACCTGGAGCAGATGAACAAGCTCACCGACAACATTCGTATCTACACCGTCGAGGGTACCCAGGCCGAAATCCCGCGGCTGGCCGAGGAATTCGGCCTGCGGGTGACCCTGGGCATCTGGATCAGCAAAGACCTGGAGCGCAACGAACGCGAGATCGAAAAAGGCATCGAGCTTGCCAACCACTCACGCAGCGTGGTGCGGGTGGTGGTCGGCAACGAAGCGCTGTTCCGCGAAGAAGTCACGCCCGAAGAGCTGATCCAGTACCTTGATCGCGTACGTGCCGCCGTCAAGGTGCCGGTCACCACCAGCGAGCAGTGGCACATCTGGAAGGAACACCCGGAACTGGCCAAGCACGTCGACCTGATCGCCGCGCACATCCTGCCGTACTGGGAATTCGTGCCGATGAAAGACTCGGTGCAATTCGTCCTCGACCGCGCCCGCGAGCTGCGCCACCAGTTCTCGCACAAGCCACTGCTACTGTCGGAGGTCGGCTGGCCAAGCAACGGCCGCATGCGAGGCGGTGCCGACGCCACCCAGGCCGACCAGGCGATCTACCTGCGCACCTTGGTCAACACCCTCAACCGCCGAGGCTACAACTACTTCGTTATCGAGGCCTATGACCAGCCGTGGAAGGCCAACGACGAAGGCTCGGTCGGCGCCTACTGGGGCGTGTATAACGCCGAGCGCCAGCAGAAGTTCAACTTCGAGGGGCCGGTGGTGGCGATCCCGCAGTGGCGGGCCCTGGCGGTGGCCTCGGTGGTCCTGGCGATGATCGCCCTGGCCGTGCTGCTGATCGACGGTTCGGCCTTGCGCCAGCGCGGCCGTACCTTCCTCACCTTCATCACCTTCCTGTGCGGGTCGGTGCTGGTGTGGATCGCCTATGACTACAGCCAGCAATACAGTACCTGGTTCAGCCTGACGGTCGGCGTGCTGCTGGCGCTCGGTGCGCTGGGCGTGTTCATCGTGCTGATGACCGAGGCCCACGAACTGGCCGAAGCCGTGTGGATTCACAAACGCCGGCGTGAATTCCTGCCAGTGCAGGGCGACAGCGCCTACCGACCGAAGGTTTCGGTGCACGTGCCGTGCTACAACGAGCCGCCGGAGATGGTCAAGCAGACCCTCGACGCCCTCGCCGCACTGGACTACCCGGACTATGAAGTCCTGGTGATCGACAACAACACCAAGGACCCCGCCGTGTGGGAGCCACTCAAGGCCCACTGCGAGAAGCTCGGCGAGCGCTTCAAGTTCTTCCACGTCGCGCCCCTGGCCGGTTTCAAGGGCGGTGCGCTGAACTACCTGATCCCGCACACCGCCAAAGACGCCGAAGTGATCGCGGTAATCGACTCGGACTACTGCGTCGACCGCAACTGGCTCAAGCACATGGTGCCGCACTTCGCCGACCCGAAGATCGCCGTGGTGCAGTCGCCACAGGATTATCGCGACCAGAACGAAAGCGCCTTCAAGAAGCTCTGCTACAGCGAATACAAAGGCTTCTTCCACATCGGCATGGTCACCCGCAACGACCGTGACGCGATCATCCAGCACGGCACCATGACCATGACCCGGCGCAGCGTGCTGGAAGAGCTGGGCTGGGCCGAATGGTGCATCTGCGAGGACGCCGAGCTGGGCCTGCGGGTATTCGAGAAAGGCCTGTCAGCCGCCTATTCGCACAATAGCTATGGCAAGGGCCTGATGCCCGACACCTTCATCGACTTCAAGAAACAGCGCTTCCGCTGGGCCTATGGCGCCATCCAGATCATCAAGCACCACGCCAGCGCCCTGCTGCGTGGCAAGGGTAGCGAGCTGACCCGTGGCCAGCGCTATCACTTCCTGGCTGGCTGGCTGCCGTGGGTTGCCGATGGCATGAACATCTTCTTCACCGTCGGTGCCCTGCTGTGGTCGGCGGCGATGATCATCGTGCCGCACCGGGTCGACCCGCCGCTGATGATCTTCGCCATCCCGCCGCTGGCGCTGTTCTTCTTCAAGGTCGGCAAGATCATCTTCCTCTACCGCCGCGCGGTGGGGGTGAACCTCAAGGATGCCTTTGCCGCGGCACTGGCGGGGCTGGCGTTGTCGCACACCATCGCCAAGGCGGTGTTGTACGGATTCTTCACCAGCAGCATGCCGTTCTTCCGCACACCGAAGAATGCCGACAGTCATGGCCTGCTGGTGGCGATTTCCGAAGCGCGGGAAGAGCTGTTCATCATGTTGATGTTGTGGGGCGCCGCACTGGGCATCTTCCTGGTGCAGGGGCTGCCGAGTTCGGACATGCGCTTCTGGGTGGCAATGTTGCTGGTGCAGTCGTTGCCGTATGTGGCGGCATTGGTGATGGCTTTCCTGTCGTCGCTGCCCAAGCCTGCGGAGAAGGCCGCCGAGCCGCAGCAGGCTTGAGATTTTTTGGGGCGCTTTGCGCCCCATCGGTCTGACGGTTTGATATAAGATAACGCCCCTCAGATATCCCCGCCTTGCCTTGCCCCGGAGTTCCCCATGACGGCCCCTGCCGAGCTCTCGCCTACCCTTCAACTGGCCTGCGACCTGATCCGTCGCCCCTCGGTCACCCCCGTCGATGCCGACTGCCAGGCGCAGATGATGAACCGCCTGGGCGCCGTGGGCTTCCAGCTGGAGCCGATGCGCTTTGAAGACGTCGACAACTTTTGGGCTACCCACGGCACCCAGGAAGGCCCGGTGCTGTGCTTCGCCGGTCATACCGATGTGGTCCCCACCGGCCCGGTGCAGCAGTGGCAGCACGAGCCGTTCGAAGCACTGATCGACGCCGATGGCATGCTCTGCGGCCGTGGCGCCGCCGACATGAAAGGCAGCCTGGCCTCGATGGTGATCGCCAGCGAGCGCTTCGTGCAGGACTACCCGAACCACCGCGGCAAGGTCGCTTTCCTGATCACCAGCGACGAGGAAGGCCCGGCCCACCACGGCACCAAAGCAGTGGTCGAGCGCCTGAAAGCACGCAACGAACGCCTGGACTGGTGCATCGTCGGCGAGCCGTCGAGCACCACCCTGCTTGGCGACGTGGTCAAGAATGGCCGTCGCGGCTCGCTCGGCGCCAAGCTGACCGTGCGCGGCAAGCAAGGCCACGTGGCCTACCCGCACCTGGCGCGCAACCCGATCCACCTGGCCGCCCCGGCCCTGGCGGAACTGGCTGCCGAGCACTGGGACGAAGGCAACGCGTTCTTCCCGCCGACCAGCTTCCAGATCTCCAACCTCAACTCCGGCACCGGTGCTACCAACGTGGTCCCGGGCGAGCTGACCGCGCTGTTCAACTTCCGTTTCTCCACCGAATCGACGGTCGAAGGCCTGCAGGCACGGGTCTCGGCGATCCTCGACAAGCACGAGCTGGACTGGTCGGTCGACTGGGCGCTGTCGGGCCTGCCGTTCCTCACCGAACCGGGCGACCTGCTCGACGCAGTGGCGGCCAGCATCAAGGGCGTCACTGGCCGCGACACCCAGCCGTCGACCAGCGGCGGCACCTCCGATGGCCGCTTCATCGCCACCATGGGCACCCAGGTGGTCGAGCTTGGCCCGGTCAACGCCACCATCCACCAGGTCGACGAGCGGATCCTGGCCAGCGACCTCGACCTGCTGACCGAAATCTACTACCAGACCCTGGTCCGGTTGCTCGCCTGATGCTCGCCTGCCCCCTCTGCCAGGCAGCCCTGTCGCGGCTCGACAACGGCGTGGTGTGCCCGACCGGCCACCGCTTCGACCGCGCCCGCCAGGGTTACCTGAACCTGCTGCCGGTGCAGCACAAGAACAGCCGTGACCCGGGCGACAACCAGGCCATGGTCGAAGCCCGCCGCGACTTCCTCGACGCCGGCCACTATGCCCCGGTGGCGCGCCGCCTGGCGGAGCTGGCCGCCGAGCGCGAGCCCGGCGCCTGGCTGGACATCGGTTGCGGCGAAGGCTACTACACCGCCCAGATCGCCCAGGCCCTGCCGGCCGCCGAGGGCTATGCCCTGGACATCTCCCGCGAGGCCGTCAAGCGCGCCTGCCGTCGCGCGCCTGAGGTCACCTGGATGGTCGCCAGCATGGCCCGCGTGCCACTGGCCGATGCCAGCTGCCAGTTCATCGCCAGCGTGTTCAGCCCACTGGACTGGGACGAGGCCAAGCGTTTGCTCAGCGCCGGTGGCGGGCTGATGCGCGTGGGCCCGACCAGCGGCCACCTGATGGAGCTGCGCGAAGTGCTCTACGATGAAGTGCGCCCCTACGCCGACGACAAGCACCTGGCCCTGGTGCCTGAGGGCATGGCCCACGCCCACAGCGAAATCCTCGAGTTCCGCCTGAGCCTGGCCGACCCCAAGGCCCGTGCCGACCTGCTGGCGATGACCCCGCACGGTTGGCGCGCCAGCGCCGAGAAGCGCGCCCGGGTGATCGAGCAACCGGAGCCGTTCGACGTGACGGTTTCCATGCGTTATGACTATTTCGTGCGCCAGCACTGAGCACACCCGGAGCCCTTATGCGCCAACCCGATATCGAGATCTACCTGAAGGACGCCGACGTCGACCACAAGCAGATTGCCGAGTGGCTCAACCAGGCAATCGGCCCGTGCAGCGAATGGAAGCAGAAAGGCCAGACCTTCAAATGCCAGGCCGGTAACATTCCGGTCACTTGGTTACCCAAGGCTGTAGGGAAATGGAACAGCCTGTATCTGGAAAGCGACCAGACCCCCTGGGCCGATGACGTCTCCTGCGCCCGCGCGGCATTCGCCGCACTGAACGTCGAAGTGCGTTGTGCGCCGGGTGGCTGGGTCGAGGAAGACGGTGAAGAAGATGCCGATCGCTGGATCCGCATCAGCGCCGACGGTGAAGAGGAAATCACCTGGCGCACTAGCTGAAACCGGTTGCTTCAGGCTGCAAGTTACACGGTCAACTTGCAGCTTGAGGCTTGCCACAAGAGGCTCAGAGCCCGACTACGTCCTCGGCTTGCAGGCCTTTCTGGCCCTGCACGCAGGCGTATTCCACCCGCTGCCCTTCGACCAGGGTACGATGCCCCTCACCGCGGATCGCCCGATAGTGGACGAATACATCCGCACCACCTTCGCGCTGAATGAAGCCATAACCTTTGGCATCGTTGAACCACTTAACATTCCCAGTCTCACGAGACGACATCTGAACTACTCCGGATTTTTATTGTGAAGATCGCCTTGTAGACACAGGGTGTCCTCCCTATGTCGACGCCGCTTGCCGAAATATCCTGCAAGTGGCAGGCCGAGTATATGACACAGAACAAAAAAATTTCATGACCGTCGCGCTATTTACCGAATTTTGCTGAACTTGCGCCGATACGGCAGACTAAATGACTGTCTATTCTCTGAAATTCATTCCCAGGGCACTCACCCCATGACCCGTTCCCCCCTGCGCCGCCTGATATTCGGCGCTCTGCGTCGCCTGATGTACCTGTGGGTGCGCTCCGAGACCATCAACCAGTCGTCCCTGACCCTCAAGCTCGACCGCAGCCGCCCGGTGTTCTATGCCCTGCCCTCGCCATCGCTCACCGACCTGGCGGTGGTCGACCGTGAATGCACCAAAGCGGGGCTGCCGCGCCCGGTGCTGCCGGTGGCCGTCGGCTCGCTGCACGAACCTGCCGCATTCTTTTACCTGACGCCGGACCCGGACTGGCTCGGCCGCCATGACAAGCGCGGCGCCCCGCCGACCCTGGAGCGCCTGGTCGCCGCCATCAGCCAGCACGCCGAGGAGGACGCCCAGATCATTCCGGTCAGTGTGTTCTGGGGGCAGACACCGGCCAGTGAAAACAGCCCGTGGAAATTGCTGTTCGCCGACAGCTGGGCCGTGACCGGGCGCCTGCGCCGGCTGCTGACCGTGTTGATCCTGGGGCGCAAGACCCGCGTGCAGTTCTCTGCGCCGATCCACCTGCGTGAACTGGTGCAGCACAACAAGGGCCACGAGCGCACCGTGCGCATGGCCCAGCGCCTGATGCGCGTGCACTTTCGCAACCTCAAGACCGCAGTGATCGGCCCGGACATCTCGCACCGGCGCAACCTGGTCAAGGGCCTGGTGCATGCCCCCCTGGTCCGCCAGGCCATCGCCGAGGAAGCCCAGCGCGAAAACATGCCCGTGGCCAAGGCCGAAGCCCAGGCGCTGCGCTACGGCAACGAGATCGCCTCGGACTACACCTATACCGCAATCCGCTTCCTCGAAGTGGTGCTGAGCTGGTTCTGGAACAAGATCTACGACGGCATCAAGGTCAACCACATCGAGCAGGTGCAAGGCATCGCCCCAGGCCACGAAGTAATCTACGTGCCATGCCATCGCAGCCACATCGACTACCTGCTGCTGTCCTACCTGCTGTTCCGCAATGGCCTGACGCCGCCGCATATCGCCGCCGGCATCAACCTCAACATGCCGGTGATCGGCGGCCTGCTGCGCCGCGGCGGCGCCTTCTTCATGCGCCGTACGTTCAAGGGCAACCCGCTGTACACGGCGGTGTTCAACGAGTACCTGCACACACTGTTCACCAAGGGTTTCCCGGTGGAGTACTTCGTCGAAGGCGGCCGCTCGCGCACTGGGCGCATGCTGCAGCCACGTACCGGGATGCTGGCGATCACCCTGCGCAGCTTCCTGCGCTCGTCGCGCACACCGATTGTGTTCGTGCCGGTGTACATCGGCTACGAACGCGTGCTGGAAGGCCGGACCTACCTCGGCGAACTGCGTGGGGCGAGCAAGAAGAAAGAGTCGATCTTCGACATCTTCAAGGTCATCGGCGCACTGAAGCAGCGCTTCGGCCAGGTGTACGTCAACTTCGGCGAGCCGATCCGCCTGGCTGGCTTTCTCGATGAGCAGCAACCCGGCTGGCGCGAGCAAGAACCAGGCCCACAGTTCCGCCCGGCCTGGCTGAACGATGCCACCACCCGCCTGGGCGAAACCGTTGCTCGCCATCTCAACGAGGCAGCGGCGGTCAACCCGGTCAACCTGGTGGCCCTGGCACTGCTCTCCACCAGCCGCCTGGCGCTGGACGAGCGCGCCCTGACCCGCGTGCTCGACCTGTACCTGGCCTTGCTGCGCCAGGTGCCTTACTCCAAGCACACCACTTTGCCCGAAGGTGACGGCCAGGCTTTGATCGAGCATGTCCGCGGCATGGACCTACTGTCCGAGCAGAAGGACGCGCTGGGTCGCATCCTCTACCTGGATGAAGCCAACGCGGTACTGATGACCTATTACCGCAACAACGTCCTGCACATCTTCGCCCTGCCCGCCCTGCTGGCGAGCTTCTTCCTCAGCAGCTCGCGCATGAGCCGCGAACTGCTCGGCCAGTATGTGCATGCACTGTATCCCTACCTGCAAGCCGAACTGTTCCTGCGCTGGCCCCCGGAGCAACTGGACGAGGTGATCGACCAGTGGCTGGCAGCGCTCGTCGATCACGGCCTGCTGCGCCACGAGAACGACTTGTACATGCGCCCGGCGCCGAGCTCACGCCAGTTCGTGCTGCTGACCCTGCTCGCCCGCACCATCACCCAGACGCTGCAGCGTTTCTACATGGCCACTTCGCTGCTGCTCAACAGCGGCCAGAAGACCCTGAGCGCCGAAGCGCTGGAAGACTTGTGCGTGATGATGGCCCAGCGCCTGTCGATCCTGCATGGCCTGAATGCGCCGGAGTTCTTCGACAAGACCCTGTTCCGCCACTTCATCCAGACCCTGATCAAACAAGGTGTATTGCGCCCGGATGGCAACGGCAAGCTGGGTTATCACGACAAGCTCGGCGAACTGGCCGAGGGCGTAGCCAAGCGTGTGCTGTCGGCCGAACTGCGGCTGTCGATCCGCCAGGTGGCGCTGCACCGCGATGAGCCAGGAGATGTGCTGCCAGGGTAGGCTTTCAACCTGCTGTCAGCCCTTGGGAGAGGCCAGGATCAAACGCCCCTCTCAAGGAGTACTGAAATGACCCAAATGAAGACATTCAATGTTGAAATCGTTTCCTCTGGCGACAATGTGCTTCCGCCATCCGGCCAGGTTCAACTGAGTCTGCTTGACGTTTCGCTGGCTGATGCGCCAGCCATCAGCCTTGCCGAGTTGCGCCTGCGCTGCGGCGGTCTGATGCCGATCAACCTGCAGCTGACCTTCGACAGCAGCCAGATTGATCCACGCCACAGCTATGCCCTTTCCGCACGCGTCGAAAAGGATGGCCAACTGCTGTATATCAATACCAGCCATCACCCGATAAAGCCGGACACAGTGTTCGGTACCCAACGGGTTACCGTCGACAAGGTTGCTACCAATGTCGATGGCATACACGGTGGCAACCTGCCAGCGTCCCTGACCGGCATTCACGGCGGTAACCGCATGGACTGACGACCCACTCCGGAAAATCCGCTAAAGTCCCTGGGGTTGGCCACAAGCCAGCTCCAAGGACACACCGGAGATTCCATGAAAAAGCTCTTTATGCTGTGTTGCGCATCCCTGCTCGCAGCCTGTTCCAGCCACACCCCGTCCACCCAGGCCAGCCTGGATGGCGAAGTCTTCTACCTGCAGCGCATCGCCCTGCCGCCTGCCGCCACCTTGAGCGTCGAGTTGCAGGATGTCTCGCTGATGGACGCCCCCGCCGTGACCCTGGCCCGCCAGGCCGGCCCGGTCAAAGGCAACGTGCCCCTGCCGTTCCACCTTACCTACGACCCGACCCAGGTCAAGCCCGGCCACCGCTACGCGGTCAGCGCGCGGATCGAGCTGGATGGCAAGCTACTGTTCATCAACACCGAACACCACGGCGTTACCCTCGACGGCAGCGACCAGCAGCCGGTACGGGTCAAAGTCGACCCGGTGCGCTGAGCCCGCCCCACTTCATCGATAAGGAAATACCCATGATTCGCGCCTCCCTGCGCTTCTCTACCCTGTGCGCCGGCCTGCTGCTATCGGCCAGCGCCCTGGCCCTGTCACTTGGCGACCTGAGCCAGTCCGACGCCACCGGCGGCCTGAAGGACGCCCTCACCCAGGGTGCGCAGATCGCCGTCAAGCAGTTGAGCACGCCAGGCGGCTTCAGCAACAACCCCGATGTGCGCATCGAGCTGCCGGGCAACCTCGGCAAAGCCGCCAAGGCCATGAAGATGTTCGGCAAGGGCGACCAGGTTGAAGCCCTGGAAACCAGCATGAACAAGGCCGCCGAAGCTGCCGTGCCGCAAGCCCAGGCGATTCTGGTGGATGCCGTGAAGAAGATGACCGTGACCGATGCCAAGGGCATCCTCAGCGGTGGTCAGGATTCTGCAACCCAGTACCTGAACAAGAGCAGCCGCGAGCAGATCCGCGCCAAGTTCCTGCCGATCGTCAAGCAGGCCACCGACAAAGTTGGGGTCGCCCAGCAGTACAACGCCTTTGCCGGTCAGGCCAAGGGCCTGGGGCTGATCAAGGATGATGCCAATATCGAGAACTACGTGACCGAGAAGGCGCTGGATGGCCTGTTCGAGATGATTGCCAAGCAGGAAGAGAGCATTCGCCAGAACCCGGCACAGGCGGCCACGAGCCTGGCCAAGAAGGTTTTCAGCGCGCTCTGATGGCCCCATCGCGAACAACGCTCGCTCCTGCCAGCAATCCACTCCCCGGTAGGAGCGAGCATAGCTCGCGCAGTGATCTCCATCCTTTCTCTCGCCGAAACACGCTACGTTCCTCAGGAAAAAATACCTAATTTGCTTGCTATGGAAGCGACCTTACCTTGACTGCTCCTAATGAATACACAGGAGTATCTAGGAATGTCCGATGAACAGTACATACGCATTTTCGTCGATAAGCTGGAAAAGCTGCCTCTGCCGCCCGAAGCTCAAGAGGCCTTGGACCATCAGATGCAGCCTGACGCTTCGGCGTCCTATCAGTTGGAGATAATGGAAGTCACACCGTCCCTTGAGCGTGTGGTTGTTGCGTTGGACGGTCAGGGAGAATTGGCGCTGCCACAAACTTTCTGCATCCCGATTGATGGTGATCGACTGAAGATAGGTAATCAATATCGCGCAACAGTGATGTACAAGATCAATCAAAGGGACAATCAAGGTGGTCGTATGATCTGGACCAACCTTTTCACCCTTGAGAACAGCGCCCTCGTGACTTTAGCCGGCCGCGCAGGGCATGGTCCCTGCATGGGACGAACCAGCGCCTGTTTTAGCTGGTAGCCATTAGTACGTACTTGGGCAATGCAAGGCGCGATGACCGGCGCCTTGTTCAATCACCGCCTTTTCACCCTGAACCACGCCGCATACAAAGCCGGCAGGAACAGCAAGGTCAACGCCGTGGCCACGATCAACCCGCCCATGATCGCCACCGCCATCGGCCCATAGAACACACTCCGCGACAACGGAATCATCGCCAGCACCGCCGCCAGCGCGGTCAGCACGATCGGCCGGAAGCGCCGTACCGTGGCCTCGATGATCGCCTGCCAGCGGTCCAGCCCGGAAGCGATGTCCTGCTCGATCTGATCTACCAGGATCACCGAGTTGCGCATGATCATCCCCGCCAAGGCGATGGTGCCGAGCATGGCGACGAAGCCGAAGGGCTGGCGGAACACCAGCAGGAACAAGGTCACGCCAATCAGCCCCAACGGCGCGGTGAGGAACACCATCACCGTGCGCGAGAAGCTTCGCAACTGGATCATCAGCAGGCTCAGCACCACCACGATGAACAGTGGCATGCCGGCGTTCACCGACTTCTGCCCGCGCTCGGAATCTTCCACCGTGCCGCCCACTTCCAGCAGATAACCATCCGGCAGCTTCGCCTTGATCTCCTGCAAGGTCGGCAGGATCTGCTTCACCAGCGTCGCCGGCTGCTCCTTGTCATAGATGTCGGCACGCACGGTCACCGTCGGCAGACGGTTGCGGTGCCAGATGATGCCTTCCTCGAAGCCGTATTCCAGGGTTGCCACCTGCGACAACGCCACGCTCTGGCCGTTGTTGGTGGGCAGCGCCAGGCTGCCGAGGTTGCCCAGTTCGCCACGCTCCTGCTGTGTGCCGCGCAAGAGGATCTCGATCAGCTCGTTGTCCTCGCGGTACTGGCTGACCGTGGTGCCGGTCAGCGAGCTCTGCAGGAAGCTCGACAACTGCGCGGTGCTCACGCCCAAGGCACGTGCGCGGTCCTGATCGATCTCCAGGAATACCGCTTTGCTCGGTTCTTCCCAGTCCAGGTGCACGTTGACCACATGCGGGTTCTCACGCACCTTGTCCGCCACTTCGCGGGCCAGGGCACGGGCCTTTTCGATATGTTCGCCGGTGATCCGGAACTGTACCGGGTAGCCCACGGGCGGGCCGTTCTCCAGGCGCGTGACGCGGGCACGCAGGTCGGGGAACTGCTGGTCGACGGTGCTGATCAACCAGCTGCGCAGGCGCTCGCGGTCTTTCATCGACTTGGCCAGCACCACGAACTGGGCGAAGCTGGCGGCTGGCAACTGCTGGTCCAGCGGCAAGTAGAAGCGCGGTGAGCCGGTACCCACGTAGGCTACATAGTTGTCGATGCCGTCCTGCTGCTTGAGCAGCGCTTCCAGCTGCTTGACCCGCTCGGCGGTATTGGCCAGCGAGGCGCCTTCGGCCAGTTTCAGGTCGACCATCAGCTCCGGGCGTCCCGAGGCCGGAAAGAACTGCTGGGGCACGAAGCGGAACAGCAGGATGCTGCCGACAAAGGCGGCAACGGTCAGCAGGATCACCGTCTTGCGCCGCCGCACGCACCACTCCACCACACGCCGCACGCGCTGGTAGAACGGCGTGCTGTACGGGTCTGGCGCATGTCCGTCCTTGCCATGGCGGGCGGCATGCAACTTGGCCAGGTCCGGCAGCAGCCGTTCGCCCAGGTAAGGCACGAAGACCACCGCCGCGACCCAGGAGGTCAGCAGCGCGATGGTCACCACCTGGAAAATCGAGCGGGTGTATTCGCCGGTGCTCGAGGCCGCCGTGGCGATTGGCAGGAAGCCCGCCGCCGTGATCAGCGTACCGGTGAGCATCGGGAACGCCGTACTGGTCCAGGCGTAGCTGGCGGCCTTGAGACGGTCGAAGCCCTGCTCCATCTTGATCGCCATCATCTCCACGGCAATGATCGCGTCATCCACCAGCAGGCCCAGCGCCAGCACCAGCGCGCCGAGCGAGATCTTGTGCAGGCCGATGCCAAAGTAGTGCATGCTGGCGAAGGTCATGGCCAGCACCAACGGGATGGCCAACGCCACCACCAGGCCGGTGCGCAGGCCGAGGGAGAAGAAGCTCACCAGCAACACGATCACCAGCGCCTCGACCAGCACCTGGACGAACTCGCCGACCCCGGCCTTGACTGCCGCCGGCTGGTCGGAGACCTTGCGCAGCTCCATGCCGGCAGGCAGGTTGCGCGCCAGGCGCTCGAACTCGCCTTCCAGGGCTTTGCCGAGTACCAGGATGTCGCCGCCGTCCTTCATCGACACCGCCAGGCCGATAGCATCCTCGCCCATGAAGCGCATGCGCGGCGCGGGCGGGTCGTTGAAGCCACGGTGCACGTCGGCCACATCGCCGATGCGGAAGGTACGGTCGCCTACACGGATGGGGAACTGACGGATCTCATCGACGCTGTCGAAGCGCCCGCTCACCCGCAGTTGCAGGCGCTCGCTGGGGGTTTCGAAGAAGCCGGCAGTGCTGACCGCGTTCTGCTCACGCAACGCCTGCTGCACCGCCTCCAGCGGCACGCCGAGGGTGGCCAGCTTTAGGTTGGACAGCTCGATCCAGATCTTCTCGTCCTGCAGGCCGATCAGCTCGACCTTGCCCACGTCCTTGACCCGCTGCAGCTGGATCTGGATACGGTCGGCGTAGTCCTTGAGCACCGCATAGTCGAAACCGGCGCCGGTCAGCGCATAGATATTGCCGAAGGTGGTACCGAATTCGTCGTTGAAGAACGGCCCCTGGATCTCCGGCGGCAAGGTGTGGCGGATGTCCGCGACTTTCTTGCGGATCTGGTACCACAGCTCGGGAATGTCCTTGGAATGCAACGAGTCGCGGGCCATGAAGGTCACCTGCGACTCACCCGGGCGTGAGAACGAGACGATCTTCTCGTACTCGCCGGTCTCCATCAGCTTCTTCTCGATGCGCTCGGTCACCTGGCGCGACACTTCCTCGGCCGTGGCCCCTGGCCACAGGGTACGAATGACCATGGCCTTGAAGGTGAACGGTGGGTCTTCACTCTGCCCCAATTTGGTGTAGGACATGGCGCCAATGGCAGCCAGCAGAACCATCAGGAACAGCACGATCTGGCGATTACGCAACGCCCATGCGGAAAGGTTGAAACCCATCGGGACTTACTCCTTGGCCGTCAGGTTCACCACGCGGTTGGTGCGGTCTACCGGCCGCACCTCTTGCCCCTCGCGCAGCACGTGACCACCGGCAGCGACCACCCAGTCGCCCGGCGCCAGGCCTTCGAGCACCGGCACGGTTTCACTGCCATAAGGCCCCAGGCGCACCACGGCGCGCTCCAGGCGGCTGTCCTTGTTGACGCGCCAGACATAGGCCTGGCCGTTTTCTGCGGTGACGGCCGACAACGGCACCGCCAGCGGAATCAGCCCATCATGGGCAATGAATACCCTTGCACTCTGGCCGAGCTCGGCAGGTGCCTTGGCCGAGGTGAAGGCAATGCGGGCGGCGAACGTGCGTGAACGCGGGTCGGCAGCAGGTGACAGCTCGCGAATGCGCCCTGGGAAACGCTCGTTGGGGTAAGACCACAATTCGACGCTGACATCCTGGCCCACGGCAAAGCGGGCGAACTGCTGTTCAGGCAGGCCGATAGCCACTTCACGCTCGCCATCGGCGGCCAGGGTGAACACAGTCTGCCCGGCCGCGACCACCTGGCCCACTTCAACCTGGCGCTTGGCAATGACACCTGCCTGCGGCGCACGCAACACAGCGTATTCGGCCTGGTTACCGGCCACATCGAACTCGGCCTTGGCCTGCTTCAGGCGGGCGAGGCCTGCGCGGTAGAGGTTTTCCGCGTTGTCGTACTGGGAGTGGCTGACCATCTGCCGATCCAGCAGTTTCTGGTAACGGTCGCGCTCGGTGCGCACCAGCGACAGGTTGGCCTCGGCCGCCGCCAGCTGGGCGCGGTTGGCCTCCAGCTGCAGGCGCACGTCCTGTGGGTCAAGCTCGGCCAGCGGCTGCTCGGCCTTGACCCGCTGCCCTTCCTCCACCAGGCGCTTGCTGACCTTGCCGCCGATGCGGAAGGCCAACTCAGGTTCGAAGCGCGCGCGCACTTCGCCGGGGTAACTGTCGGCAGCGGCTTCGGCCGGCTGAGGCTGCACCACCAGGGCGGGGCGTGGTGCGGCAGGGGCTGCGGCTTCCTGGCCGCAGGCGGCCAGCAATAGCACGGCAGCGGCAGGCAGAGCGAGGGACAAGGCATGGCGCAACATGATGAATCCTTTCGCGAAGAGCACATCGAATATTTATACTGGCGAGTATATTAAGTCAGGGAACCGAGGCCGGGAAGTCGGCGTCGGAAAGAAAATCAACATTAACGATGGTCGCGACCTGCAGCCGGAAGCGGTTCGAGCCGGTAAGATGGGCGCCTCTTCAACCAGATGCGGATTCCAATGTCCAACGACGCACCCATCGGCCCAGGCCGGCCCAAGGACCTGGCGAAGCGCGAGGCCATCCTCGAAGCCGCCAAGGCCCTGTTCCTCAGCCTTGGCTACGCCAACACCAGCATGGATGCGGTCGCTGCGGCGGCAGGTGTTTCAAAGCTCACGGTCTACAGCCACTTCACCGACAAGCAGACACTGTTCGGCTCGGCGGTCATGGCGACCTGCCAGAACCAGTTGCCTGACTTGATGTTCGAGTACCCCGAAGGGGCGGCTGTGGAGGAGGTGTTACTGAACATCGGCCGTAGCTTCCAGGCACTGATCAGCAGCGACGAGGCGGTCAAGTTGAGCCGCCTGATCATGGCGCTGGGCAGCCAGGACCCAAGGTTCGGCGAGTACTTCTATGAAGCCGGGCCCAAGCGGGTACTGGCGGGGATGGAAGCGTTGCTGCGCGGGATCGACGAGCGCGGGCTGTTGCGGATTGCCAATCCGCTGCAGGCAGCCGAGCACTTCTTCTGCCTGATCAAGGGCGCGCCGGATTACCGGCTGTTGCTGGGGTGTGCCGGGCCGCTGGAGGGGGATGAGGCCGAGGGCCATGTGCGCGAGGTGGTGGGGTTATTCATCCGCGCATTCCAACGCTGAAGTTGGCCGGCGCACGCCCTGCAGGAGCGGCCTTGTGTCGCGAAAGGGGCGCGAAGCGGCCCCACACTTTCAGCTTCGCAGCGAAGATGGCCGGGGCCGCTATGCGACCCTTTCGCGACACAAGGCCGCTCCTACAAAGGCCACACAAACTTCACAGGAGATCAGGCCTTCAAGGCTTTCTTCGGATAGATGTCATACCGGCTAGACTTGCCTTCCAGGCTATGACTCGGCTTCGGCCCCTCGATGATCGGCGCCTTGCGCGGCCTTTTCACCACCACCCGATGGCTGGCCAGTGCCAGGGCGGCTTCGAGCAGGGCCGGGGCGTCCAAGTCATCCCCGACCAATGGCCGGAACACGCGCATTTCCTTTTTCACCAAGGCACTCTTGTCACGGTGCGGGAACATCGGGTCGAGGTAGATCACCTGTGGCGGCTCGCCTTCCCAACTGCGCATACGTTCGATGGCGTTGCCGGTCAGCAGGCGCATGCGCCCGACAATCGGCCCCACCTCCTCATCCAGGCGGGCCCGTGACAGGCCATCTTCCAGCAATGCGGCAATCAGCGGCTGGCGTTCGATCAAGGTCATCTGGCAGCCCAGGCTGGCCAGCACGAACGCATCCTTGCCCAGCCCCGCCGTGGCATCCAGCACCTGTGGCCGCACGCCCTGGGCGATGCCCACCGCCTTGGCGATCATCTGCCCGTTGCCACCGCCAAACTGGCGCCGGTGCGCGGCCTGGCCGTCGACGAAGTCCACCCGTACCGGCCCCGGTGCCTGCGGGCCCAACTGCTGGATCTGCAGACCATCGGTGCCTACCTGCACGGCAAACCCGGCCGCATCGTCCTGCAGCGGCAGCGTCAGGCGCTCGGCCCATGCGGCGGCCTGCGCCTCGAATTCAGCCGACAGCGCCTCGACCCGGATACCTGTGCCCTGCTCTTCCATCATTCACACCTAGAAATTTGACCCTGCCCCTCATGTATCGACCGCCACGGCCGATACAGGCAATATCCCGCTATTCTGCCAGAGCACAGCGCGCAAGACTGCCATGACAGAGACTCTTCCCATCGGTTTGACCTACTTGTCGCCTGTCGGCAACTACGGTCGGCAGAATACCCAGGCACTCGGGGGCGTCAGCCACCTGTGGCAGGATTTCTTTGCCCGAGCGATGGCCGAGCAGCAAGCAGAAGAGCCGGACAGCGTCAGCCAGGCGATGGTGCAGTACGATCAGGAAAGCGGCGAGCCGATCGGCGGGGCCAAGGCCCTGGCCATGATCGAAACCCAGCGCGCCTGCCCGGTGCAGGACACCATCGTCGCACCGCCCGAGCCCCTGTTCCTGCCCAAGGCGGAGCTTGAGGCCAACCTGCTGGAACCGGCGCCAGAGCCGTTCAGCGTCGCCGAAATGATCCAGCAGCAGCGCCAGCTCGACATCAGCAACAACTGGCTACGCCCGGTTGTGATGAGCCAGGGTCACCCGCTCCCCGAACCAGGCCCTGGCCCTTCCCCGCGCCCGCTGCACCTGCCGATCGCCGAATTCGAGATGGACCTGCTCGACCCTGCGCCGGAGCCGTACGACGAGGCGACCATGGCCAAGCAGCAGAACGACCTGGAATTCGACATGCACTGGGCACGCCCGGTGGTGCTGAACAACGTTCGCGTGCACGCCTGAGATCAGCGGCAGACCTGCCAACGCCCCATGTCCAGATGAAAGTGGTTGTGATGGGCAGCGTTGTAGTCCGGCCCCAGCACGGTGCTGAAAGTGTCACAGGCTGCTTGCCGCACCTGCCTGAGAAACTCGCCCTTCTGCTCACCCGCCTGCCAGTCCCGCGCCAGCACGATGCGCTGACCGTCCTGCAGGCGAAAGCCGCTGATATCCAGTGCGTTGGCCGTGGCGTGCTGGCTCAGACGCCCCTCCTTTCGGTTGTAGACATTGCGGCAGGCAAAGCTGCCCAGGTGATCCACCTGCACAATCGGCTGGCCAAACACCCGCTGCGCCGCAGGCTGCAGCCCATGCTGCTCGAACAACGCATAGGCCACTGCCAAGGGGCAACTGGCCAGGAAACTGCTGCTTAAACGCACCTGCCCTTGCTCGATGCGCCACACGTTCTGCAACGGGCATCTGGCAGACGCCGGGCTGTCGGCTTGCGCCCGGTAACGCAAGCCGGAAGCCTCCAGCGTCTGGCGGCACAAATCAGGGTCATTGCGCAGCCGCGACAGTTTGTAGCTCGTCAGCCAGTTTGGCGGCTGGCGCACATCCAGCACCGCCCATGGGTTCCACGCATCCGGCAAACGCCAACCGAGTTGCCACGCAAGGCCTGCCAAGATCAGCAGGCCGCACAGCAGCATCAGCGTGCGCACGGCGCCTCAGCGGCGGAACAGGTCGTTGAGTTGGGCGAACGGCAAGGCCTGCTCGCCGTAACTGAATGTGCCCTGATCACGAATCTCAAGGGCCGCACGCTGGAACGCGCCCAGTGCCGCGCGCGCCAGCGACGAACCGACGCTGATGCGGCGCACGCCGAGGTCCTGCAACTGGTTGACGCTCAATGGCACACCCGCCAGCCCCATCAGCACGTTGACCGGTTTCGGCGCCACCGCCTGCACCACCGCACGCACCTCATCGACACTGCGCAGCCCCGGCGCATAGAGTACGTCGGCACCGGCCTCGGCAAAGGCCTGCAGCCGCAGGATGGTGTCATCCAGGTCCATGCGCCCGTGCAGCAGGTTTTCCGCACGGGCACACAGGGTGAACGGGAATGGCAGGCTGCGGGCGGCCTGTACTGCGGCCCGCACCCGCGCCACAGCCAGTTCGAAGTCATAGATCGGCGCGTCGGCGCGGCCACTGGCATCCTCGATCGACCCGCCGACCAGCCCCGCTTCGGCGGCACGCAAGATGGTCTGCGCACAGTCTTCGGGCAGGTCGCCGAAGCCATTTTCCAGGTCGGCGGCCACCGGCAGTGCCGTGGCATCTACGATCACCCCGGCATTGTCCAGGGTCTCATCCAGGCTCAAGGCGCCTTCGGCATCCGGCCGCCCGAGGCTGAAGGCCAGGCCTGCGCTGGTAGTGGCCAGCGCTTCGAAGCCGAGGCTGGCCAGCAGCTTGGCGGAGCCGGCATCCCAGGGGTTGGGAATGACGAAGGCGCCATCACGCTCATGCAGTGCCTTGAAGGCTTCGGCTCGCAGGGTCTGTACATCCATGGTCACAACCTCCGGGGTCTGGGAATGGTCAGAGTAGCCCCAGTTGTTCGACCTCGGGGGCGCGCGGCAATTCCGGCAATGCTGCCAGGCCAGGCAGACGCGCCATCAGCCGCTGGTGGAAACGCTGGGCCAAGGCGGCGGCCAGGCGGTTGTCGGACGTGTGGAGGAATACGTAAGGGCTACGCCCCTCTTCGATCCAGGCGGCGACCTTGTCCACCCAGGGCGTGAGGAAGGTCTCGTTGGCCTCAAGCTGCGGATGGCCGATAAAGCGCACCTGCGGGCGCTGGCTGAAGGCGGCGGGGCGCGGTGGCACCTTGGGCTTTTTCGACTGTGCATGCAGCACGGCAGGGTCGCGTGAAGTGCAACTGAACAGCGCGCGGGGGTCAAGGCAGATGCGCTCCACGCCGCGCTCGTGCAGCAGGCGATTGAGTAGTCTCTCCTCCTCGCCCTTGGCGAAGAACGCCTGGTTGCGCACCTCCACGGCCACCGGCACGCCGATTTCGTCGAGGAAATGGCAGAGTTCGCCCAGCCGTGCCGGGCTGAATTGGGCCGGCAACTGCAGCCAGAACGGCGATACGCGCTGACCGAGCGGGGCCATCAGGCGGGTGAAGTCGGAGGCCGCCTCAAGCTGATCACGCAGGTCGCCTTCGTGGCTGATATCCCTGGGAAATTTGGCAGTGAAGCGGAAGTGCTCAGGCATGACCTGCGCCCAGCGGGCGATGGTGCCGGGCGCGGGGCGCGCATAGAACGTGGTGTTGCCCTCGACGGCGTTGAATACCCGGCTGTAGTAGCCAAGCATTTCATTGGTGTTGGCGTCGGCGGGATACAGGTAGTCGCGCCAGGCGTTCTCACTCCAGGACGGGCAACCCAGGAAATAAGGCAGGGAAGATGGATTCATCCATCAAATGTACAGGTCAAGCCCCAGTACTTCCATGTCCCAGTCGGTAAAACCGGCCGTGCTGAGGTAGCTGGCCAGCGCAGTGGCAGTGCGCCGGTCACGGGCGCGGGGGAATACCATGTCTTGCTGACGAGCCGGCAGCCCCGCCGGGCGACGACGCGCAGAAGCCTCTTGGGTGACTTCGCTCTCTTCGATCAGCTCGGCATCGTCCACGTTCTCGGCGCGCACCGCACCTTTGCGCGGGGTGCGCTTGATCGGGTAGGACTGCGATGAGAAACCGTCGATACGCATGGTGTGAGCACTCAGGACCAATGATGGCAATTTAGCAGCATCAGAGTTCCGTCGCTAATGCTCGAGTGATAACTGGACCACAGTTTGCGCCGAAGGTTTTATCGTCAACCGCGATAACCGACGAACAGCACTCAGCGCGCCTTGGGTGTGGCTACATTATCGCGCAAGTAAACCGGTTGCGCCTGTTCGGCGACGATCGCCTCGCCACGGGACCAGGCGAAATTGGCCAGGCTGAGGATGTCCAGCGCATTGGGCAGTGCCGCGGGGTTGCTGACACTGGCCTGTACCGCTAGGCGCTCGGCATAGCCCCAGCCGGTACCGGCACCGTACCAGTCACCGCTGCTGCCTTCAGGCAAGGCTACGCGCTCAGGCGGCAGCACGGCTTCCAGGCCCTGCAGGCGCATTTCGCCGGCTTCGGCCTTGTAGCAACCCCAGTACACCTCATCCATGCGCGCATCGATGGCTGCGGCCACCTGCTGCAAGCCTTGCTCGCGCAATGCGCCCTGGGCCAGCGCGGCCAGGTTGGACACCGGCAGTACCGGGCGCTCCAGCGCAAACGCCAGGCCCTGCACCACACCGATGGCGATGCGCACCCCAGTGAACGCACCCGGGCCACGGCCGAAGGCGATGGCATCCAGTGCGTTCAGCGCCACGCCGGAGTCCGCCAGCAGTTGCTTGATCATCGGCAGCAGCTTCTGCGCATGCATGCGCGGGATCACCTCGTAATGGCTGGTTACCTTGCCGTCATGCAGCAGCGCGACGGAACAGGCTTCGGTGGCGGTATCCAGGGCCAGCAGGGTGGTCATCGAACGGGTATCCAGGTGCTAGGGGAAAAGAGCGGCAGTATAGAGCAGCTGCGGTCCCTGTGGGAGCGGCCTTGCGTCGCGAAAGGGCTGCGAAGCAGCCCCAGGATGTCAGCGACACGGTAAAAATCGAGGGGCTGCTCTGCAGCCCTTTCGCGACGCAAGGCCGCTCCCACAAAAAAGCGGCCGCTGCATCAGAGGGTGGATCAGCTCAGCGCTGCCAGCACCTTGGCGGTGATCGACTCGACCGAGCCGACGCCTTCGATGTGGCTGTACTTCGGCTTGCCGGCGTTGGCGGCCGACAGCTTCTGGTAGAAGTCCACCAGTGGCTTGGTCTGGCTGTGGTAGACCGACAGGCGGTGACGCACGGTTTCTTCCTTGTCGTCATCGCGCTGGATCAGGTCTTCACCGGTGACGTCGTCCTTGCCTTCCACTTTCGGCGGGTTGTACTGAATGTGGTAGGTGCGGCCCGAGGCCAGGTGGACGCGGCGGCCCGCCATGCGGCCGACGATTTCTTCGTCGTCGACGGCGATTTCGACCACGGCGTCGATGTCCACGCCGGCGGCAACCATGGCTTCAGCCTGTGGAATGGTACGCGGGAAGCCGTCGAACAGGCAGCCATTGGCGCAATCCGGCTGGGCGATGCGCTCCTTGACCAGGCTGATGATCAGCTCGTCGGAAACCAGCTGGCCGGCATCCATGACTTTCTTCAGTTCCAGGCCCAGTGGGGTACCGGCCTTGACGGCGGCACGCAGCATGTCACCGGTGGAGATCTGTGGAATACCGAACTTCTCGGTGATGAACTTTGCCTGAGTACCTTTACCGGCCCCGGGAGCTCCCAGCAGAATTACGCGCATCTCGTGCTCCTCAAATTTTTTTATGAAATTCAATGGATTCGGCAATCGAGGCCAAGTCCGGAAAATCGGGTATGACCACAAATCGGTCAGAAGGCTGCTCAAGATACACAGCGCCCGGCAGCCAGACAAGCGTCCCAAAGTTGCAGCATTGCGTCATTTGTATGCAAAACCGAAGGTGGTTGCGCCCGGCGCAACCACCCTCCTCGCCCGGTTCCGGCCCACGCCCTGCAGGCGGGCAAGGGCCGCTCCAGCAGGCTTCAGCCGGTGTTGCGCAGGCCTGCGGCAATCCCTGCCACGGTCACCAGCAAGGCCTGCTCCAACGGGCTGTCCAGAGCGGCTTCGCGGCTGCGCGAACGGGCCAGCAACTCGGCCTGCAGACGGTGCAGCGGGTCCAGGTAGGTGTTGCGCAGGCTGATGAATTCCAGGGTCTCGGGGCTGTGCGCCAGTAGCACCGGCTGCCCGGTCAGGCCCAGCACCACCTGGCACGACTGCGACAATAGGTCGCGCAGGTGTGCTCCTAAAGGAAGCAAGCCCGGTTGCACCAGACGTTGGTCGTAGGCCTCGGCGATTTGCGCATCGGCCTTGGCCAGGACCATTTCCAGCATGTCGATGCGGGTGCGGAAGAACGGCCATTGCTCGCGCATTTGCCCCAGCAGCTCGCCCTGGCCCCGCGCCAGGGCATTGCTCAGGGCCGTTTCCCAACCCAGCCAGGCCGGCAACATCAGGCGTGTCTGGGTCCAGCCGAAGATCCAAGGGATCGCCCGCAGGCTTTCGATGCCACCGGCACGACGCTTGGCCGGGCGGCTGCCCAGCGGCAAACGGCCGAGTTCCTGCTCGGGGGTGGACTGGCGGAAGTATTCGACGAAGTCGGGGTTTTCCCGCACCACGCCGCGATAGGCCTTGAGGCCATCGGCCGCCAGTTGGTCCATCAGTGCGCGCCAGGCGGGTTCTGGTGGCGGTGGCGGCAGCAAGGTGGCCTCGAGCACGGCAGCCAGGTAAAGGTTGAGGTTCTGCTCGGCAATGCCCGGCAAGCCGAACTTGAAGCGGATCATCTCGCCCTGTTCGGTGGTGCGGAAGCGCCCTGCAACCGAGCCCGGTGGCTGCGACAGGATCGCCGCATGGGCCGGCCCGCCGCCACGGCCGACCGTCCCCCCACGGCCATGGAACAGCAGCAGCTCGACCTGATGCTCGCGGCAGATGCGTACCAGGTTTTCCTGGGCGCGGTACTGGGCCCAGGCCGCCGCCGTGGTGCCCGCGTCCTTGGCCGAATCGGAGTAGCCGATCATCACTTCCTGCGGCCCGCGCAGGCTGGCACGATAGCCCGGCAGGCCAAGCAGGCGCTCCATCACCGGCCCGGCGTTGTCCAGGTCGGCCAGGGTTTCGAACAGTGGCACCACGCGCATCGGCCGGGTCAGGCCGGCTTCCTTGAGCAACAGTTGCACGGCCAGCACATCGGAGGCTGCACCCGCCATCGAGATCACGTAGGAGCCCAGCGATGCGCCCGGCGCCGCAGCGATCTCGCGGCAGGTGGCCAGCACTTCCGCGGTCTCTGCCTGGGGTTTGAAGTGCGCCGGCAGCAACGGTCGGCGGTTCTTCAGTTCGGCCTGGAGGAAAGCGATGCGCTGTTCTTCGTCCCAGTCGGCGTAACTGCCCAGGCCCAGGTAGTCGGTAATCTCTGCCAGAGCATCACGGTGCCGGGCGGCGTCCTGGCGCACATCCAGGCGGCCGAGGAACAGGCCGAAGGTGACCGCCCGGCGCAGGCTATCGAGCAGCGGCCCATCAGCGATCACGCCCATGCCGCATTCATGCAACGACTGATAGCACAGCTCCAGCGGAGCGATCAGGTCACGGTTGTCCACTAGCACCTCGGCGCTGGCCGGCTTGCTGCTGGTCAATGCCACCTGGGCCCAGGCGCGGGTGGCCCGCAGGCGGTCGCGCAGCTGCTTGAGCAGTGCCCGGTAGGGCTCAGCACTGTCGCCCACTCGCTCGCGCAGGGCACTGCTGGCCTGCTGCATGGACAATTCTGCCGCCAGCGCATCGACATCGCGCAGGAACAGGTCGGCGGCCATCCAGCGGGCCAGCAGCAGCACCTCACGGGTCACGGCGGCAGTGACATTTGGGTTGCCGTCGCGGTCACCGCCCATCCACGAGGCAAAGCGAATGGGTGCGGCTTCCAGCGGCAGGCGCAGGCCGGTGGCATCGAACAACGCCTTGTCGACCTTGCGCAAGTGGTTGGGAACGGCATGCCAGAGCGAATGCTCGATCACCGCGAAGCCCCATTTGGCCTCGTCCACCGGGGTTGGCCGGGTGCGGCGGATTTCTTCGGTGTGCCAGGCTTCGGCAATCAGCCGGCGCAGGCGTTCACGCACCTGCTCGCGCTCGGCGGCGGTCAGGTCGCGGTGGTCCTGCACGGCCAGCTGGCCGGCAATGGCATCGTATTTCTGGATCAACGTGCGCCGCGCCACTTCGGTCGGGTGGGCGGTCAGCACTAGCTGGATATCGAGCTTGGCCAGTTGCCGGGCCAGGGCGTCATCCTTGTGCCCGGCCTGCTTCAGGCGCGCCAGCAGTTCGGGCAACACCCGCGCCTCGAACGGCTCGGGCTGGTCGGCATCGCGACGGCGGATCAACTGATACTGCTCGGCCATGTTGGCCAGGTTGAGGAACTGGTTGAAGGCTCGCGCCACCGGCAGCAAATCTTCTTCGGCAAGGTCGGCCAGGGTCGAGCTCAACTGCTCGCCAGCGCCGCGGCGGTCGGCCTTGGCGCTGTGCCGGATGTCCTCGATCTTCTGCAGGAACGCATCACCGTGCTGCTGGCGAATGGTCTCGCCGAGCAACTCCCCCAACACATGGACATCTTCACGCAGGCGCACATCGATATCAGTCATTGGCCCTCTCTTCGGCGCGGCTCGCCGCGCTCTGCTCAGGAAACAGCGCTGGCCCAAGAGTGCCCACTGCCGGGGCGCAAAGGCAAGCCACGATCGCGCAAAGCAAACTAAAGTTAAGCCAGCGCAGTCTGATGCACTGCAGCCTTTACTGGCGTTCACAGAGGTCATCATGAAAATCCGCGAACTCGCCCAGCACTGGGAACAGAATGCCGCCGGCACCCTGAGCCCCACCGGCCACGCCTTGCACCTGGACCTCGAGTCCGAAGCACGCCTGGCTGCCCTGATCGACATGTACCCCAAGCGCACCGCCGAGGAACTGCTCGGCGAACTGGTCGCCGCCGCGCTGGAGGAGCTGGAAGCCAGCTTCCCTTACGTGCAGGGCCGCAAGGTCATCGCCACGGACGAGGAAGGTGACCCGCTGTTCGAAGACATCGGCCCGACCCCGCGCTTTCTGGCACTTTCACGGCGCCATCTGCACGACCTGAGCAACCCCAGCGACGACAGCGGCAACTAAGCCCTGCTTTCTGAATTCTGGGCCTGCAACGGGCCCGGAATACTCAGCCAGCCCGGAAAAGTTCCAGGCAAATACCGCTGACCGATCAGTCAGAAATAGTTAGCCAGCCTAGGCAACTTTTTTCTGAACTATTCAAAAAACGCTCAAGTCCCAGCCAATAGCCATCACGCTAAAACCCTGCACACCTGCTGGTGCATCGTTCAGCGCAAGCGCAGGCGATGCCAGGGATTGAGCGATGGACTGCTACGGACATCGTCGTTATCAGGAGTGATCCAATGGAACTGACCACCATCAAGACCCGCACCTCGAACGCCTCATCCACTCCCGTGCGCGGGCTCAAGCTGGCTGCGCTGGCCCTGGGCAGTAGCTTGGTACTGGCCGGCTGTGCGGGCAACCCGCCCACCGAGCAATATGCCGTGACCCAGTCCGCCGTGAACTCCGCCGTGAGTGCTGGCGGTACCGAGTTCGCCGCGGTGGAGATGAAGTCGGCGCAGGACAAGTTCAAGCAGGCCGAAATCGCCATGCATGACAAGAAGTACGACGAAGCCAAACTGCTGGCCGAGCAGGCCGAGTGGGATGCCCGCGTCGCCGAACGCAAGGCCCAGGCAGCCAAAGCCCAGAAGGCCGTGCAGGATGCCCGCCAGGGCGTTCAGGACGTACGTCAGGAAGGCCTGCGCAGCGCTGAATGAGCGCCGCCAAGTCAACCTTAGCCTTCGCAACTGATCAAAGGATGAACACCATGCGCAACTACGTCATGATTCCCGCCCTGCTGGCCCTGAGCGTCGGCCTTGCTGCCTGCTCCCACGACCCGAACCCCAACCTGGAGTCGGCCCGCACCAACTTCTCGGCGCTGCAAAGCGACCCACAGTCGAGCAAGGTTGCCGCGCTCGAAACCAAGGACGCCCAGGACTGGCTGAACAAGTCCGACAAGGCCTTCATGGACCGGGAAGACAGCAAGAAAGTCGACCAGCTGGCCTATCTGACCAACCAGCGCATCGAGGTGGCCAAGCAGACCATCGCCCTGCGCACCGCCGAGAACGAGCTGAAAAATGCCTCGGCCCAGCGCGCCCAGGCCAAGCTCGATGCCCGCGACGCGCAGATCGCCAAGCTGCAGGAAAGCCTCAACGCCAAGCAGACCGACCGCGGTACGCTGGTGACCTTCGGTGACGTGCTGTTCGACTTCAACAAGGCCACTCTCAAGGGCAACGCCTACCCGAACATCACCAAGCTGGCCCAGTTCCTCCAGGAGAACCCGGAGCGCAAGGTGATCGTCGAGGGCTACACCGACAGCGTCGGCTCGGCCAACTACAACCAGACCCTGTCCGAACGCCGCGCCAACAGCGTGCGCATGGCGCTGGTACGCGCCGGTGTCGACCCGGCCCGTATCGTTTCCCAAGGCTATGGTAAGGAGTACCCGGTTGCAGACAACGGCAGCAACTCGGGCCGTGCGCAGAACCGTCGGGTAGAAGTGACCATCTCCAATGACAACCAGCCGGTGGCACCGCGTTCGGTGAGCCAGATCCAGCAGTAAGGCTGGTCAGCTGAAATGAGGAAGCCCCGCTCGATGCGGGGCTTTTCTTTTGCCTGTTCCGGCCCTTTCGCGGCTAAAGCCGCTCCCACGGGGATATCACTGCCCTTGAGGGTTCTGCAGTACCTGTGGGAGCGGCTTTAGCCGCGAAGGGGGCGGGACAGCCGATGGAAATCCTGGATCACTGCACCTGCTGCGGCGTCTCCTGGCCCATGCAGCGCACCGCGCGCTTGCGGCTGTCCACCAGCACGCCGGTCAGGCCTTTCTGCTCGGTATCGAACAGCACCATCACACCATCCACGCACTGGGCTACCTGCGGCGCCGGGTCGAGGGAGACCTTGTAGTCCTCGCCGGGAATGGTCTTGAGCATGGTGAAGTCCTGCAGCAGCAGCGCATCCTCGGGTTTGGCGAAATGCAGGTAGCCGTAGTACCAGAGAGCTCCCACCGTCACGATGATGCTGCCGACACCGGTCAGGATCAGCGGGATGGCGTTGCGTTCTTCACTCATTGCTTGTTCTTCTCGTCAGGGTAGTTGGGCACTTCGGCAAGCCGCCGCAGGCCGTTGAAATGGCTGGGGTCATCGAGGAAGCGCAGCATCACCTGGCGCCACACCGGGTCGGCGAAGGTCTGCACGTGCCCCCCACGGGTCAGCTGCAGCACCCGCGGGGGCGGTGCGTGCTGGTACAGGCGAATGCCGTTGTCCATCGGCACCAGATCGTCGTCGATACTGTGGAAGAACAGCTTCGGAGGAGCGCTCAACTGTTCGATCGAACGGATCGCACTGTCGCCGTCCGGCACCAGCCAGGACAGCGGCACCTGCAGCGGCCAGGTCATCCACGAGGTACTCAGCGCGTAGCGGCCGACTGCACGGTAACTGGCCGGCACGCCGTCGAACACCAGGGCGTTGAAGCGCTGGCGCTGCTCGGGGTGCTGCGCCAGGTAGTGGATCGCCATCGCCCCGCCAAGGCTCTGGCCAAGCAGTACCAGGGGCTTGCCCTTGACCTCGGGGGCCTGGTCCAGCCACGCCATCGCCGCCGCGATGTCCTGATAGACCTCGGGCAGGCTCGGTGTGCCTTCAGACAGGCCATAGCCGCGGTAATCGATCATCAGCACCTGGTAACCCTGCTCCGGCAGCCAGTAGCTGCCGCCCAGGTGTCCCGGCAGGTTGCCGCCATTGCCATGCAGATGCAACACCGTGCCCTTCACCTCCACCCCGGCCTTGGCCGGCAGCCACCAGCCGTGCAGCCGCAGGCCATCGGCGGTGGTCAGGCTGACATCGCGGTATTCCAGCTTGGCCCTTGCCGGGGTGAACGGCTCACCGGGTTCGGGGTAGAACAGCAGGCTGCTGCAACCGCCCAGTCCCAGCAGGAGCATGCCCAGAACCAGCAGGCGGCAGCGCTCAGAGAATGTTCGCGTAGTCGGCTTCAATGCGATCCAGGCTCAAGTGGTTGAGGAAGTTGGAGAAGCACATCCAGGCCGACAGTGCGTTGAGGTCGCGGAACTGCTCCGGCAGATACTTGGGCGGTTCCACCAGCCCCTCCTCGACCAGCTGGCGCAGGGTACGCATGTCTTCCAGGGTGGTCTTGCCGCAGAACAGCAGCGGGATCTGCTCGAGTTTGCCCTTCTTCACGGCCAACTGAATGTAGTTGTAAACCATGATGAAGCCCTTGAGGTAGGACAAATCCTTGGTGAATGGCAGGCCATTGGGCACCGAGCCACGGAACACCCGGCTGGCGTTGCTGTAGCTCTGCGTCATCTCGAAGCCCTGCTCGCGGAAGAAGTCGAACACCTGCAGGAAATCTGCGCCTTCCTCAACCATGTGGATGGCGCGGGTGCGGTTGGTCAGCTTGCGCAGGCGGCTGGGGTAGGACGCGAAGGCGATCACTTCCATGAGGATCGCCAGGCCTTCCTGGGTCACCGTCGACGAGGGCGGGCCCTTGGCCAGGAAGGTGCAGATCGGCTGATTCAGGCCGTTGAGCGTGGTCCCCACGTGCACCAGCCCTTCATGCACCTCCAGCGCACGCACGTCACGGTTGTTGAACATGGCATCGGCGCGCACCTTGATGTAGTCGGCACCGGCTGCGGCATCGGCGACGATACCGTCAGACTCGAACACGCGGATGGTTTCCTCGGCCTCGCCGAACACCTTGTTCAGGCGGCGCTGGAGGATGTCCACGGCCTCCTTGGCGGTCAGGTTCTTCGGCTCGTCCTTGAGGTCGCCGCGCCCGTCGATGTTGTTCAGGTAGTCCGAGAGCATCAGCCCGAGGTCGGCCAGGGTCGGGTCACCGGCATGGAAGGCGTCGGAAGCCGCGCCGTACAGCTCCTGGGAGATCAGCCCGAAGTCTTCGGTACCGCGGGCTTCGAGCATGCGCACGACCATTCGGTACTCGCGGCACATGCGCTTCATGATCTGCCCGACCGGGTTGAACTGGCCGAGCTGGCGGATGATGTCGCGCTCGATAGCCTGGAACTCGGCCTTCACCGCGCTGGAGTCGAACGCCAGCGGGCGGGCCAGGTAGTACTCACGATTGACGGCGGGCGGCTCCTTGCCCTTGGCCTTGAGGAAGCCCTGGCGAATGTTGTCGTCCCATTTCACCGCGTCCAGGACCCGGATCGGGGTCTGCGCCGCGACGATGCGATCGGACAGGGCGCGGATGGTTTGCTGGTATTCGTCCACGGAGGACTCCTTGATCAGGTCCTGACTATTTGCCGCTGCGCTGGAACCGCGCCACTTCGACGAACAGATCAGAGTTGGCCGGGTCATCCAGGTAGGCGAGCACGCGCGCCGACGGGCTGTCGATCAGCACGCCCTCTTCGTTTTCTTCCGCTACCTGGGTGCTGCGCCCGCTCAGTTCCTTCTTCTCGACCGCCTGCTCCACCTGCTCGACGTCGAGGTTGTAGACCACCAGTTCCTTGCCATCGACGATGTCGAAACCGCCAATCAGGAAGTTGCCGCCCAGGCGCTTGGGCACACCAGCCGACAGGTACCAGCGGTTGCCATGGCGCGAGACGGTGAAGGTGTATTCTTCAGGCGCCTTGCCCTTGGCCGTGGCCACCGCCTTGTAGGCATCGCCACCGCTGCGGCTGATGGTCAGCTTCAGCGGCTCGCCCCAGGCATCCTTGCTGCTCCATTTGCCGAGCAAGGCTTTGGGCGCCGCCTGGTTGCTCGGCAGCGGCTCATGAAAAGTCACCAGACAACCGCCCAGCAGGAGGAATGACAACGTCAACAACACCACACGCCAGGCTTTCATCAGGTTCTCCTTGAAAGTTCGGTCTCAGCTCAGGCCGATGCCAACACCAGGTGGAGGTAACGGGTAAGCATAGCGAGCATCTGCCCATCGGCTTGCGCATCGGCATCCTTGAGCAGGCCCTGATATTCCATCTGCTCGATAATCGCCGTCAACATTTGGGCGTCCTGTTCCGGTTGCTGCGAGCCGACCACCTGCAGCAGCTGACGAGCGCCGTGCAGCAGAATCTGCTCATGAGCGCGCACTAGCTCGGCCAGGCGTGGGCATAGCAGGGCCTCTTGGCGGAAGGCCTGCTCGGCCATCATGAAATCGCGGCGATTGAGCAACTGGCGCTGCACATAGTCGGCGGTCATGCGGGCGATTTCGTCGGCCAATCGCGCCCGCGACTGCACGCTGCCATCACCCTGGGCCAGCAGCTGGCGCAGGAGCACCTCGGTGTTGGCCCATAGTTTGGCCATGTAGGCGGCGCTGCGCTCGACGTACTGGGCGAAGGTATCGGTGAGCAGGTCTTCGATGTCCTTGAAGTAGTAGGTGGTGGCCGACAGCGGCACACCCGCCTCGGCAGCCACCGCTCGGTGGCGCACGCCACGCACGCCATCGCGCACGACAATGCGCATGGCGGCGTCGAGGATCAGCTGGCGGCGCTGTTCGCTGCCTTGACGGGCGGTCTTGCGACCCTGGTACTGCACGCTTTCGGCGACGGCGGTGGCGATGCCGGCGGCGCCTTGTTGGGCCATTGCGGGGGTCACTCTGGTTACCTCATGGACAGTGGTTGAACTGTACCGGCCTCTTCGCGGCTAAAGCCGCTCCCACAGGGATTGCGCAGCTCTCAAGGCCTTTGCAGTACCTGTGGGAGCGGCTTTGGCCGCGAAGAGGCCGGTACAGCCAATACAAGTGTACAGGCAAGAAAAAGCCGCCCCGAAAGGCGGCTTGTTCAATTCACTCAGGCCTGTGGGCGCATGTGCGGGAACAGGATCACGTCGCGAATCGACGGCGAGTTGGTCAGCAGCATCACCAGGCGGTCGATGCCGATGCCTTCACCGGCAGTCGGCGGCATGCCGTACTCCAGGGCGCGGACGAAGTCGGCGTCGTAGTGCATGGCTTCGTCGTCACCGGCGTCCTTCTCGGCCACCTGGGCCAGGAAGCGCTCGGCCTGGTCTTCGGCATCGTTGAGCTCGGAGTAGGCGTTGGCGATTTCGCGGCCACCGATGAACAGCTCGAAGCGGTCGGTCACGGCCGGGTTGTCGTCGTTGCGACGGGCCAGCGGCGACACTTCGAACGGATACTCGGTGATGAAGTGTGGCTGCTCCAGCTTGTGCTCGACCAGCTCTTCGAAAATCATCACCTGGAGCTTGCCCAGGCCTTCGTGGCCCAGCACCTTGGCGCCGGCCTTCTTGGCGATCTCGCGGGCACGGTCGACGTCCTGCAGGTCGGCAGCGGTCAGCTCCGGGTTGTACTTGAGGATCGAGTCGAATACCGACAGGCGGGCGAACGGCTCGCCGAAGTGGAACACCTTGTCGCCGTACGGGACGTCGGTGGTGCCCAGTACCAGCAGTGCCAGCTCGCGGAACAGCTCCTCGGTGAGGTCCATGTTGTCGCGGTAGTCGGCGTAGGCCTGATAGAACTCGAGCATGGTGAATTCAGGGTTGTGACGAGTCGAAACGCCTTCGTTACGGAAGTTGCGGTTGATCTCAAACACTTTCTCAAACCCACCAACAACAAGCCGCTTGAGATACAGCTCCGGCGCAATGCGCAAGAACATGGCCATGTCCAGGGCGTTGTGGTGGGTTTCGAACGGCTTGGCCGCAGCGCCGCCAGGGATGGTCTGCAGCATCGGCGTCTCGACTTCGAGGAAGTCGCGCTCGATGAGGAACTTGCGGATGTGCGAGATCACCTGCGAACGCACACGGAAGGTATGGCGGGTTTCTTCGTTGACCATCAGGTCGACGTAGCGCTGGCGGTAGCGCTGCTCGGTGTCGGTCAGACCGTGGTGCTTGTCCGGCAGCGGGCGCAGCGACTTGGTCAGCAGGCGCACGTTGGTCATCTCGACATACAGGTCGCCCTTACCGGAACGGGCCAGGGTGCCTTCGGCGCTGATGATGTCGCCCAGGTCCCAGGTCTTGACCGCGGCCAGGGTTTCTTCCGGCAGGGTCTTGCGATTGACGTAGACCTGGATCCGGCCGGTCATGTCCTGGATGACCATGAACGAGCCACGGTTGAGCATGATGCGGCCGGCAACCTTGACCGGGATCGCGGCTGCTTCCAGCTCTTCCTTGGTCTTGTCCGCGTACTGTTTCTGCAGGTCGTTGCAGTAGCTGTCGCGACGGAAGTCGTTGGGGAAGGCATTGCCCTTGGCACGCTCGGCAGCAAGTTTTTCCTTGCGCAGGGCGATCAGGGCGTTTTCTTCCTGTTGCAGGTCTTGCGATTCGGTCTTGAGGTCGCTCATGTCGTCATTCTTTCCATCAGGTATTCGTTGCCCGTTCCGGGCAGGGCACGCGCTACCGGCGGGTGGCCAGGCAGCGCGGCAGTGGTGTGCGGCTTACAGGCCCTGCTTGAGGCTCGCTTCCAGGTACTGGTCGATGTCGCCATCCAGCACCTTGTTGCAGTCGCTGCGCTCGACGCCGGTCCGCAGGTCCTTGATGCGCGAGTCATCCAGCACGTAGGAACGGATCTGGTGGCCCCAGCCAATGTCCGACTTGCTGTCTTCCAGCGCCTGGGAGGCGGCGTTGCGTTTCTGCATTTCCAGCTCGTACAACTTGGCCCGCAGCATTTTCATGGCGGTGTCCTTGTTGGCGTGCTGGGAGCGTTCGTTCTGGCAAGCCACCACGGTGTTGGTCGGTACGTGGGTGATACGCACCGCCGAGTCGGTGGTGTTCACGTGCTGACCACCGGCACCGGAGGAGCGGTAGGTGTCGATGCGCAGGTCGGACGGGTTGATCTCGATCTCGACCTTGTCGTCGATCTCGGGGGACACGAACACCGCCGAGAACGAAGTGTGGCGACGGGCGCCGGAGTCGAACGGGCTCTTGCGCACCAGGCGGTGCACGCCGATCTCGGTGCGCAGCCAGCCGAAGGCGTACTCGCCCTTGATGTGCACGGTGGCGCCCTTGATGCCGGCGACTTCACCTTCGGAGAGCTCGATGATGGTGGCGTCGAAGCCACGCTTGTCGGCCCAGCGCAGGTACATGCGAAGCAGGATGTTGGCCCAATCCTGTGCCTCGGTGCCGCCGGAGCCGGCCTGGATGTCCAGGTAGGCGTTGTTCATGTCCATCTCGCCGCTGAACATGCGACGGAACTCAAGCTGAGCCAGGGATTCTTCCAGGGCCTGCAGCTCGGTCTCGACATCGCTGACAGCGCCTTCGTCACCTTCTTCGACGGCCATGTCGAGCAGGTCCTTGCAGTCGGCAAGGCCGTTAGCCATCTTGTCCAGGGTCTCGACGACCTGCGCCAGCATGGCACGCTCGCGGCCCAGGGCCTGGGCGTACTCGGGCTTGTTCCAGACGGCAGCGTCTTCCAGCTCGCGGTTGACTTCGATCAGGCGGTCATGCTTGTGATCGTAGTCAAAGATACCCCCGAATGGACAGGGAACGCTCGGTGAGGTCCTTGATGGTGTTCAGGATTGGTTGGATTTCCATGGGCGGCTGGCTCTCGTGCGAATTCGGTGAAAAGCCCGCGAGTATAACCCATCCAGGGAGCGGCGGCAGCCCGTTGGGCAGCCGCATCGGCCTCAGGCAATCCCGACCTGGTTGCGCCCGTTGTTCTTGGCCAGGTACAGCCCCTTGTCCGCCGCCGAAATCAGCTGCCGGCAGTGGCTGCCGATGGCCGGCGTCAGGGTCGCCAGGCCGATGCTCACGGTCAGGTGCGAGTCGGCGGTCGGCGCGCTGTGCTTGATGCCCAGACCGAGCACGGTCTGGCGCAACTTTTCTGCAACCAGGCGTGCGCCGCCGGGCGAGGTGTTGGGTAGCACCAGGGCGAACTCCTCGCCGCCGTAGCGGGCCGGCAGGTCGGTCGGCCGCGAGCAGGAACCGCGAATGGCCTCGGCCACCTGGCGCAAGGCCTCGTCGCCGGCCAGGTGACCGAAGCTGTCGTTGAACACTTTGAAGTAATCGACATCGATCATCAGCAACGACAATTGCTGCTGCTCACGCATGGCCCGGCGCCATTCCAGTTCCAGGTATTCGTCGAAGTGACGGCGGTTGGACAAGCCGGTGAGGCCATCGGAATTCATCAGCCGCTGCAGCATCAGGTTGGTGTCGAGCAGCTGCTGCTGGCTCACGCGCAGGGCGCGGTAGGCCTCGTCGCGCTGCAGCAGGGTCAGGTAGGAACGCGAGTGGTAGCGAATGCGCGCGACCAGCTCGATGGAGTCCGGCAGCTTGACCAGGTAATCGTTGGCCCCGGCAGCGAAGGCCGCGCTCTTGACCAGCGGGTCTTCCTTGGTCGACAGGACGATGATCGGGATGTCCTGGGTGGCCGGGTTGTTGCGGTACTCGCGCACCAGAGTCAGGCCGTCCAGGCCGGGCATGATCAGGTCCTGGAGGATGACCGTGGGCTTGATGCGCATGGCCTGGGCCACCGCCTGGTGCGGGTCGGCACAGAAGTGGAAATCGATGTTCTCTTCATGGGCCAGGCCACGTCGCACCGCTTCGCCGATCATCGCCTGGTCATCGACCAGCAGGACCATTGCCGAATTCTCGTTAGGCGTCGCGAAGCCTTCGATCGGTAGATCAGTCATTCGAATTCACCTGATCACGGCCGTCCATGCGGCGCGATTCTATACATATCGTCATTTTGCAAAGATTTCCATCAAGCGCCCGGCAATTCGCTCAAGCGGGCGGATTTCTACCGCTGCATCAATTGCCGCAGCGGCCTTGGGCATGCCGTACACCGCACTGCTGGACTGGTCCTGGGCAATCGTCAGATAGCCCTGCTGGCGCATCAGCTTCAGACCCTGGGCGCCATCGCGCCCCATGCCGGTGAGCAGCACGCCCACCGCATCGCCGTTCCAGTATCGCGCCACACTCTCGAAGAACACGTCGATCGAGGGCCGGTAGATTTCGTTGACGGGTTCGGCAGTGTAGGCCAACTGGCCACCTTGCAGCAGGCGGATATGGTGATTGGTACCGGCCAGCAACACCTGCCCGGGTTGTGGCGGCTCGCCTTCGCGGGCCAGGCGCACCGGCAGGCCGCAGGCGCTGGCGAGCCACTCGGCCATGCCGGCAGCAAACACCTGGTCAACATGCTGGACCAGCACGATAGAGGCTGGAAAACCCCGCGGCAGCCCTTTGAGCAGCACTTCAAGCGCCGCAGGGCCGCCAGCGGACGAGCCAATGGCCACCAGGCCGCTGCGCTGGGAGGCCTCGCGCAGGGGGGCAGCGAGCGGCTTGCTCGCGCCGGGCCGCTGCTGGCCGATCAACCAGCCGATGTTGAGGATCTTGCGCAGCAGCGGCGCCGCGGCTTCACGTGCGTCCCCCGCGCCCAGCGCGGGGGTGTCGACCACATCCAGGGCGCCGTGGCCCATGGCCTCGAAAACCCGGTGCACGTTCTGCTTGCGGTCGACCGTGACGATGACGATGGCACAAGGCGTTTCGGCCATGATCCGCCGGGTCGCCTCGACGCCATCCATCACCGGCATGATCAGGTCCATGAGAATCAGGTCGGGAGTGTCCTCGGCGCACATGCGCACAGCGTCGGCCCCATTGCTGGCCACCCAGATCACCTGGTGCGCCGGCTCGAAGGCCAGGGCCCGGCGCAACGCCTCTACTGCCATGGGCATGTCGTTGACGATGGCGACCTTCATCCCTGAGCACCTCCGATCAGTTCCACCACGGCATCCAGCAACGCATCATCGTGGAAGCTGGCTTTTGCCAAATAGTAGTCGGCTCCAGCGTCCAGGCCACGTCGGCGATCTTCTTCACGGTCCTTGTACGACACCACCATCACCGGCAGCGACTGCAACCGTTGGTCGCGGCGCACCAGGGTGACCAGCTCGATGCCGTCCATGCGCGGCATGTCGATGTCGGTGATGAGCAGGTCGAAGTCCTCGCTGCGCAGGGCGTTCCAGCCGTCCATGCCGTCCACCGCGACCGCCACGTCGTAGCCACGGTTGTTCAGCAGCTTGCGCTGCAGTTCGCGCACGGTGAGCGAGTCGTCGACCACCAGGATGCGCTTGCGGCTCATACCCCGCGCCCCTTGCGCACCACGCTCGATACGTTCCAGGCGGCCGGTGCTGAGCAGCTTTTCGACCGAGCGCAGCAAGTCTTCGACATCGATGATCAGCACCACCGAGCCATCGTCCAGCAGGGCCCCGGCGGAGATGTCCTGGACCTTGCCCAGGCGCGGGTCGAGCGGCATCACCACCAGCACCCGTTCACCGACCAGGCGCTCCACCGCCACCCCGTAAAGCTGCTCACGCTCGCGGATCACCACTACCCGCAGGCTGTTGGCCTCCCCCTGCCCGGCCGGCCGGTTGAGCAACTGGCTGGCAGCCACCAGGCCAATATGCCGGCCTTCGTGCCAGAAGTGCTGGCGGCCCTCGATCTGCACGATGTCATCGGCCGCCACTTCTAGAGTGCGCTCGATATGCGCCAGCGGGAACGCATAGGCCTCACCGCCCACTTCCACCACCAGGCTGCGTACCACCGACAGGGTCAGCGGCACTTCCAGGTGGAAACGACAGCCTTGGCCGGGCAGCTGGGTCAGCTCGATCGAGCCGCGCAGATCGCGGACCATGTGCTGAACCGCATCCAGGCCAACACCACGGCCCGACACTTCGGTGACCTTGTCGCGCAGGCTGAAGCCCGGCAGGAAGAGGAAGGTCAGCAGCTCGGCCTCGCTCATTTGCGCCACGGTGTCGGCCGGCGACAAGCCGCGCTCGACGATGTTGCGCTTGAGGCGCTCAAGGTCGATGCCAGCGCCGTCATCGCTCAGTTCAAGCATCAGCAGCCCGGCCTGGTGCGAGGCGCGCAGGCGGATCGTGCCTTCCGCCGGCTTGCCGGCCAGCAGGCGCCGCTCGGACAGTTCGATGCCATGGTCGACGGCATTGCGCAGCAAGTGGATCAACGGCGCTTCGAGCTTTTCCAGCACGTCGCGATCGACCTGGGTCTTCTCGCCTTCGATCTGCAGTTGCACCTGCTTGCCGAGCGAACGCCCGAGGTCGCGAACCATGCGGCTCTGGCCGGTGAGCACGTCGGCAAACGGGCGCATGCGACAGGCCAATGCCGTGTCATAGAGCAACTGGGCTCGCTGGCTGGCCTGCCAGCCAAACTCGTCGAGGTCGGCTGCCTGCTGCTGCAGGATCTGCTGGGTTTCCAGCAGCAGGCGCTGGGTCTGGGCCAGGGCATCCAGCACTTCGGGGCTCTGGCCACTGTCTTCGAGCTGCGTTTTCAGGCCGTCGAGGGCCCGCATGCCTTGGCCATGCATGCGCTTGAGGCGCTGCAAGGTGGCCAGGTAAGGCTTGAGGCGCTGGGTCTCGACCAACGACTTGCTCGACAGGTCGAGCAGGCTGTTCAGGCGGTCGGCAGTCACCCGCAAGACCCGCTCGCTGCCTTCGCCCGCGCGCTTGCCGGCCTTGCGTGGCGCGGCAGGTTCAACTTCGGCTTCAACGGCCGGCGCTACCGGCTCAGGCGGGGCCACGGGCAACGCTGGTTCGAGCGCAACCTCTGCCGGTGCGGGCGCTGCAGCAGGCATTACGGGCGTAGCGGCGGGATCGAGCAGGCCGGCCACCTGCGCCAGGAACGCCGGCACCAATGCCTCGCCATTCGGGTCGCCGGGCGTGGCGATGTGCATCAGCAAGTCGGTGCCGCGCAGCAGTGCATCGATGTGTTCGGCGCGCAACAGCAGCCGGCCTTCCTGGGCCGCCACCAGGCAGTCTTCCATGACATGGGCGACACTGACCCCGGCATCGATGCCGACGATGCGCGCCGCGCCTTTCAACGAATGTGCCGCACGCATGCAGGCTTCCAGCTGATCGGCCTGGGTCGGGTTGCGTTCCAGTGCCATCAGCCCGGTGCTGAGCACCTGGGTCTGCGCCTCGGCCTCCAGGCTGAACAGTTCGAGCAGCGATGCGTCGCGCATTTGCTCTGGGGTCATGACAGGCTCCGCTGCACTGCAGACAGTAAGTGTTGATCGTCCAGCACCCGCACACTGCGCCCACGCCACTGCAAGACCGCAGCGGTGAACGGTGCGACATCCTCGCCAGCACCCTGCAATGGCGCATCGAGGCGGTGAATGCCATCGATCTCGTCCACCGCCATGACCACCGGCCCGCCCGACGCCGCCAGGATCAGCATGCGTGGCATTGCCCGAGCGCTGCGCGCCTGCTCGGACAAACGCTCCACGCCCAGCAGGTCGCCCAGCGACAGGCACGGCACCAGCGCCCCGCGCACGTTGGCGACCCCTTGTAGTACCCGGGAGCGCTGATGCGGCAACGAATGCACCGGTTGCAGGGGGGCGATCTCGGCCAGGCAGGCAGTGGCCAGGGCCAGCCACTCTTCGCCCAGGCGGAATAGCAGCAGCGAACGCCCGGTCGAGGTTTCGACGGGGGCGGCTTCGTGCGCCAGGTCCGCTTCGATCAGCGCGTAGCGGTCGAGCAGACGCGTGGCCGCCGCGGCGTAGACTTCGCAGTTGCGACAATGGATATGCCGCTCCAGCAACGGGCAGTCCTTGCTGCCGTGCACACCAATACGATTCCAGCAGTCGTCGATGCGCTCATCGTCATTGGCCAGCAGCTCGATCGCGTGTTCGGCTTTCATCGTTCAGACTCCCGGCCAGCACGTGCCGCACGTTCCTGCAGGCGGCGGGCACCGGCTTCGTCACCTTGGGCCGCCAGCAACGTGGCCAGGTGCAACAACGCCTCAGGATGCTGAGGCTCCAGATACAGTGCCTTGCGGTAAAGGCTCAACGCCTGCTGAGCATCACCTTCCGTGTCGCTCAGCAGCCCCAGCCAGTAGTAGACCTGGGCCTTGGGCGCGAACTGGCGAAGGTAGCGCTGGCAACTGGCCCGGGCCTGGGCACTGTCGCCAGCATTGGCCAGGCGCGCGATGCTGGCCAGCAACTCGCTTTGGCTTTCCTGCGGTTCGGCTGCCGGGGCGGCAGGTGGCACCACGCGCAGGGGCCGCGCAGGTGGCAGAGATGTCGGCCATGGGCGACTCGGAGCCACCGCAGTGGGCAGCTGCCGTGGTGGCTGGACGGGCACAACCGGCACATCAGCGGGTTGACGTATGTAGGCAAACGACTGGGCAATGCCCAGCGGCCGCATGCCCAGGCGCGCCAGCAGGCTGCCTTCGGCAGGGCCGATGAACAGCACGCCCTGCGGCTGTGCCAGGCGCTTGAGCACCTCGAATACACGCTGCTGGGTCGGCACATCGAAATAGATCAGCAGGTTGCGGCAGAACACGAAGTCGTACAGGCCATTGCGGCCGGCCAGCGCCGGGTCGAGCACATTGCCCACGTCCAGATTCACCTGCTGGCGTACCCGTTCATCCAGCGTGTGGCCATCCTCTCCCTCACGGAAATGCCGTTCTCGAAACCCAAGTTCGGCACCGCGGAACGAGTTGCGCCCATACACACCCTGTATGCCTTTGGCCACCGAACTGGGGCTGATATCGATACCGTCGATGCGAAAATCGGCCGGACTCATGCCGGCATCGAGCAAAGCCATGGCCAGCGAGTAAGGCTCCTCACCAGTGGAGCACGGCAAGCTGAGCAGGCGCAACGGCCGCTCTCCGGCCAGCTCGGCCAAGCGCTTCTGGGCCAAGCCGACCAGCGCGGTGAACGACTCCGGGTAGCGGAAAAACCAGGTTTCCGGAACGATCACGGCCTCGATCAGCGCCAGTTGCTCATCCGGCGATTGCTGCAGGCGGAGCCAGTAGTCATCCAGATCGGCGGCATTCACTGCGACACAGCGCTGGCGCAGGGCCCGCTCCACCATCGGCACGCCAACCGACTCGACATCCAGGCCAATACGCTCTTGCAGGTAACGGAAGAAACGTTGCTCGCTCATGGCGTCACCTGCCCTGGCGAGTGCGGGAACAGCAGTTCGCGGACGTTCTCTGGCAGCAGATCATCCACCTCGATCCGTTGCAGCAGGCCCTGGGCGTCCTGGCGGACCGGGCCCAGGTAAGGCGCTTCGCCGTTGTCCAGGCCATAGGGCTGGAACTCGTCCGACATGCAGCGCAGGGTTTCGGTGGCTTGTTCGAGAATCAGCCCCAGCACCTGTTCGTGACGGTACCGCACCAGCACCAGGCGCGTGCTGGTGCGCTCGGCGGCCGGCTGGGCAAAGCTCAGCGCGCTCAGGTCGACCACCGGCACCAGGACACCGCGATGCGCGAGGATGCCGGCCACCCAGGCCGGCGCCTGGGCAATCGGCTTGAGCGGCCGCCGTGGCAGCACCTCGATCACTTCGCGCACGTCCAGGGCAAAGCGCTGCTGGTTGAGGCGAAACTGCAGGTACAGCGTGCCCTTGGCGCTGGCCACCGCTGCCGGGTAGGTATGCAGGTCGGTCATGGTGATCAGACTTTGAAGCGCGATACACCACCGCGCAGGCCGGCCGCCACCTGGCTCAACTCATCGATGGCGAAGCTGGCCTGGCGCAGCGACTCCACCGTCTGGGTGCTGGCATCGCTGAGCTGGGCCAGCGCCTGGTTGATCTGCTCGGCACCGGTGGCCTGGGCCTGCATGCCTTCGTTCACCATCAGCACCCGCGGTGCCAGGGCCTGGACCTGGTGGATGATCTGGCTCAGCTGCTCGCCCACCTGCTGCACCTCGAACATGCCGCGGCGCACTTCTTCGGAGAACTTGTCCATGCCCATGACCCCGGCCGACACCGCCGACTGGATCTCGCGCACCATCTGCTCGATGTCGTAGGTAGCCACGGCCGTCTGGTCGGCCAGGCGGCGCACCTCGGTGGCGACCACGGCAAAACCGCGGCCATATTCACCGGCCTTCTCCGCCTCGATGGCGGCATTGAGCGAGAGCAGGTTGGTCTGGTCGGCCACCTTGACGATGGTCACCACCATCTGCGTGATGTTGCTGGCCTTTTCGTTGAGGATACCCAGCTTGGCGTTGACCAGGTCGGCGGCGCCCATCACCTGGTGCATGGTTTCTTCCATGCGCGCCAGGCCCTGCTGGCCGGAGCCGGCCAGGCTCGAGGCCTGGTCAGCGGCGGAGGTGACCTCGGTCATGGTGCGCACCAGATCGCGCGAGGTAGCGGCGATTTCGCGCGAGGTGGCGCCGATCTCGGTGGTGGTGGCGGCGGTTTCGGTGGCGGTGGCCTGCTGCTGCTTGGAGGTGGCGGCAATTTCGGTGACCGACGTGGTCACCTGTACCGACGAGCGCTGTGCCTGGGCCACCAGGTTGGCCAGGGCCTCGGCCATTTCGTTGAAGCCGCTTTCGATGGCGCCGAATTCATCCTTGCGGTCCAGGCTCAGGCGCATGCTCAGGTCGCCCGAACGCAGTTTGTCGAGGGCATGCACCACGCGTTGTACCGGTGCGGTAATGGCGCGCATCAACAGCAAGCCGCAGATCCCGGCGGCCACGATCGCCAGCAGCAGCGAAACCATCATGCTGCCCTTGGCAGTGCTCACGGCAGAGACAATTTCATGGGTCGCCGCTTCTGCGGATTCTCGGTTGTGCTCGATCACCGTGTTGAGGTGCTTGCGCCCTTCGATCCAGGCCGGGGTAAGCACATCGCTGATCAGCCGCTCGGCTTCGACGTACTGGTGCTGGCGGTAGGCTTCGAGCACCTGGCCGACGACCTTGAGGTAGGCTTCCTCGAGTTTGACGAAGGCGTCGAAACGCTCCTGGTCATCAGAGTCCTGGATGGTGCCCTGGTAGCTGGCCATGTACTGCTTCAGGCGATCATCGAAGCTCTTGAACAGCTCCATGTCGGCCGTGGTGATCTCGCGGCGGTTGGACAGGCCCACCAGCTGCTGGCTGGTGACGTAGCTGTCGACCCAGGCGCTGCGGATCATCGAGCTGTAGTAGACCCCTGGAATGCTGTCTGACCCCACCGCCTCCTCGGCGCTTTCGATCGTCACCAGCCGCGAGTAGGCGGCTACGATCATCAGCAGCATGATGGCGATGATCACGGCGAAACTTGCCAGGATCCGTTGGCGCAAGGTCCAGTTCTTCACATTCAGCCCTCAGGAATTCACAACGAGCGGGAAAAATCGCCGAAGTATAGCCCAGGCTTCCTATGCTTTTGCGGCTGAAATGCGAGGTATTCAGGCCTCTATCACTGACGGACAGGCCATTTTCCAGTTCATTGACCTGCGGCAAGCCGTACCTGGCTCTCCAGTTCCTGACGCAGGGCCGGGTCGAGGCGCAACTGCCGGGCCAGTTCGTCGAGGTAGGCGCGCTCCATGAAGTTCTCCTGGTCGACCATCATCACGCTGGCCAGGTACATCTCGGCAGCCATCTCTGGCGTTTGCGCGGCGCGGGCGACTTCGGCCGGGTCCAGCGGTTTGTTCAGCTCTTCGTGCAACCAGTGCTGCAGGTCGCGGTCGCTGTCCAGGCGGGTGAATTCGCCTTCGATCAGGGCCCGTTCGCGCTCGTCGATATGGCCATCGGACTTGGCCGCCGCCACCAGTGCGCGTAGCACCGCCTGGCTGTGCTGCTCGGCCTGGGCTGGCGGCAGGCGGTCGAGGGTCTGCGGCTCGGCGCCCTGCCCTGCGCCCTGACGCGCCTGCCAATTGCCATAGGCCTTGTAGGCCAGCACGCCAAGTGCCGCCAGACCGCCATAGGTCAGTGCCTTGCCGCCGTACTTGCGGGCCTTCTTGCTGCCCAGCAGCAGGCCCAGCGCCCCTGCCCCCAAGGCGCCTCCCCCAGCCCCGGATAGCAAGCTGCCTAAGCCAGCAGCGCCAGCGGTCGGTTTGCCCGCAGCGGTTTGCTTGTTGAGCAGTTCCTGGCCGGATTTGAGCAGCTGGTCGAGCAGGCCCCGGGTGTTCATGCGCATGTCTCCACGGTACGAAAAGGAGCGCCCAGATTAAGGCCTGCCACCTTGCACGCCACCCGAGGATTTGCTTCCGGATGTTGCGTTAGCTGGCAAAAAGCCAACTAGACTCGTCATCGCCAACCACTTGCACAGGCGACTACGCTTATAACCATCGCTTCACTGCTTGCTTGACGACTGCCCCGAACAAGATCTCCAAGAAGAGGGAACACCATGTCAGTGCACAAGACCGCATTGCTCGGCGCCATGACCGGCGCGCTGCTGGCCAGCGCCGGCCTGCAGGCCGCCGAGTTGCCCAAGGCCCTGGGCGCCGGCGAAGGCCGGCTGGATATCGTCGCCTGGCCCGGCTACATCGAGCGCGGTGAAAGCGACAAGGCCTACGACTGGGTCACAGGCTTCGAAAAGGAAACCGGCTGCAAGGTCAGCGTCAAGACCGCTGCCACCTCCGATGAAATGGTCAGCCTGATGACCAAGGGCGGCTACGACTTGGTCACCGCGTCCGGTGACGCCTCACTGCGCCTGATCGCCGGCAAGCGCGTGCAACCCATCAACACTGCGCTGATCCCCAGTTGGAAGAACATCGACCCGCGCCTGCAGAACGGCGGCTGGTACGTGGTCGACAAACAGGTATACGGCACGCCGTACCAATGGGGCCCGAACGTGCTGCTTTACAACACCAATACCTTCAAGCAGGCACCGACCAGCTGGAATGTGGTGTTCGAGCCGCAGGACCTGCCCGATGGCAAGCCGAACAAGGGCCGTGTGCAAGCATATGACGGGCCGATCTACATCGCCGACGCAGCGCTGTACCTGAAGTCGGCCAAACCCGAGCTGGGCATCAAGGACCCGTACGAGCTCAATGAAGCTCAGTACAAGGCCGTGCTCGAACTGCTGCGCCAACAGCAACCGCTGATCCACCGTTACTGGCACGATGCCACAGTGCAGATGAGCGATGTGAAGAACGAAGGCGTGGTCGCCTCCAGTTCGTGGGGCTACATGGTCAATGGCCTGAAGGCCGAGAACCAGCCGGTGGCCTCGACCATTCCCAAGGAAGGCGCCACCGGCTGGGCCGACACCACCATGCTGCACAGCGAGGCCAAGCACCCCAATTGCGCCTACAAGTGGATGGACTGGTCGCTGCAACCCAAGGTGCAAGGCGATGTCGCGGCCTGGTTCGGCTCGTTGCCGGCCGTGCCGGCAGCCTGCACCGGTAGTGAACTGCTGGGGGCTGAAGGGTGCAAGACCAACGGCTTCGACAACTTCGACAAGATCGCCTTCTGGAAAACCCCACAGGCCCAAGGCGGCAAGTTCGTGCCCTATAGCCGCTGGACCCAGGATTACATTGCGATCATGGGCGGGCGCTAGCACAGGCCTGTAGAAGATGTGTTGCCTGACTTGGGCTGCTGCGCAGCCCTTTCCGACCGGTCCGGCGCCCCGGCGAGGCCGCTCCTACAGGAAACGCGGGCTCCTGTAGGAGCGGCCTTGTGTCGCGAAAGGGGCGTAGAGCGCCCCCAGTTCTACCTTGGAGTTATCCATGCCCCTAGCCGTCCAGTTCACCCAGGTTTCCCGCACCTTCGGCGAGGTTAAGGCCGTCGACCAGGTCAGCATCGACATCGATGACGGCGAATTCTTCTCCATGCTCGGCCCCTCTGGCTCGGGCAAGACCACCTGCCTGCGCCTGATCGCCGGCTTCGAACAACCGAACAGCGGCTCGATCCGCATCCACGGCGTCGAAGCCGCTGGCGTGCCGCCGTACCAACGCGACGTCAACACCGTGTTCCAGGACTATGCGCTGTTCCCCCACATGAACGTGCGCGACAACATCGCCTACGGCCTCAAGGTCAAGGGTGTGGCCAAGGCCGAACGCCAGGCCCGCGCCGAAGAAGCGCTGGCCATGGTCGCCCTGGCCGGCTACGGCGAACGCAAACCGGCGCAACTCTCCGGCGGCCAGCGCCAGCGCGTGGCCTTGGCCCGCGCCCTGGTCAACCGGCCACGGGTGCTGCTGCTCGACGAACCGCTGGGCGCGCTCGACCTGAAGCTGCGTGAACAGATGCAGGGCGAATTGAAGAAGCTGCAACGCCAGCTGGGCATCACCTTCATCTTCGTCACCCACGACCAGACCGAAGCACTGTCGATGTCGGACCGGGTGGCGGTGTTCAACCGTGGGCGCATCGAACAGGTCGACTCGCCACGCAACTTGTACATGAAGCCCGCCACCACGTTCGTCGCCGAATTCGTTGGTACCTCCAACGTCATCCGCGGTGACCTCGCAGAACAGCTCAGCGGCAATCGCTCGCCTTTCTCCATTCGTCCCGAGCATATCCGCCTGGTGGATCAGCCCGGCCAGGCGCAAGACGTCCAGCTCAGTGGCCTGCTGCGTGACATCCAGTACCAGGGCAGCGCCACTCGCTATGAAGTCCAGTTGGCCAGCGGCCAGCTACTCGCCGTGAGCCACGCCAATGACCGCTGGCAGGAGCAGCCGCAGCCCTGGCAGGCGGGCCAGCAGGTGCAGGTGCGCTGGCCCCGCGAAGCGATGACCGCGCTGCAGGAAACCGTCCTGGCCGAGGCCCGCTGACATGCGCCGCGTATCCGACCTGCTGTACCGGCGGCCCAACCTCTACCTGGCACTGCTGCTGATCCCCCCGCTGACCTGGTTCGGCGCCATCTATCTGGGCTCGTTGCTCAGCTTGCTGTGGCAAGGTTTCTACACCTTCGACGACTTCACCATGGCGGTCACCCCGGAGCTGACCCTGCGCAACTTTGCCGCGCTGTTCAACCCGTCCAACTTCGACATCATCCTGCGCACCCTAACCATGGCCGTGGCGGTATCGCTGGCCAGCGCGGTGCTGGCCTTCCCGATCGCCTACTACATGGCGCGCTACACCAGCGGCAAGACCAAGGCGTTCTTCTACATCGCGGTGATGATGCCGATGTGGGCCAGCTACATCGTCAAGACCTATGCCTGGACCCTGCTGCTGGCCAAGGGCGGCGTGGCCCAGTGGTTCGTCCAGCAACTGCATCTGGACGCGCTGCTGCAGGCCGTGCTGGCGGTGCCCGGGGTGGGCGGCAGCACGTTGTCGACCTCGCACCTGGGGCGCTTCATGGTATTCGTGTACATCTGGCTGCCGTTCATGATCCTGCCGATCCAGGCCTCGCTAGAGCGCCTGCCGCCGTCGTTGCTGCAGGCTTCGGCAGACCTCGGGGCCCGGCCTGGGCAAACGTTCCTGCAGGTGATCCTGCCGCTGTCGATCCCCGGCATTGCCGCCGGTTCGATCTTCACCTTCTCGCTGACCCTGGGCGATTTCATCGTGCCGCAACTGGTTGGCCCGCCGGGCTATTTCATCGGCAGCATGGTGTATGCCCAGCAAGGGGCGATCGGCAACATGCCGATGGCGGCAGCGTTCACGCTGGTGCCGATCGTGCTGATCGCGGTGTACCTGTCCATCGTCAAGCGCCTGGGGGCTTTCGATGCACTCTGAAAAAGCGTCTGTCGGCCTGCGCCTGGCGGCCTGGAGCGGGCTGCTGTTCCTGCACTTCCCGATCCTGATCATTTTCCTGTACGCCTTCAATACCGAAGACGCGGCGTTCAGCTTCCCGCCCAAGGGCTTCACCCTCAACTGGTTTGCCGTGGCCTTCGCCCGCCCCGATGTGCTCGAAGCCATCAAGCTGTCGTTGCAGGTGGCCTGCCTGGCCACGCTGATCGCGCTGGTGCTCGGCACCCTGGCCTCGGCGGCGCTGTACCGGCGCAGCTTCTTCGGCAAGGAGAGCATCTCGCTGATGCTGATCCTGCCGATCGCCCTGCCCGGCATCATCACCGGCATCGCCCTGCTGTCGGCATTCAAGCGCCTGGAGATCGAGCCCGGTGTGTTCACCATCGTGGTGGGCCACGCCACGTTCTGCGTGGTGATCGTCTACAACAACGTGATCGCCCGCCTGCGGCGCACCTCACAGAGCCTGATCGAGGCGTCCATGGACCTCGGTGCCGATGGCTGGCAGACCTTCCGCTACATCATCCTGCCCAACCTCGGCTCGGCCCTGCTGGCCGGCGGCATGCTGGCGTTCGCCCTGTCGTTCGACGAAATCATCGTCACCACCTTCACCGCCGGCCACGAGCGAACCCTGCCGATCTGGCTGCTCAACCAGCTCAGCCGCCCGCGCGACGTGCCAGTGACCAACGTGGTCGCCATGCTGGTGATGCTGGTGACCATGCTGCCGATTCTCGGCGCCTATTACCTGACCCGTGGCGGCGAGAGCGTTGCGGGCAGCGGCAAATGACCCATAAGGAGTCCCCATGCAAAGCAAAATGCTGATCAACGGTAAGCTGGTCGCGGGCGACGGCCCGACCTGGACCGTGCTCAATCCGGCCGAAGGCAGCGCCCTGGCGCAGATCAACGAGGCCACCGAAGCACAGGTCGATACCGCCGTGCGTGCCGCCGACCAGGCTTTTGACAGCTGGTCCCAGACCAGCCCGAAAGAGCGCTCGCTGGCGCTGCTGGCCCTGGCCGATACCATCGAAGCCCATGGCGATGAACTCGCCCGGCTGGAGTCGCAGAACTGCGGCAAACCATTCGCCGCCGCCCTGAACGACGAAATCCCGGCCATCGCCGACGTGTTCCGTTACTTCGCCGGGGCCGCCCGCTGCCTCGGTGGCTCGGCGGCAGGTGAATACCTGCCGGGCCATACCTCGATGATCCGCCGCGACCCACTGGGCGTGGTGGCCTCGATCGCGCCGTGGAACTACCCACTGATGATGCTGGCGTGGAAGGTCGCCCCGGCGCTGGCAGCCGGCAATACCGTGGTGATCAAGCCCTCCGAACTGACCCCGCTGACCGCCCTGCGCCTGGGCGATCTGGCCAAGGACCTGTTGCCGCCCGGCGTGCTCAACATCCTGTTCGGCCGCGGGCAGACGGTGGGCAACCCACTGGTCACCCACCCCAAGGTGCGCATGGTCTCGCTGACCGGTTCAATTCCAACTGGCGCGCACATCATCGGCGCCACTGCCAGCAGCGTGAAACGCATGCACATGGAGCTGGGCGGCAAGGCACCGGTGCTGGTGTTCGACGACGCCGATATCGACGCGGCCATAGACGGCATCCGCACGTTCGGTTTCTACAACGCGGGCCAGGACTGTACTGCAGCCTGTCGCCTGTATGTGCAGGCGGGTATCTATGACCGTTTTGTCGAGCGCCTGGGCAAGGCCGTTTCCAGCCTCAAGGCCGGCCTGCAGGATGCCGAGGACACCGAACTCGGCCCACTGATCAGCGCCCAGCACCGCGACAAGGTGGCCGGCCTGGTCCAGCGCGCCATCGCCCAGCCGCACATCCGCCTGGTGACGGGCGGCAAGGTGATTGCGGGGGATGGTTTCTTCTTCGAACCGACCGTGCTGGCCGACGCCTTGCAGGATGACGAGATCGTCCGCAACGAGGTGTTCGGCCCGGTAGTTTCGGTGACCCGCTTCAACACCGAGGAGCAGGCGCTGGAATGGGCCAACGATTCCGAATATGGCCTGGCATCATCGGTCTGGACCCGCGACACCGGCCGTGCCCACCGCCTGGCGGCGCGGTTGCAGTATGGCTGCACCTGGGTCAATACCCACTTCATGCTGGTCAGCGAAATGCCCCATGGCGGCCAGAAGCATTCGGGGTATGGCAAGGACATGTCGATGTATGGGCTGGAGGATTACACCTGCGTGCGGCATGTGATGATCAAGCATTGATTGCAATGCCTGGATTGAGGCTCGGACCTCAATCCAGGAACTTTCCTGCATTACATTAAGCTCATTCCTGATCTTGCTTCCGTTACTTTGTGATCATCGAATACGCATGGTCAGAAGGCAGAGAGCATGGAATATCGGGGACATAGAGCAATAGTGAAATAGGGCCGCGAAGCGGCCCCACGATTTCAAGGTTGTTGCATAAATTGCCGGGGCCTTTTGCAGCCCATCGCCGGCAAGCGCGGCTCCCACAGGGATCGCGCCAGCTTTAGGCAATTGAGCGAGACAGTTGCTCTCACAATGCCGCGCTGGGTCGGCGGCCTTTATCAATCTCGCAAATCGGACTCATGAATCGGGTTGGCGCGGCTAGTCGCCCGTTGATACTGCGCAGGCCAGGTGGCCTTGTTACCGCCCAGATCATCATCAGCATGCAACGGCCAGTAAGGATCGCGCAGCAACTCCCGCGCCAGGAAGATCACGTCGGCTTGGCCGGTGCGCAGAATGTGCTCGGCCTGGGCCGGTTCTGTGATCATGCCCACGGTGCCGGTTGCAATCTCTGCTTCCTTGCGCACACGCTCGGCGAAGCGCGTCTGGTAACCGGGGCCTGTCGGGATTTCGGCGTTGACCGAGGTACCACCAGAGGACACATCGATCAGGTCGACACCCAGCACTCGCAGGCGACGAGCCAGTTCGACGGTTTCATCAGGGTTCCAGCCGTCCTCGACCCAGTCGGTAGCCGACACCCGCACGAACAGCGGCAATTCGGCCGGCCAGACCTTGCGCACGGCCTCCACCACCTGCAGGGTCAGGCGAATGCGGTTCTCGAAGCAACTGCCGTATTCGTCACGGCGCTGGTTGCTCAGCGGTGAGAGAAACTGGTGCAGCAGATAACCATGTGCGGCGTGGATCTCGACCACCTTGAAGCCGGCCTTGAGCGCCCGCTCGGTCGAGGCGACGAAGGCGTCGATCACGTCCTGGATCTCGTCCTTGCTCAACTCGCGTGGCGGTGTGTGCTGCGGGTCGAAGGCGATTTTCGACGGCCCCACGGGCTGCCAGCCGCCGTCTTCGAGCTTCACACTACCCTGCTTGCCCAACCAGGGCCGGTAGGTACTGGCCTTGCGCCCGGCATGGGCCAGCTGGATACCCGGCACGGCGCCTTGGGCGGTAATGAAACGGGTGATGCGCTGCAATGGCGCGATCTGGTCGTCGTTCCACAAGCCGAGGTCTTCGGCGGTGATGCGACCATCGGCCGTCACCGCGACGGCTTCGCTGATGACCAGCCCAGCGCCACCCACGGCGCGGCTGCCCAAGTGAACGAGATGCCAATCGTTGGCCAGGCCATCGATGGCGGAATACTGGCACATCGGCGAGACCGCGATGCGGTTGGGCAGCGTCAGCTGACGCAGGGTGTAAGGCTCGAGCAGCAGGCTCATGAGGGCACCTCCCAAGGACTCCAATGGTGATCCGGCCCGGACACTCAAGTGCACATCCCTGGCCCGGTGCCGGTCATTAATCAGACTAGACCAGATTGGTGGGGGGGAAGGTTCAGTGGGATGGCGAGGTGTTCGCCGAAAGGTTTGCAGCGCCTGTGAGATCCAGCGCCGCGCGGTCGGCGCTCGATTTCCGCAACTCTGCAAGAATCAAGGCAGGCACCTAACGGCCCCTAGCGCGGCTCCATATGCGCAATCATCAACTGCACACTCTCATTCCCACGAAACTCGTTCACATCCAGCTTGTACGCCAGCTCCACCCAACGCACCGTCGGGTTCGGCCACACCTCGCGGTCGATACCAAAGGCAATGCCATCCAACCGCACCAACCCACACTCGCTCTTGAGCACCACCTTCAAGTGCCGCTCGCCGACCACGCGCTGCTCCACCAACTGGAATACCCCATGGAACAGCGGTTCGGGGAAGTGCTGCCCCCAAGGCCCGGCATTGCGCAGGGCCTTGGCCAGGTCGAGGTGGAATTCCTCCACGGCCAGGCTGCCGTCCGACAGCAGACGACCGGTCAGGTCCTCTTCGCGCAGGTGGCGCCGGACTTCTTCATCGAACGCTTCGGCGAACGCCGGGAAATTGCTTTCGGGCAGGGACAGCCCCGCCGCCATGGCATGCCCGCCGAACTTGCTGATCAGTTGCGGCTGGCGCGCGGCCACCGCATCCAGCGCGTCGCGAATGTGGAAGCCTGGCACCGAACGCGCCGAGCCCTTGAGCATGCCGTCGCCGGCATCGGCGAAGGCGATGGTTGGCCGGTGGTAGCGCTCCTTCAGGCGCGAAGCAAGAATCCCGATCACGCCCTGGTGCCAATCGGCATCGAACAGGCACAGGCCATAAGGCATGGACTCGACCGGCAGGTCTTTGAGCTGGGCCAGGGCCTCGCGCTGCATGCCCTGCTCGATCGACTTGCGGTCCTGATTCAGGTCATCCAGTTGCTGGGCCATCTCCTGGGCCAGGGCTTCGTCTTCGCACAGCAGGCACTCGATGCCCAGGCTCATGTCGTCCAGGCGCCCGGCGGCGTTGAGCCGTGGGCCGAGGATGAAGCCGAGGTCGGTGGAGGTGATGCGCCGATGGTCGCGCCGCGCCACTTCCAGAATGGCCTTCAGGCCTGGCCGCGCGCGGCCGGCGCGGATACGCTCCAGGCCCTGGTGCACGAGGATGCGGTTGTTGGCATCCAGCGGCACCACATCGGCGACGCTGCCCAGGGCGACCAGGTCGAGCAGCTCGCCGATGTTCGGCTGCGGCTGCGTTTCGTAGCGCCCAAGGCTGCGCAGGCGGGCGCGCAGGGCCATCAGCACGTAGAAGATCACCCCGACGCCGGCCAGCGACTTGCTCGGGAAGTCGCAGCCAGGCTGGTTCGGGTTGACGATGGCGTCGGCATCCGGCAACTGCTGGCCCGGCAGGTGGTGGTCGGTGACCAGCACTTTAAGCCCTGCCGCCTTCGCGGCGGCAACACCTTCGACGCTGGAGATACCGTTATCGACGGTCACCAGCAGGTCTGGCTGGCGCTCGAGCGCCACCTGGACGATTTCCGGGGTCAGGCCGTAGCCGTATTCGAAGCGGTTGGGCACCAGGTAATCGACATGGGCCGCACCCAGCAGCCGCAGGCCGAGCATGCCGACGGTGCTGGCGGTGGCGCCGTCTGCATCGAAGTCGCCGACGATAAGGATGCGCTGGCGCTGGTCGAGGGCTTCGACCAGCAGGTCCACTGCCGCCTCGATGCCCTTGAGCTGCTGGTACGGCAGCAGGCGCGCCAGGCTCTTGTCCAGCTCGGCCTCGGATTGCACGCCGCGGGCGGCATACAGGCGGGTCAGCAAGGGTGGCAGGTTACCCAGAAATGGCAGGGTCGACGGCAGCGGGCGAGGTTCGATACGCATGGGATGCTTCAGCCGCGCTCACCGAGCAGCCACTGCAGCTGCACTTCATGCTGGCCACGGTCATCGGTGACGAACACGGTGCCTTCGCTGATCATCACATCCCACTTGATGGTGCGCGGCATGTCGGTGGCCAGCACCTCCAGCACTTCCTGTGGCACGGCGGCGATGCTCAGGTTCTTCAGACCCTTGACCGCGCTCACTACCTTGCCTTCCCACACGCGCAGGCTGCCGTAGGCGAGCAGGCTGGTGCGCTCGGTGCGGCGCGAGCACCAGGTCAGGCGGTCGGCGTCCGGCTGGCCGACTTCGATCCAGTGCAGGATGCGGTCGTCCAGGCTCTTTTCCCACAGCGCCGCTTCATCGACATCGGACAGGCCACGGCCGAACGACAGGTTCTCGTTGTACCACAGGGCATAGGCCAGCAGGCGCACGGCCATGCGCTCTTCGGTTTCCGAAGGGTGACGGGCGATGGTCTGGCGGACGTTTTCATAGACGCCACGATCAAGATCGGTCAGGTTCAGTTCGAATTTGTAGGTGGTGGACGGCTGGGCCATGGTCGAGTGGGCTTCGTGCGTAGAGAAAAGTGACCTAGTCTAACCGATCCCGCCTCTGCTTGCGCCGGAGCAGTATCGGCCGCCCCGCACCTATGCTAAAACCACGGCTCTGACCAGTTGCCACGGATGCCTCATGTCTACGCCCAGCAAACCCCTCGCCGGCCTGAAAGTCATCGAGCTCGGCACCCTGATCGCCGGGCCGTTCGCCTCGCGGATCTGCGCCGAGTTCGGCGCTGAAGTGATCAAGGTCGAGTCGCCGGACGGCGGCGACCCGCTGCGCAAATGGCGCAAGCTGTACGAGGGCACGTCACTGTGGTGGTTCGTGCAGGCGCGCAACAAGCAGTCGCTGACGCTCAACCTCAAGCACCCCGAAGGCCGTGAAGTGCTCAAGCGCCTGCTCGGCGAGGCGGACATCCTGATCGAGAACTTCCGCCCCGGCGTACTGGAGAAGCTCGGCCTGGGCTGGGACGTGCTGCACGCCCTCAACCCGCGCCTGGTGATGGTGCGCCTGTCCGGCTTTGGCCAGACCGGGCCGATGAAGGACCAGCCGGGCTTCGGTGCGGTCGGTGAGTCGATGGGTGGGCTGCGCTACATCACCGGCTTCGACGACCGCCCGCCGGTACGAACCGGGATTTCCATCGGGGATTCGATCGCTGCGCTATGGGGGGTGATTGGCGCGCTGATGGCACTGCGTCATCGCGAAGTCAACGGCGGCCAGGGCCAGGTGGTGGACGTGGCGCTGTACGAGGCGATCTTCGCCATGATGGAAAGCATGGTCCCGGAGTTCGACGTGTTCGGCTTCATCCGCGAGCGTACCGGCAACATCATGCCGGGCATCACACCCTCTTCCATCCACACCAGCGCAGACGGCAAACATGTGCAGATCGGCGCCAACGGTGACGCCATCTTCAAGCGTTTCATGCAGGCCATCGGCCGCACCGACCTGGCCGACGACCAGAGCCTGGCCAGCAACGACGGCCGCGATGCCCGACGCGACGAGCTGTACGGGGTGATCGATCGCTGGGCCAACAGCCTGCCGCTGGAGCAGCTGATGCAGGTGCTCACCGACGCCGAAGTACCAGCCAGCCGGATTTACTCGGCCGAGGACATGTTCAGCGACCCGCAATACCTGGCCCGGGAAATGTTCCTGCAGGCGCGCCTGCCGGATGGCAAGCCGTTCAAGATGCCGGGCATCGTCCCCAAGCTCTCGGAAACCCCAGGTTCTGCCGAATGGGTTGGCCCGACGCTGGGTGAACATACTGATGCCGTGCTGACGTCCCTGGGCTATGACCAGGCAGCGATCGCCAGCCTGCGCCAGGCAGGCACTGTCTGAGGCTGCTGCCGATGCGTTGGCTGGCCCTGTGCTGCGCCTTGCTGCCTGGCCTGCTGGTGGCTCCGGCGCAGGCCAAGGAACGCCTGCTGTGGCTGGTGCGCGACCTGCCGCCCTTCACCGTGTTCGAAGGCACGGATAAAGGCCAGGGGGTCATCGACCAGATGCTGCCGCTGCTGATCGAGCAGATGCCCGAGTACGAGCACAGCATCGTCCGGGTCAACCGTGCACGCGGGATCCAGATGCTTCAGGATCCGACCAGTTTCACCTGCGACCCGACACTGCTCTGGACGGCGGAACGTGCAAAATTCGCGCTCTTTTCGAAACCGACGCTTGGTGTGCTGAGCAGCGGCGTCGTCGTGCGCAAGTCTGGGCAGGCGCTGCTCGCTCCGTACCTTGACGGACAGCAGGTCGACCTCGAAGGCTTGCTCGGCAATACCCAGCTGAAGCTGGGCATCGTTGCCGAGCGCAGTTATAGCAGTCAGGTCGATGAGATCCTGCGCAAGCTGCCCGACTCTGCCTTCAGCCGCCATTACGGCAACGATGCCACCGCCAACCTGCTGCAGATGCAGCAACTTGGGCGCCTGCAACTGGTACTGGGCTACTGGCCAGAGGTGCGCTACCTCATTCAGCAACAGGGCGGCGCGCTGGCGGACTACCAGTTCCACCCGATCCAGGGCGTGAACCGCTACCAGTTCCTCCACGTAGGCTGTTCGGACTCGCCGCTGGGGCGGGCAGCCATTGCTCATATCGACCAGTTGCTGCCGTCATTGCGCCGCGACACACTGCCAGGCCTATACGCCCACTGGCTCGACCCCGAGCTGCGTACAACCTATCTGGAAGAGAGCCGGCATTTCTTCGAAAACCGCTGAGCTGCAGTCAGTGACAGGCGCGCAAAAAGAAACCCCGGACGCTGGGGAAGACGCCCGGGGCCAATCGAAAGTCCTCATGGACTTCCAGCGACAACCTGCCAGTACCGGAGCTGTGCACTGGCCGGCTGCCCTTGATGTTTATGATAGGCCACTCAGGCAAAGGTTCCCTGAGGCTGCTGACGTTGTTGCAATGCCGCGATCACACAGGGCTGCAAGCGCCCTTCGACAATCTGCAGGTCACGGTGCAGGCCGTCTACCAGGTCGATCAACAGGCTTTGCTCCTGCAGTTGGCGCTGGCTGACCGTACGGCGCAAGGCTGTGCCGCCGAGGCTGTCGTACACGGTCAACTGGCGGTTGCCGCCGGCATCCGTGGCACCTAGCTTGGCCTGGTAGGGGGTAAGGGCGTCGTTGAGCAGTCTGCAGATTCTTTCCATCCGGATCACTCGCTTGTAATGGGACATGAAGGAACTGACCAGCAAACGCGGCGAAAAGTTCGTTGCGCCACGGCTGTGCTAGTGAGCATGCGTCGGCGACGTGACAGTTTGAATACGTTGCAGGGCTTGTTGCCAGCGTGGCATTGGCAGTGGCAACGGCAGGTCAGCCAGCACCCACAGGCCCTGGCGTCGGGCTTCACCGGCAAGGTTGGGGCAGCCCGGGTTGGCGCGACCGACGAACAGCAAAGCGCGGCAAGCGCCGACTCGATCGAGCAGGGCCGGATCGTGGGAATGGTCGAGGATCAGCAGGTCGACGCCACGCTTGCGGGCCAGGCAGGTATCGAGGTCTGCCTTGTCGAGGGTAATGCGCACATTGAACAGGCCAATGGCATTGCAGGCCTGGTGCAAGACGATCTGGTGGGATGGGCGTGCGTGGTGAATAAGCACGTAGGGCTGGCGCATGTGCCGCTCCTTGGGGGAAGGACCGGTCACTCTAGGCAAGACTTCCAAAGCCTTACATAGGACAATTCTGCAAATAACTGAGGAAACCGCTGAAATCTGGGGCCGCTTTGCGGCCCCAGAATCCAACGCGATTACAGCGGTTTGCCGCGATTACCATGCTGGCTGACAAAGGCCTGAACAGCCTTCAGGTCATTGGCCAGCACGGTGCAACGCTCTTCACGGCTGAACAGGTCGCTCAGGTGCGCCGGCAGTTCAAGCGCCTTGCCGACGCCGGCCTTCTCCACTGCTTCCGGGAACTTGACCGGGTGCGCGGTACCCAGCACCACCATCGGCGTGTCCAGGCTGCGGCGGCACTCGCGGGCGGCCTTGACGCCGATCGCAGTGTGCGGGTCGAGCACTTCACCGGTGGCGGCAAACACCTCGGCGATGGTCTCGCAGGTCTGCTCGTCGCTGACCGCCAGCGAATCGAACAACTTGCGTGCTTCGGTCCAGCGGTCCTGCTCGACGCTGAAGCCGCCGCCCTGCTTGAAGGTCGCCATCAGCTCGGCCAGCGCGGCGCCATTGCGGCCGTGCAGGTCAAACAGCAGGCGCTCGAAGTTGGACGACACCATGATGTCCATGGACGGCGACAGGGTCGCGTGCAGGGTTTCCTTGACGTACTGGTTGCCGCTCATGAAGCGGTGCAGGATGTCGTTGCGGTTGGTGGCGACGATCAGCTGGCTGACCGGCAGGCCCATGTTGCGCGCCAGGTAACCGGCGAAGATATCGCCGAAGTTGCCGGTCGGTACCGAGAACGCCACCGAACGGGCCGGGCCGCCCAGCTGCAGGGCCGCGTGGAAGTAGTAGACGATCTGGGCCATGATCCGCGCCCAGTTAATCGAGTTGACCGCAACCAGGCGGGTGCCCTTGAGGAACGACTGGTCGGCGAAGCTGGCCTTGACCATTTCCTGGCAGTCGTCGAAGTTGCCTTCGATGGCGATGTTGTGGACGTTGTCGCCAAACAGGGTGGTCATCTGCCGGCGCTGCACTTCCGACACACGCTGGTGCGGGTGCAGGATGAAGATGTCGACGTTCTCGCAGCTGCGGCAGCCTTCGATGGCGGCGGAGCCGGTGTCACCGCTGGTGGCGCCGATGATCACCACACGCTCGTTGCGCTTGGCCAGCACGTGGTCGAGCAGACGACCGAGCAGTTGCAGGGCGAAGTCCTTGAACGCCAGGGTCGGGCCGTGGAACAGCTCCAGCACCCACTCATTGCTGTTCAACTGGCGCAGCGGGGCGACCGCAGCGTGGGCAAACTCGCCGTAGGTTTCTTCGAGGATCTTCTTGAAGTCGGCGTCGGCGATGCTGCCTTCGACGAACGGGCGCATCACCCGGAAGGCCAGTTCGTGGTACGGCAGGCCGGCCCAGGAGGCGATTTCTTCCTGGGTGAAGCGAGGCAGGTTTTCAGGGACGTACAGGCCGCCGTCGCTGGCCAGGCCAGCCAGCAGCACGTCTTCGAAGTTCAGGGCCGGAGCCTGGCCGCGGGTACTGATATAGCGCATGAGTGCAAACCTTCGATGCTAGGGCCGCGCGAGCGGCCCGATTGGCAAATTAATTCAGCTGTTCGACGCGGATGCGCACGACTTTGCCGACCACGTCCTGCAGGGCTTCCAGGGCGACAATGGCATCGTTGATGCGCTGCTCGACCACACCGTGGGTCAGCAAGATCATCGGCACCAGGCCGTCCTGCTCCTCGGCTTCCTTCTGCATGATCGACTCGATGTTGATGCCACGCTCCGACAGGATGCTCGCCACCTGGGCCAGCACGCCCGGGTGGTCCTTGGCCTGAATGCGCAGGTAGTAGGCGCTTTCGCAGGCTTCGATCGGCAGGATCGGGTGGGCCGACAGCGAGTCCGGCTGGAAGGCCAGGTGCGGCACGCGGTTTTCCGGGTCGGAGGTCATGGCACGGACCACGTCGACCAGGTCACCCACCACCGACGAAGCGGTCGGCTCCATGCCGGCGCCGGCGCCGTAGTACAGGGTGGAACCGGCGGCGTCGCCGTTGACCATGACTGCGTTCATCACGCCATTGACGTTGGCGATCAGGCGGTCGGCCGGGATCAGCGTCGGGTGCACGCGCAGCTCGATGCCTTCGGCGGTGCGGCGGGCCACGCCCAGGTGCTTGATGCGGTAGCCCAGCGCTTCAGCGTAGTTCACGTCAGCGGTGGTCAGCTGGGTGATGCCCTCGGTGTAGGCCTTGTCGAACTGCAGCGGTATACCAAAGGCGATGGACGCCAGGATGGTCAGCTTGTGCGCGGCATCGATACCTTCGACGTCGAAGGTCGGGTCAGCTTCGGCATAGCCCAGCGCCTGGGCTTCGGCCAGCACGTCGGGGAAGGCGCGGCCCTTCTCGCGCATTTCGGTGAGGATGAAGTTGCCGGTGCCGTTGATGATGCCGGCCAGCCAGTTGATGCGGTTGGCCGACAGGCCTTCGCGGATCGCCTTGATCACCGGGATACCGCCAGCCACTGCGGCTTCGAAGGCAACGATGACGCCCTTCTCGCGCGCCTTGGCGAAGATCTCGTTACCATGCACGGCGATCAGCGCCTTGTTGGCGGTGACCACATGCTTGCCGTTCTCGATCGCCTTGAGCACCAGGTCACGCGCCACGGTGTAGCCACCGATCAGCTCGATGACAATGTCGATTTCCGGGTTGCTTGCAACGTCGAACACATCAGCGGTAATGGGGGTACCGGTAATCTGGCAGTTCGGGTTCTGCGAGCGCATGGCAATCTGTGCCACTTCAATACCGCGCCCGGCACGGCGGGCAATCTCCTCGGCGTTGCGCTGAAGTACATTGAAGGTTCCGCCACCGACGGTCCCCAACCCACAGATGCCTACTTTGACCGGTTTCACTGTGAACTCCCCATTGAACGGCCGGCGCCTTCACCGACCGTGAAACATGCCGTCACCCCATGACGACGGCGTATTGAATTGATTACTTGGCGGCCTGCTGCTGGCCGTCCAGGGCCAGCTTGGCCACTTGCGGTGCCGGCTGGTAGCCCGGGATCACATGGCCGTTCTCGAGCACGATGGTCGGCGTACCGTTGACGCCGATCTGCTGGCCCAGCTGGAACTGCTTGCTGACCGGGTTGGCGCACTTGGCGGCCTTGATTTCCTTGCCTTCGACCATCTTGTCCATCGCCGCGCGGCGGTCGCTGGAACACCAGACGGCCTGCAGCTGCTCGTCACCTGGCGAACCGAGCCCCTGGCGCGGGAAGGCGACATAGCGCACTTCGATACCGCGGCGATTGAGCTCAGGCACTTCGGCGTGCAGCTTGTGGCAGTACGGGCAGGTGGTGTCGGTGAAGACGGTGATGTGCGACTTGGTCTCGCCCTTGGCAGGGTAAACCACGGTCTCGGCGGCTGGAATGCCGTTGATGAGCTTGGCGACGCCCTGACGCTCGGTTTTCTCGGTCAGGTTGACCGGCTTGCCGTCCTGCAGCTGGTACAGGTAGCCCTGCATGACGTACTGGCCATCGGCGCTGGCATACAACACACGGCCGCCCTGCAGCTTGACTTCATAGAGGCCATTGAGCGGGCTGCTGCCGACGCTTTCCACCGGTACTTCGAGTTCAAGGTTCTGCAACGACTTGCGGATGGCCTGCTCGGCGCTGGCATTGCTGTCGGCCGCTGCAACGGCAAAGGTACTGGCCAGCGCCAACACGGCGGCGGCGAAAATCTGGGTCACGCGCATGGGAACTCCTGGAGGCGGACAGGGGCCGGAGGACGTCACCTGCAAAAAAATCGCGGCGACCGTGCGGCCCTTGATGCAAACCGCCCAAGCCTACCACATCACGGTGCTGATGAAGGGGCCTGCAAGGACCGGTCGGCGGAACATGAAAAACATTCATCCACGCGGATGGTGCTGGGCGTGCAATTGCTGCAGGCGCGCCTTGGCCACGTGGGTGTAGATCTGCGTGGTGGACAGGTCGCTGTGGCCCAGCAGCATCTGCACCACGCGCAGGTCGGCGCCGTGGTTGAGCAGGTGCGTGGCGAAGGCGTGGCGCAGGGTATGTGGCGACAGCGGCTTGTCGATGCATGCCACCCGCGCCTGATGCTTGATGCGGTGCCAGAAGGTCTGGCGGGTCATTTGCTCGCCGCGCTGGCTGGGGAAAAGCACATCGCTGGGGCGGCCGTTGAGCAGTTCGGCGCGGCCGTCACGCAAATAGCGCTCCAGCCACACCACCGCCTCCTCGCCCATCGGCACCAGGCGCTCCTTGCTGCCCTTGCCCATCACCCGCAGCACACCCTGGCGGAGGTTGACCTGGTCCAGGGTCAGGCTGACCAGCTCGGTCACGCGCAAGCCACAGGCGTAAAGGACTTCGAGCATGGCGCGGTCGCGCTGGCCGATGGCTTCGCCCAGGTCCGGCGCCTGCAGCAGGGCTTCGACGTCGGCTTCTGACAGGGATTTGGGCAATGGCCGGCCAAGTTGAGGCATGTCGACTTGCAAGGTCGGATCGACTGCCACCAGCTTTTCCCGCAACAGGTAGCGGAAGAAGCCGCGCAGGCCGGAAAGAAAGCGCGCGGTTGAGCGCGGCTTGTAGCCCTGGTCGAGGCGCCAGGCCAGGTGGTCGAGGATCAGCTCGCGGCCAGCGTCCGGCAGGGTCACCGAATATTCCTGCAACCAGCCGTTGAACAGGGCCAGGTCGCTGCGATAGGACATGCGGGTATTGTCGGACAGGCCTTTTTCAAGCCACAGGGCGTCGAGGAACTGGTCGATCAGGGGGTGGTCTAGGGCGGGCATGCGGGGCTGCTGGAGGTTGAAGTTCGGGCTAGTGTTTCACAGCATGTGATCGGTTGTCTTTACTGGCCTCTTCGCGGCTAAAGCCGCTCCCACAGGGTATGTGCAATCCCTGTGGGAGCGGCTTTAGCCGCGAAAGGGCCGGGGCAGAAATACTCAGGCCTGAGGCAGAACAGGCACCGGGCGCTTGTCCTCGTCGATGGCGACAAAGCTGAACACCCCATGGATCGCCCGCTCGCGGCCATCCAGGTACATGTTCTCGACGAATACATCCACCTGCACCTGCAAGCTGGTGTTGCCGACCTTGACCACCGTACCCACCAGTTCGACGATCGAGCCCGCCGGGATCGGGTGCTTGAAGTCGATGCGGTCGGTGGACACGGTCACCAGCGGCAGCCGGCAGAAGCGCGTGGCGGCAATGAACGACACTTCGTCCATCCAGGCCAGCGCGGTGCCGCCGAACAGGGTGTTGTGGTGGTTGGTGGTGTTGGGGAACACCGCTTTGGTCACGCGGGTCACCGACAGCTCGGTGCGGCGCTGGATTTCCTGGTCTCGGCTGGTCATATCCGTCACTTTTCACAGGTTTCAGAAAGCAAAAAAGCAGCCCGAAGGCTGCTTTTTTCTCGCTAGGCGGCCTTGGCCACCGGGCAAACTGCACTCAGGACAGTTTTTCCTTGATGCGAGCGGCTTTGCCGGACAGGTCGCGCAGGTAGTACAGCTTGGCTTTACGCACGTCACCACGACGTTTCACGGCCAGGCTGTCGATCTGCGGGCTGTAGGTCTGGAAGGTACGCTCAACGCCTACGCCGCTGGAGATCTTGCGCACGGTGAAGGCGCTGTTCAGACCGCGGTTACGCTTGGCGATGACAACGCCTTCGAACGCCTGCAGACGGGAACGATCACCTTCCTTCACTTTAACCTGGACGACGATGGTGTCGCCTGGTGCGAAGGTCGGGATTTCCTTGCTCATCTGCTCGGCTTCGAGCTGCTGGATGATCTTGTTGGTCATGCTGTGCTCCTAAGATGGATACTTGATCCACCATCGATACGTTTAACTATCGTCCCGCTCGCGGAGATATTCCTCGAGCAGCTTCTTCTCTTCTCCAGAAAGCGAGCGACTTTCCAGAAGATCGGCGCGTCGTTCGAAGGTCCTACCAAGGGACTGCTTCATCCGCCATCGCCGGATATGTGCATGGTTGCCACTTAGCAACACGTCGGGAACACGCTGATCCGCATACACCTCAGGTCGGGTGTAGTGCGGGCAATCCAGCAGACCGTCGGTGAAAGAGTCTTCCTCCGCCGAGTCCACATGCCCTAAAGCTCCGGGCAGCAGCCGCGTAACCGCATCGATCAGTACCATGGCCGGCAGCTCGCCACCGGAAAGCACATAGTCACCAATCGACCACTCCTCATCGACATGAGCCTCGATAAAGCGCTCGTCGATGCCTTCATAACGACCGGCGATCAGGATCAACGATTCCTGTTCGGCCAGGCCTTTGACCGCCTGCTGAGTCAGCTTGCGGCCTTGTGGCGAAAGGTAGATCACCTTCGCCGCTGCTCCGATCGCTTGCCTGGCGCTATCCAGGGCGTCTTCCAGAGGCTTGATTTTCATCACCATGCCCGGACCACCGCCAAACGGCCGATCATCTACCGTGTGGTGACGATCTGTGGTGTAGTCCCGCGGGTTCCAGCAAGTCACCTGAAGCAACCCCTGTTTCACCGCGCGGCTGGTAATGCCGTACTCCGTGATGGCCGAGAACATCTCGGGGAACAGCGTGATGACGTCTACGCGAAGGTTACCCATCGTTTAGAAGTCCGCGTCCCATTCAACCCGCATCACGCCTGCTTCCAGGTCGATATCGAGCACGCATTGCGCCGTATAGGGCAACAGACGCTCGCGATCATCCAGGCTGCCTGCGCAGGGCTTGACCACCATTACATCGTTCGCACCGGTCTCCAACAGGTGATCGACCTTGCCGAACAGTTGTTCGTCCTGGTTGATGACCTTCAGACCCACCAACTGGTACCAGTAGTACTCGTCGGCAGCCAAGTTGGGCAAAAGGCTCCGCGGGATGCAGATTTCGTAACCACTCAGAAGACGGGCTTCATCGCGATCATCGAGGCCTTTCAGTTTCACGACCAGGCCCTTTTGGGAGCCACGACCGCTGACCAGCTCGACCTGCTTTACCTTGCCTTCGTGCCGAAGCGTCCAGCGCGGATAATCCAACAGGTTTTCAATCGGATCGGTAAAGGAATACACCTTCACCTCGCCGCGAACGCCGTGAACCGAAAAAATCTTGCCAACGACGATGAGGTCGTCAGCCTTTTCTGGCGTCGCGTTCATACTGTTTAGGCGGCAGCCTTGGCAGCGTCCTTCAGCAGCTGAGCAACGCGCTCAGACGGCTGTGCGCCCTGGCTCAGCCAGTAGGAAACGCGCTCTTGGTTGACCGACAGCTTGACTTCGGCGCCCGATGCGATCGGGTTGAAGAAGCCTACGCGCTCAACGAAACGGCCGTCACGGGCGTTACGCGAGTTGGTCACGGTCAGGTGGTAGAATGGGCGCTTTTTCGAGCCGCCACGGGCAAGACGAATGGTTACCATGTGAACATTGTTCCTATAGTCGGTGCTGCAAATCTGAATGCCAAATAGGCACACGGGTGCCCAAAAGGCCGCATATTCTCGGGGAATACACGGACATTTGCAAATGCCTTTTTCGGCAGAGCCCTGCCCTACCGTCCAGATTTGCCGGTTAAGCCACGGAATCCGCGGCCGTTGCCCCGCCAAAGCGGGGGTTCCGGGTGCCCACCTCTTTAAAGGCAGGCACCCAAAATAGGGTTACAGCTTCGGCATGCCGCCGCCCGGCAGCATCCCGCCCAGGCCACGCATCATCTTGGCCATGCCGCCCTTGGCGGAGAATTTCTTCATCATCTTCTGCATCTGCTTGTGCTGCTTGATCAGCCGGCCGATGTCCTGCACCTGGGTGCCGGAGCCGAGGGCGATGCGGCGCTTGCGCGAACCGCTGATCAGGTCAGGGTCGCGACGCTCGGCCGGGGTCATCGAGTTGATGATCGCTTCCATCTGCTTGAACTGCTTCTCGGCCGCGCCCTGGGCGTTGCCCATCTGCGACAGGTTGACACCGCCGATGCTCGGCAGCTTGTCCATCAGCCCGCCGAGGCCGCCCATGTTCTTCATCTGCTGCAGCTGGTCGCGGAAGTCTTCGAGGTCGAAGCCCTTGCCCTTCTTCAGCTTCTTGGCCAGCTTGTCGGCTTTGGCCTTGTCGATGGTCTGCTCGGCCTGCTCGATCAGGCTGAGCACGTCGCCCATGCCGAGGATGCGTGAAGCGACACGGTCCGGGTGGAAGGGTTCGAGGGCTTCGGTCTTCTCGCCCATACCGATGAACTTGATCGGCTTGCCAGTGATGGCGCGCACCGACAGCGCAGCACCGCCACGGGCGTCACCGTCGACCTTGGTCAGTACCACACCGGTCAGCGGCAGTGCTTCGCCGAACGCCTTGGCGGTGTTGGCGGCGTCCTGGCCGGTCATGGCGTCGACCACGAACAGGGTCTCGATCGGCTTGACTGCGGCGTGCAGGGCCTTGATCTCGTCCATCATGTCGGCGTCGATGTGCAGACGGCCGGCGGTGTCGACGATGACCACGTCGATGAACTTGAGCTTGGCTTCGCGGATCGCAGCTTCGGCGATGGCCACCGGCTTCTGGCTGATGTCGGACGGGAAGAAGGTCACGCCGATGTCGTTGGCCAGGGTTTCCAGCTGCTTGATCGCCGCCGGGCGATAGACGTCGGCGGACACCACCATCACGCTCTTCTTCTTGCGCTCCTTGAGGAAGCGCGCCAGCTTGCCGGCAGTGGTGGTCTTACCCGCGCCCTGCAGGCCGGCCATCAGCACCACGGCTGGCGGCGCGGCGTTCAGGGCGAGGTCTTCGTTGGCCGCGCCCATCAGGCTTTCCAGCTCGGCCTGAACGATCTTCACGAACGCCTGGCCCGGGGTCAGGCTGCGCGATACCTCGGTGCCGACCGCACGCTCCTTGACGCTGTTGACGAAATCCTTGACCACCGGCAGGGCAACGTCGGCCTCGAGCAGGGCCATGCGCACTTCGCGCAACGTGTCCTTGATGTTGTCTTCAGTCAGCTTGGCCTTGCCGGTGACATGGCGCAGCGTCTGTGACAGGCGGTCGGTCAGGTTTTCGAACATGGTGATCCTTTCAGGCCCAGTAAAAGCCGAGGTTTGTCAGGCGCCTGCGGGGGAAATGCACACCCGCCAGGCACAGCAAGGCGGCGATTATAACGAAGTGCGACGGCGGCGCACACCTCGCTGCCGATCGGTCTGGATGGCCGGTGGCGTTCTATGCCAAACTCCGTCTCTTTCAGGGCTCTGCAACCAGGACTTATGGTTTCCTCACCCAGCCTCATCCCCAACCTGATCGCCGCCGGCTTATATATAGCTGCGGCCATCTATCAGGGCACCTACCTGGCCCAGGGCCGCAAGGCCGACAAACGCCTGCTTGGCCTGCTCGGCGCACTCGCCGTGGTCGCCCAGGGTGGCGCACTGTTCTTCCAGCTCATCACCCCACTGGGGCTGAGCCTGGACTTCTTCAGCGCCGCCAGCCTGATCGCCGTGGCGGTCATCGCCCTGACGCTGCTGGCCTGCCTGCGCATCCCGGTGGAAAACCTGCTGGTGCTGCTGTTCCCCCTCGGCGCCGTCACCGCCCTGCTGGCGCAGTTCGCGCCACCTGGCACGGTGCCGCTGATCGACGAAGAACCGGGCATCCTCGCGCACATCCTGCTGTCGATCCTGGCCTATGGCCTGTTCACCATCGCAGTGTTCCAGTCGCTGCTGTTGCTGCTGCAGGACCGCCAGCTGAAGAACAAGCACCCGTCCGGGCTGATCCGCAACTTCCCGCCGCTGCAGACCATGGAAAGCCTGCTGTTCGGCTTCCTCTGGGCGGGCTGGTGCCTGCTCTCGCTGTCGCTGATTTCCGGCTGGCTGTTCCTCGAAAACCTGTTCGCCCAGCACCTGGTGCACAAGACCTCGCTGGCCTGTATCGCCTGGATCGTGTTCAGCGTGCTGCTGTGGGGCCGCACCCGCCTCGGCTGGCGCGGGCACAAGGCAATCCGCTGGACCCTGGCCGGTTTCTGCCTGCTGATGCTGGCCTATTTCGGCAGCAAGCTGGTTCGCGAATTCATCCTGCATATCTGACGGCCGCCCATGGACACCCTGCCGTACGCACCGCTACTCGGCATTCTGGCACTGGCGCTACTGTGGTCGGCGTTGTTCACCGCCGTCGACGCCGCCCGTCTGCAACTCAATGGCTCGCTGCGCAATGGCGATGACGGCAAGCCGCCGCTGCCAGCCCAGGCCCTGGTGCTGTGCGCCAGCCTGGGCAAACTGTTGGTGCTGGGCCTGGCCTGCCTGATCGGCCAACGCCAGAGCGGCGAGCACGGCTTCTGGCTGGCTGGCCTGGCCGCCGTGGCGGCCCTGCTGGTGTTCGCTGAATTCCTGCCGCGGCGCCTGGCCCGGCGCAGCCCGCAGGCCTTCGTCAGCCTTGGCCTGAGCCTGCGCCCGTTTCCTCTCGCCCTGCTGCAACCCTTGGCCTGCCTGTTCGACGGCATCGCCAAGCTGATCCTGCGACCGTTCCGCGTGCAGCCCACGGCAGTGGCCCTGCATCCGCAGGAAGATGATGACTTCGACGTGGACGACGAACACGAAGTACCACGCCACGGCCTGCTGGACGGCCTGCAGTCGCTGGACAAGATCACCGTCAACGACATCCTGGTGCCACGCAACGAGGTCGATGGCATAAACCTCGACGACTCCATCGCGCACATCATCGAGCAATTGATCGTCAGCCGGCACACGCGTCTGCCGGTGTACCACAGCGACATCAACCAGGTCGAAGCGATCCTCAACACCAAGCTCATCAGCCACCTGCTGCCCAAGGCCGAGCTGACCCTGGAGCAACTGCTGGGAGCCTGCTACGAGCCCTACTTTGTGCCAGAAAGCACGCCCCTGCAGATGCAGTTGCTGAACTTCCACAAGCAGCAGCGGCGCCTGGGCGTGGTGGTGGACGAGTATGGCGAGGTGCTGGGCATCGTCACCCTGGAAGATATACTCGAAGAAATCGTCGGCGAGTTCGAGGACGAACAGAGCCTGGACAACCCGCACGTACACCCGCAGCCCGATGGCACCTTCGTCATCGAAGGCACCGCTTCGCTGCGCGAAATCAACCGTACCCTGGGCTGGCACCTGCCCTGCGACGGTGGCCCGAAAACCCTCAACGGGCTGGTCACCGAAGCCCTCGAAAGCATTCCCGAAAGCGCCGTTTGCCTGAAGATCGGCCGCTATCGCCTGGAAATCCTCGAAACAGAGGACAATTGCGCCAGCAAGGTACTGGTGTGGACCGTGACCCGATAGCTATACTCGGGTCACGCTTACCCAGCCCCGCCGTTCCGCCTGCTACCCGCACCCGGCGCCACACGGCCAGTCCGCTCCACTGATACGCCCCGCGGTCCTGCTTCAACACCCCGAACAGTGCCCGCTCCCACCCCTACCCTTCTGGGCTGGTGTCAGTCGTGCGAACACAACAACAATACGCTCCGGCGTCCGCCAAGCCGTGCCTGCCTTCAACGCCTGCACAGGCCACGGACAATGCCATGGAGCGGACCAGACTGTTAGGGACCTACTTAATGACAACCAGCACCTATGCCGAGGCGCCTGCCGCGCCAGTCAACTCGCCAGCGCGGGTCGCCACCGCCAGTTTCATCGGCACCGCCATCGAGTTCTACGATTTCTACGTCTATGCCACCGCGGCTGCGCTGGTGATCGGCCCGGTGTTCTTCCCGTCCGGCTCGGGCACCGCGCAGATGCTCGCGGCCTTCATCACCTTCGGCATCGCCTTTCTTGCCCGCCCGCTGGGCTCGGCACTGTTCGGCCACTTCGGCGATCGCATCGGGCGCAAGTCGACCCTGGTCGCCTCGCTGCTGCTGATGGGCGTTTCGACCACGCTGATCGGCGTACTGCCGGGCTATGACAGCATTGGCGTGTGGGCACCGATCCTGCTCTGCCTGCTGCGCTTCGGCCAAGGCCTGGGCCTGGGTGGCGAATGGGGCGGCGCGGCACTGCTGGCCACCGAAAACGCGCCGGAGGGCAAACGCGCCTGGTTCGGCATGTTCCCGCAACTTGGCCCGTCGATCGGCTTCCTGGCGGCCAACGGCCTGTTCCTGACCCTGGCCATGCTGCTCAGTGACGAGCAGTTCCGTGACTGGGGCTGGCGCATTCCGTTCCTGCTCAGTGCCGCGCTGGTGATGGTGGGGCTGTATGTGCGCCTGAAGCTTGAGGAAAGCCCGGTATTTGCCAAGGCAGTCGCCCGCCACGAACGGGTGAAAATGCCGGTGGTGGACCTGTTCGGCAAGTACTGGATGCCAACCCTGCTGGGCGCAGCCGCCATGGTGGTGTGCTATGCGCTGTTCTATATCTCGACGGTGTTCTCGCTCAGCTACGGCGTGACCACGCTGGGTTACAGCCGTGAAACCTTCCTCGGCCTGCTGTGCTTCGCCGTGGTGTTCATGGCACTGGCCACGCCGCTGTCGGCCTGGCTCAGCGACCGTTACGGGCGCAAGCCAGTGCTGATCGTCGGCGGCCTGCTGGCGGTGGCGTCGGGCTTTACCATGGAACCGCTGCTGACTTCAGGCTCGACCACTGGCGTGGCGCTGTTCCTGGCCATCGAGCTGTTCCTGATGGGCGTGACCTTCGCACCGATGGGGGCGCTGCTGCCTGAGCTGTTCCCGACTCACGTGCGCTATACCGGGGCTTCGGCGGCGTACAACCTGGGCGGCATCGTTGGGGCCTCGGCGGCTCCGTTCTTTGCCCAGAAGCTGGTGAGCATGGGAGGGTTGAGCTGGGTGGGGGGCTATGTGTCGGCCGCGGCGGTGATCAGCCTGATTGCCGTGCTGTGCCTGAAAGAAACCCGCAATACCGAGCTTTGAGCCATTGGGGCCGCAAAGCGGCCCCCTGCAATCTCGGATCAGAACTCGACCTTGACCGCCTGCGAAGCACGGGTCGCCTTGGCCCGCGCCGCTTCGACCGACTCATCACGCGCCAGGCACACGCCCATGCGGCGGGTGCCGTTGATCTCCGGCTTGCCGAACAGGCGAATGGCGGTGTCAGGCTCGCTCAGCGCTGCCCCCAGGTTGGCAAAGCTGGTCTGTTGCGACTGGCCTTCCGGCAGGATCACCGCCGAAGCCGATGGCCCGAACTGGCGCACCACCGGGATCGGCAGGCCAAGAATGGCACGGGCGTGCAGGGCGAACTGCGACAGGTCCTGGGAAATCAGGGTCACCAGGCCAGTGTCATGCGGGCGCGGCGAGACTTCGCTGAACCACACCTGGTCGCCCTTGACGAACAGTTCCACGCCGAACAGGCCACGACCACCCAGTGCATCGGTGACTGCCTTGGCCACGCGCTGCGACTCGGCCAGGGCTTTCGCGCTCATCGCCTGTGGCTGCCAGGATTCCTGGTAGTCGCCCTTCTCCTGACGGTGACCGACCGGTTCGAGGAAGGTGGTGCCGCCCACATGGCGAACGGTCAGCAGGGTGATTTCGTATTCGAAGTCGATGAAGCCCTCGATGATCACCCGCCCCTTGCCGGCACGGCCGCCTTCCTGGGCGTAGTCCCACGATTTCTGCAGGTCCGCATCGCTGCGCAGCAGGCTCTGGCCCTTGCCCGAGGAGCTCATCACCGGCTTGACCACGCATGGGTAACCGACATCGGCCACGGCCTTGGCGTAGTCCTCGAAAGTGTCGGCGAAGTGGTAAGGCGAGGTTGGCAGGTCCAGTTCTTCAGCGGCCAGGCGGCGGATGCCTTCACGGTTCATGGTCAGCTGGGTGGCACGGGCAGTCGGCACCACGTTGAAGCCTTCGTTCTCCAGCTCGACCAGTGTGGCGGTGGCGATGGCTTCGATTTCCGGCACGATGTAGTGTGGTTTTTCCGCCTCGATGATCGCCCGCAGGGCAACGCCATCGAGCATGTTGACCACGTGGCTGCGGTGCGCCACCTGCATCGCCGGGGCATTGGCGTAGCGGTCGACGGCGATCACCTCGACGCCCAGGCGCTGCAGCTCGATCACCACTTCCTTGCCCAGCTCGCCACAGCCGCAGAGCAGTACACGGGTCGCGGTTGGCGACAATGGGGTTCCGATACGGGTCATTTCAGGTCCTCGAAGGCGTCCGGGGCCGCACCAGGCTTGGCACGGCCCGCTGAAAAAGGACCGGTATTCTACACCATCAACCCGCTACGGCGGCCCGCCGAGCACGAAATGCCATGGCCAGCCAGACGGCCGTGACACCGGCGAATTTCGAGGCCATGGCGGTGCCGATCACCGCCGGGGTGAGTGCGCCGATCATGCCGAAGAAGATAAAGGTGTCCACCGGAATGCTCAGCGCCGAGCTCAGCCACAGACGGTCACGCAGCGGCCGGCGGGTGATGCTGAACACCAGCCAGTCGATCAGCTCGGAGACGAAGAACGCGGTGGCGCTGGCCAGGGCGATGGCCGGCTCCGAGGTGGCGTACGACAGCACCAGGGCCAGCAGCATGGCGATCAGCGCGCCATGGCCGTAGCGGGTCTGCACCATGTCGCGCAGGATGAACACCAGGCCACCCCAGCAGGACCAGATGATGTCCAGGTGCGGGGCGCTGGAGAAGGCGTAGTTGATCAGCACTACGCTACTGATATAGGCAATGAGATAGAACATGGCTTGAGATCTGTGGGCAAGCCCGACAGATTAACGGCGACCTCTTCGCGGGACAAGCCCGCTCCCACAGGTTCGACACTCGACTCAAGGCATCATCAGGCCTTTGGGAGCGGGCTTGCCCCGCGAAGAAGCCAGCACAGAATCACGCCCCGATAATCAATCCTGCAGCCACCGCTCTTTCATGACAGAGCTTGAGCACTAGCCGACGCTCTTCATTATTCATCCGCCCCCAACGGCCGATCTCGGCCACGGTGCGCTGGCAGCCGGTACAGATATCCTGCTCGTCCAGCGCGCAGATACTCACGCACGGCGAAGCCACCGGCCGCTCTACAGCAACTTCACTCATCGTCGACCACCAGCTCCCGCGCATAGCGCTCGGCATTGTGTACATAGTGCGCAGCGCTGGCTTCGAGCATGCGTTTCTGCTGTTCGGTCAGCTCGCGCACCACCTTGCCCGGCGAGCCCATCACCAGCGAGCCATCAGGAATTTCCTTGCCCTCCGGGATCAGCGCGTTGGCGCCAATGATGCAATGCTTGCCGATGCGCGCGCCGTTGAGGATGACGGCGTTGATGCCGATCAGGCTGTAGTCGCCCACCGAGCAGCCATGCAGCATGGCGTTGTGGCCAATGGTCACGCCCTTGCCCACGGTCAGTGGCGAGCCCATGTCGGTGTGCATCACGGTACCGTCCTGGACGTTGCTGCCCTCGCCGATGTCGATCAGTTCGTTGTCGCCCCGCAGCACCGCACCGAACCACACGCTGGCACGGGCCTGCAGGCGCACTTTGCCAATCAGGGTGGCGTTGGGTGCGGCCCAGCTGGTGGGGTGGCATTCGACCCGATGGTCGCCCAGGCGGTATTTCATGTTCGCTCCTCAGGGGGTTCACGCAGACGGCGGGGTGTGCCCCGCTCAGATTTCGATATAGCGCTCGGGGGGTTGATGCAGGCTGATACCAGCGTCATACAACAGATTGACCAGCTCGACGATCATGATCGCCGACAGCCCCCAGATCTTGTAATCACCATAGCGATAGCTGGGCACGTACCAGCTGCGGCCCTGGTAATCGATACGGTGGGTGTGGTCCCGCGGGTCCTGACGGAAGAATTCCAGTGGCACGCTGAAGACTGCCGCGATTTCGGCATCGTTGGCGCGGTATTCGACGAAATCCGGGATCAAGCCGACGAACGGGGTCACTTTCAGGCCGTGCAGGGAGATCAGCGGGCTGAGCGGGCCGATTACCTCGACCAGGCCGGGCGGCAGACCGATTTCTTCCTCGGCCTCGCGCAGGGCAGTGAATACCAGGTCCGGGTCTTCCGGGTCGCGGCGCCCGCCCGGAAAGGCGACTTCGCCGCCGTGGGTCGACAGCCCCTTGGCACGCAGGGTCAAGACCAGTTCGGGCGCTTCGCTGCGGGTGATGGGCAAAAGTACCGCCGCCTCGGGGAACCGTCGGTCGGTTTCCAGTGAAGCGGGTTGGTGGTTGCTCATACGGCGAAGTAGCTCGTCCAGCATTGCGCACTCTCGTTTCCAAGGCCTGCCTTGCATGATGCACCAAAGCCGCGAAGCACCCAAGCCCTGTGCGCTTGCGGCAACCCCGCGTGGCGCGCCAAGATAACCCGGTCAATAGGGAAGAACAGCATGAAATTTTGCAGCGCGTGCGGCCAGCCGGTCATTCAGCGGATCCCCGAGGGCGACAGCCGTCTGCGGTTCGTCTGCGAGTATTGCCAGACCATCCATTACCAGAACCCCAACATTGTCGCCGGGGTGCTGCCCACCTGGGGCAGCCAGGTGCTACTGTGCCGCCGCGCCATCGAGCCGCGTCGCGGCTTCTGGACGCTGCCGGCCGGTTTCATGGAGAACGGCGAAACCCTCGACCACGCCGCCCGTCGCGAAACGGTCGAGGAAGCCTGTGCCCGGGTTGGGGACATGGCCCTGTACCAACTGTTCGACCTGCCGCACATCAACCAGGTGCATGTGTTCTTCCGTGCCGAGCTGGCGGACCTTGATTTCGCCGTCGGTGTCGAAAGCCTGGAGGTACGGTTGTTCGAGGAACACGAAATCCCGTGGGGCGAGCTGGCTTTCCGCACCGTCACTCGCACACTAGAATGCTATTATCGCGACCGCATCAGGCAGCACTACCCGATTGGCCATGAATACCTGCCGCCGATGAATGTTTCGCCCACCACTTAAGTTTGCAGGTACCGCTTCATGCGTTGGTTGTTCGCCCTTTTCTGCCTTTGCGTTACCACGGTGTCCCAGGCGGCCTTCACCGAAGTCATCATTCGCAAGCCGCAACCGCCCGCGCCGGTACAGTCGCAGTCCCAGGCCGCCATGCAGCCACTGATCGACAAGGTGCTGGTGATCAAGTCCGAGCGGCGCCTGCAGCTGATCAGCCGCGGCGAGCCGCTGAAGACCTACCGCATCTCCCTGGGCAAGCAGCCCAAGGGCGCCAAGGAACGCGAAGGCGACAAGAAGACCCCGGAAGGCCTGTACTGGCTGGACTGGCGCAAGGAAAGCGACCGCTTCAACCTGGCCATGCACATCACCTATCCGAACATCAGCGATGCTGCCCGCGCCACCCGCGAAGGCTGGAGCGCCGGCAGCATGATCATGATCCACGGCACGCCGGTCGACGATAACTACCCCGAGTGGTACTTCCACACCCTCGACTGGACCGATGGCTGCATCGCCATGCGCAACCGCGACATGCAGGAAGTGTGGGACCTGGTCCGCGATGGCACCCTGATCGAGATTCGCCCTTGATAGTCCTACAATCAGATTGAGATTGTAGGACCTTTCATACTTCTAATACTCGCCTGCCCTACGCACTGCTTAGGCCGGAGACTGCATCCAACCGACTGCATGAATTTTTAGCATCCACGCAAACGAGTACGTAATCCGTACGCCAATTGCGAGGATGCTTCATGCCATGCCGACTCTGCCACTCCGTCAACAGGCTGCTCGCCGGTTGCCTGGCTGGCATGCTGATCTCCCATTCAGCTCTGGCTGACGACCCCGCCAGTCAGCAACTGCGCGACCAGCAGCAATCCCTGCGGCATTTCGAACAGCAACAGCGGCTCAAGCGCTGGCAGCAGCCATCTTTGCCCGAACGCAACGAGCAGGCCACCGCCCAGCCGGTCGACAGTCAGTGCTGGGCCGTGTCCGGCCTGCGCATCATCGGCAACCGCCAACTTCCGGATCAGGCGCTCGAGCCCGCTCTGCGCGAGCGGCTTCTGCCCTGCATGGGCATCGATGACATCAATAGCCTGCTCAGGGGCATCACCCAGCAGTATGTCAACGCGGGGTTTCCGACCAGCCGACCCTACTTGCGCCAACATCCTCGAGACGACGCGCCACTGGACATCGTCATCGTCGAAGGTTTCGTCGAATCCATCGAGCTCGCCGGCCCAGCGTTGCCGCTGTCGCTGAACGGCGCCTTCCCTGGGGTTCTGGGCCAACCACTGCACCTGCCCGACCTCGAACAAGGGCTCGACCAGCTCAATCGCCTGCGCGCCTACGATCTGGGCATGGACTTGCTGCCAGGCGAACTGCAGGGTGGCACCCGGGTTGTGCTGCAACCGAGCAAGATAGGCTCGCGCTGGCACCTGGACAGTCGCCTGGACAACCGCGGCAGTGAGTTGACCGGCCGCTACCGCCTGAACCTGGGCCTCGGCCTGGACAGCCCGCTGGGGCTGAACGACGACCTGCGCGTGTCATTGCTCTCCAGCGTCTTCCACGCCCCCGGCCAAGTGCAAGGCATCACCTTGTACTACAGCGTACCTTACGGCCCCTGGACCTTTGCCCTTAACGCCAGCCAACTGACCTACGAAGCACCGCTGCCGCACAGTCGGCAGATCAGCGACGGCAGCAGCAGCTACCAGGGCCTGAGCATCGAGCGGGTGCTGTGGCGCAACCAGCAAGGCATGCTCAGCACCAGTGCACGGCTGGACCGCAAGCAACTGGTCAACCGCAGCGCGGGTGCCGTCATTACCCAGCAAAGCCCGACACTCACCAGCATTGAGGCTGGCATCAACTTGCTGTGGCTCGAAGGCGGGTTATGGAATGGGTACGTGGGTGTTGCCCAAGGCCTGGACTGGCTTGCTGCCGACGAGTCGCCAATGGGAGCGGAACGCCTGCGCCCGGATTTTCGCAAGTACCGCGCCAGTCTGCTGCACCTGCGTCAGGGGCCGCCTGACACACCTTGGCGCTGGCAAAGCGAACTGGCGTTGCAGTACAGCGAACACGCGTTGCCCGCCGTCGAGCAGCTACTGGTCAGCGACGACTCGACCGTACGTGGCTTTCGCCTGCAAACCTACTCCGGCGCCAGCGGCGCGGCCTGGCGCAATACCGTCAGCCAATCGCTACCGGCGAACTGGGCCCACCCCCTGCAGATACGCCCGTACTTTGGCCTGGATGCGGGCTGGACCCGGCCAGCGACTGGCAAACCCTCGCAACGCCTGGCAGGCGCAGCCGCCGGCATCGAACTGAGCCTGCCGAATGCCCGGCTGCGCCTCGACTACCAACGCGCCCTCTACGCCAGCGACCTGCCCCGCTCCCGTCGGGAACCTGGTTTCTGGGTACTGGAGTGCACCCTGAGCATCTGATTCACCCACAACAAGAACAACAAAGAGAACGAGAACATGCAGATACTCTCGCCGTTAGCGTCTACCCGCCCAGATACCTTGCGCTGGGCAATCTTCCTCGCCCTGCTCGGTCCCACCAGCGCTCTGGCGCAGGGTGGGCTGGAGGCAGCCAGTAGCCCCGCAGGGACGCCCATCATCAGCAACGTTCATGGCGTTCCGGTGATCGACATCGTCCCGCCCAACGCCAGTGGTCTGTCGCATAACCAGTTCCTCGACTACAACGTCGCCCGCGCCGGCGTGGTGCTGAACAACGCCCTGCAGGACGGCCAGTCGCAACTGGCTGGAGCGCTGGCCGCCAACCCGCAGTTCCAGGGCCAGGCAGCATCGACCATTCTCAACGAGGTGGTCAGCCGCAACGCCTCGCTGATCGAGGGCCCGCAGGAAATCTTCGGCCGCCCTGCCGACTACATCCTGGCCAACCCCAACGGCATCACCCTCAATGGCGGCAGCTTCATCAACACCACCCGCGCCGGGTTCGTGGTCGGCACACCCGAGTTGCAGGATGAACAGCTGCGCCATTTAAACACCCTGAACTCCGCTGGCACCTTGCAGGTGCTACAGGGCGGCCAGGCCAATGCCGAGGGTGCGCTTGATCTGATTGCCCCCAAGGTGGACCACCAAGGCTTGCTCATGGCCAAGGGTGACCTCAACGTGACCGTTGGTCGCAATCGCATCGCCCACGCAGATGGCCAGATCCTCGAACACCTGCCGGGCACCCCGTCGAGCATCGACGCCAACCTGTTCGGTGCCATGCGTGCCGGGCGCATTCGTGTGGTGAGCACTGCCGAAGGTGCGGGCGTGCGCATGGGGTCGAAGGTAAAGGCCGACAACGGCATCGCCATCCACTCGGCCGGCTCATTGGACGTTAGTGGCACAGCCGACAACCCTGCCGAACTGCACAGTGAGCAAGGCGCCTTGCTGCTGACCGCTGCCGATGACCTGACATTGAGCGCCGTCGATGGCAAGGCCGAGCGCATCGAAGCCAAGGCTGGCAAGAAACTCACCCTGGACGCCAAAACCCGCGAAAACATCAGCCACGACCGCGACAGCTGGAACAAAAAGTTCCTGTTCATCACCCGCGAAACGTACAGCCGTGAAAGCACCACCACCGAGCGCCAGCAACGGGGTGTGCAGTTGCAGGGCAGCGACGGCATCACCTTGCAGTCCGGCGCCGACATGCGCCTGGTCGCCGCCGAGTTGAAGGCCGGCAGTGGCATGACCCTCGACAGCGGTGCCAACCTCGACATCGTGGCCGGCATCGACAGCAAGCAATTCAAAGAGCAGGTGCGCCATCGCAAGGACCTCTGGCGCGGCGACAGCGATACCGACCAATATACGGAAACCGCGCGGCCCAGCACGCTGAGCGCCCAGCGCATGACGGTCAACGCCAAAGACACACTCAAGGTCCAGGGCAGCACCCTGCATAGCCGCGGCGACATGGGCCTCAACGCCAAGCAGGTCGAGATCGGCACCACCGCCCTGCAGCAACGCAGCAACGATGCCAACTACCGAGGCGACCTGGTCTCCGGCAGTTTCTTCGGCGATCGCAAGGGCAGCGACATCGAGGGCCAAAGCGTTGCCGGCAGCAGCGTCACTGCGGATGGCAAGCTGAATATCCATGCCGACCAGGTCAGCATCAAGGGCAGCACCGTGCATGGCAACAAGGATGCCGTGCTGTACAGCGAAAAAGGCGCGCTGGCGATCGAAGCGGACCATGGCAGCAGCCGTTCCACCGAGCGCAAAAGCGACAGCAAGCTGTTCGGTCTGTTCGGCAGTGATCACGAGAGCACCACACGTCAGCAAGAGGTGCTGGTCAGCGATGTCAGCTCGTCCAGTAACCTGCGCCTGGCCAGTGCCGAAGAGCTGCGTATCCAGGGCGCCAGGGTGGAAGCCGGGCAGCACCTACAAGTGGAAGCCAAGGGCGACGTGCTGATCGGCAGCACGCAAGCGGTCAACGAAAGCGACAGCCGCGATCAGCAACGGGGTTTGACAGCCAGTGCCCGGCAAACTCAGGTAGCAGAAGACGGCAAACCGGAGTCGCGCCAGTATGCGGCGGGCGTGGCCTATGAAGTGGTCACCAGCAGTGAAAAGCTGCGCGAGACCACGCAGGTGGCCAGCGAGCTGAAGGGGGCCACGGTTGGCGTGAGCAGCGAGGGCCACCTGCAAGTCAACGGCTCCAAAGTCCAGGCCAGTGCTGGCGACCTTGATGTGAAGGCCAGGCAAGTGACACTGGGCGCCACCCGCAATGAACACGAAACTACCAACGGTGAAAGCCAGAGCGGCGGTGGCTTGACCGTCACCGGTGGCATCGACCGCCTGGGCAGCCTGTTCGAAGGCCATCACAACAGCACCGTGGTGACCGAGCGCGACAGCAAGGCCCAACGCAGCGAACTACAGGCCAGTGGCAACGTGAACGTCGATGCTGACGAACTGGTGACCGAAGCGGCACGCGTCACTGGCGGCGATACCCTCAAGGTCACCGCCAAGCGCATCGACAACCGTGCTGTTGTGGACACCCATGACCGTGAAGAGCTTCGCAACGAGTGGTCGGGCAGCCTAGGCGCCAGCGTCGAATACCGCGACCTGACCCGGCCGATCGAACGCCTGATACAAGGCGAAGAGGCCGCACGCTTTCAGCAGGCATCACCCGAAGACGCCATGGTGGCGCCCAGCGTCGGCGCCGACATGACCGTGGAGCACCTCAAACGCCTGGAAAACCAGCGCCGTGGCATTGCTCAGGTGAGTGAGCTGTCGGGTGCCAAGGTCGAGGTCAAGGCCGACACCATCGACGACCAAGGTACCGCCTGGCGCGCCAATGCCGGCCAACTGCAGATCGATGCCCAAAAGCACAGGATGCGTGCCGCCGAAAACACCCAGGAGGACAGCGTGCAGCGTCTGGCCTTTGGCGGTGACCTGCGCCTCGACACCAGCTCCGGCAGTGACCTGAACGGGCGCGGCGCGGGCAAGGGTGGTTCGCTGGACAAGCAGGCAACGGCCAGCACCGCGGTACCTGGCAGCCTTTACGGGCAACAGGGCATTCAGATCCAGTTGGGTAGCGATGGCCACTATGAAGGAACACGCATGGATGGCGGTGAAGGCGAGGTGGTCATCCAGAGTGCTGGCAACCTGTCGCTGACCCAGGCCAACGACCGCACCGAAGAGTTGACCCGCCAGCTTGACGGCAACGCTTGGGCCAAAGTCGGCAACCGCCCCGGCAGCACCGGTTTCGATGGACGTGGCTACCTTGACCACGTGCAGCAGCAAACAGTGCAAACCAAGGCCCACGTGGCACAGATCGACGCCAAGGGTGAAGTGCGCCTGAGCAGCGCAGGTGACCTGTTGCTGGAAGGCACCCGTATCGGCAGCCGCGAAGCCAAGGTGGGCGATGTTCGCCTGCACAGCGACGGCCGCCTGCGGGTCAAGGCAGGCAACGACACCCAGCAAGCCAGCGGCGGCAAACTGGGCGGAGGCCTGGAACTGGCTGCCAAGATAGGTGAGACAAAAGGCGGCGGCATCGGTGGCCACTTCAGCCATGGCACGCAAGATGAAAGCGCTCGCCAGGCCGTCGATGCCCAGTTCACCAGCGCCGGCAACCTGACCCTCAGCAGCGCTGCTCGCGAGGACTTAGCCTTGCACCTGGAGGGCCTGCAGGCCTCCGCCGAGCAGATCGAGCTCAACGCGTCCAGCGGCGGCATACTGATCGAGGCTTCTTCCAATCAGGAGCAGCGCAACAATCTCGACATCACCGCCGGTGCCGGTTTCAACATGACCGCAGGCACCACCGACACCCGTGGCCTGCATGGCCGGGCCAAGGTCGAGTTGGACAAGCGCGGCAACCAGACCTGGAACACCAGCAACCTGCGCGCCGAAACCATCAACCTGCAAAGCCGTGGTGATACCCGCATCGAAGGCGCCAGCCTCGAAGCCGGGCGTATCACCGGAATAGTCGATGGTGACCTGCGAATCGCCAGCCGCAAGGACAGCGTCGATACCCTGACGGTGAAGGGCGATGCACGCCTGAGCCACGAGAAAAACCCGCAGGGTTACCTCAATGCCGCCACCTCGCTGGCCGGGCCACTGGGCGGCAAGGTCAAGGACAAGGCCGGGTCTACCTTGAGCAAGGCCGACCCAGGCATCTCGCCGACCTTCAGCCTCGATGTGTCGCACGTGCAGCGTGACAGCGTGGGCCAGCAAGCGGTGCTCAAAGGCAGTGACGGCGTCCAGCTGAAGGTGGGCGGCGATGCCCAACTGGTTGGCGCCCGCCTGCAGTCGGCCAAGGGTGCGGTCGCGCTCGATGCCGGCTCGGTTACGCGGGAAACCCTGAGTGGCAATGATTACCGCCGGGATGTGTCGGTCGATGTGTCCAATTCGCCGGTGGACCTGGGTACGGCGATTGCCGAGATGGCCAAGGGCAAAGGCGCGGCGGATGGCGAGAATGGGCTGGACCTGGGGTTGTTGAGGACCAGTGGGCATAGTCGCAGTGAGCAGTGGGTTTCGAGTGTGCAGGGTAAGGCGGAATAAGGGGTTGGTTCAGGAGTGCCTGCCTTGAGAAGTTCAGTTCCTGGGAGATCGAGCACCGCGCGGGCGGCGCTCGATCTCCCAGGCGCAGAAATTATGATGGTGGGCACATGG